>NZ_JBAWYV010000116.1:0-10448 GCF_037143375.1 Rhodoferax sp. | reverse complement strand
TCTTCCTGCATCACTTCCAGCACATCAATGTGAACATGGTTGTTGTTGTTCAAAACAGCGGTCATGCGGTTGGTATCCAATTCACCGGTCCACTTGGCCACCACCAGGGTCGCAACGCCATTGCCCACCAGATTAGTCAGGGCCCGCGCTTCAGACATAAAGCGGTCAATGCCCAAAATCAGCGCCAAACCAGCGACGGGCACCGTGCCCACGGCCGACAGCGTGGCCGCCAGCACAATAAAGCCACTGCCGGTAATACCCGCGGCACCCTTGGAGGTGAGCAGCAGCACGCCGAGCAGCGTGATCTCTTGCATCAGGGTCATCGGCGTGTTGGTGGCCTGCGCAATAAACACCGCCGCCATCGTCAGGTAAATTGAGGTGCCATCCAGGTTAAACGAGTAACCGGTGGGTATCACCAAACCGACGCAGGTCTTCTTGGCGCCCAGTTTTTCCATCTTCTCCATCATGCGGGGCAACACCGACTCTGAGGACGACGTGCCCAGCACAATCAGCAACTCTTCGCGGATGTATTTCACAAACTTCCAGATGCTGAATCCGTGCAACTTCGAGATAGTGCCCAGCACCACAAACACGAAGATGAAGCAGGTCAGGTAAAACACCGCCATCAGCTTGCCCAACGAGAACAAAGAGCCCACGCCGTACTTGCCAATGGTGAACGCCATCGCACCAAAGGCACCGACCGGGGCCACCTTCATGATGATGCCGACGATTTCAAACAGCACATGCGACAACTTCTCGACGAAATCAAACACCATGGTGCCGCGCCCGCCAAACCGGTGCAAGGCAAAACCAAACAACACCGAGAACAGCAGCACCTGCAAGATTTCGCCCTTGGCGAAGGCATCCACCACCGAGGTCGGAATGATGTTCAGCAGGAAATCGACCGTACCCACCATCTTGCCGGGACCGGTGTAGGCCGCAATGCCCTTGGTGTCGAGCGTGGCGGCGTTGATGTTCATGCCCGCACCGGGCTCAAACAGGTTGACGATGACCAAGCCCACAATCAGGGCCAGCGTGCTCACCACCTCAAAATACAGCAGGGCCAAGCCGCCGGTTTTACCGACCTTTTTCATATCTTCCATGCCGGCTATGCCGATCACCACGGTACAGAAAATGATCGGGGCAATGATCATCTTGATCAGCTTGATAAAGCCGTCGCCCAGGGGCTTCATGTCGGCGCCCACTTGGGGGTAAAAGTGGCCCAGCAAGACGCCGATGGTCACGGCTGTCAGCACCTGGACATACAGGGATTTGTATAGCGGCTTCTTTTTTGCCGCGAGAGATGTGTTCATGTTCAAGTCCGGTTAGGTTGATGAATCTACGCTGGACCTGACTTTAATCAAGATAAATCCGGATGACTATTGTGGGAAACCACATCCAAACGAAATATTTGACAAGAAAAAACCCGCCGAAGCGGGTTTTTTAAAAGCTTTTAAAAAGCATCAGCCCATGTGCAGGCCGCCATTGACCGAGAAGTCGGCACCGGTGGAGTAACCACCTTCGTCCGATGCCACCCAGGCAATGATGGAAGCAATTTCGCTAGGCTCACCCAGACGCTTGACGGGCACGGTGGCAATGATCTTGTCGAGCACGTCCTGGCTCCACGCTGTATTGGGATACCGGTTGGCGCGACTTGCAGGTCAAGGATCGGCGGCCAACCAATTGACGAGCAAGGCAACAGCAGCTTCAACGGCTTAACAGCAGCGCCACGCAGTCGGGTTTTCCGTCCAACCACATGGCCATCGCCTTTGCCGTGGTGGCGAACTGGTCGTTTAAGTGATCTGGGCTTAGGGGTACTGCGTATTCCAAGGGTTGATGACAGTCAGGCCGGCGGCTTCAAAAGGGCCAGTGTCTCGCGTAGCAACAATGTAGCCGTCTGCGGGCGCAATAGCTTTCCCTTGGGCTCGCGCACAGGCACGTAGCAGAGGGCACAGTCGTCTTTCGCCATCGCGAGGGCCAAGGGCAGTGCAGGAGGTAGACCGCCTGCACTGAAACCCGAGCAACTGATCGAGGAAAAAAAATAGTCCTTTCATCCATGCCGGTGCGAGAAACCGTAAAAATGCTCGGCAGCAACCAAGTCCCAATTTATGCACATTGCGCCCCAAACCCCAAAGTCGTTTTGAGGGCCAGCAGTTTCGCCACCAGATTCAAATCATCTAGCGTATCAATGTCGATCACGGTGCCTGCGTCTGATACTACTAATTTAATAGCAGCATACGCAAGAACCACGGGGGCAGCACCCTGATTTCCTTTCAACCTCATGAGATCGTCACGGCACGCCCCGGAAAACCCGACCGGGTGTCCGCGTTGACCTTCGAACACAGGAAGCACCACGGCATGGAACGCCAAAGCGCGTGCGACGGCCCACAGTGTGTCAGGCTGAATCAGCGGCAAATCACCGGGCAGGATCAGCCAGCCGGCGGCCTCCTGGGTCGCGCGCACTGCCGCTGCAATGGAGTCGCCCATGCCAAGGTGAAGTCCAGATTCCAGGTGATAGGGTAAACCGCTGGCCCGCACTGCATCCAGTGTGTGCTGTAGCACAGTTTTACTTTGCAGTTGAGCCTCCAACTTGCTGCCCTGGCCACCGGAAGCCTTGAAGCGCTCTCCGCGCCCACTGGCCAGTATCAGGACCGTGGGTTGTTGAGCTAGCAAGCGCTAAGCTCCGTAACTGACTGAACACAGAGCGCCGCGTTTTTGACTTGGACAATGTGAGCCATTACCGAAACCGCGATTTCCGCCGGTGTCTTGGCCCCAATGAACAAACCTACAGGGCCGTGCAGACGGGCCAACTCCTCAGGCGTCAGGCCAAAGTGCTCGGCGAGACGCTTCTTTCGCGATGCCTGATTGCGCCGGGAACCCAACGCACCGACGTAAAACGCCTCAGATACCAGCGCTTCCAGCAACGCCATGTCGTCCAGCTTGGGGTCATGCGTGAGCGCCACGATGGCGGTGTGTGCATCAGGCACCAGCGAGCGCACCACATCGTCGGGCATGCCCATCACCCGTTTCACGCCGTCCAGACGCAGCGTCGCGGCAAATTCTTCCCGTGGATCACATACCAGCACCTCGAAATCCAGCATTAACGCGATTTGCGCTACCGCCTGCGACAACTGGCCCGCACCGATCAACAGCAGTCGCCAAGTGGGGCCGAACACGCAGGTGAGCACGCTGCCATCAAAGTGCATGGCCTGCCCCCGCACGGCCGACAGCAAACGCACCTCCCCGGTGGCCAGGGTCAGCTGCCGCGCAACCAGTTCGTGCCGGGCGGTGCGGTCCAGTAGCGATTCGACCCAGGTCGTGTCCACCAGCGGTTCGCGCACCAGGCGCAGGCTGCCGCCACAGGGCAAACCAAAGCGCGCTGCTTCCTCCTGACTGACGCCATAAGCCAGCATGGAAGGCCGATCAAGCGCTGGGGGCTTTGCGACAGAGCGGTCTTGCATGGCAGTCTGGGTTTGTGCAATCAGGTCGTCCTCGACACACCCCCCGGACACCGAACCACTCACGACGCCATCGTCGCGCACGGCCAGTAGCGCGCCGGGCGGGCGGGGTGCGCTGCCCCAAGTTTCGACCACAGTGACCAGCGTGACCGCATGGCCGTCGCGGCGCCATTGCAAGGCGTCAGCCAACACGCGCAGGTCGAGGCTTTCCATGGGTCAAGCCAGCTTGAAGGGCAAACCGCGTGGCGTCTTGCCGGTCAGTTTGGCGATGGCGTTGGCGAAGGCCGGTGCCAACGGTGGCAGCCCCGGCTCGCCCATGCCGGTGGGCGCCTCCGCGCTGGGGACAATGTGCACCGCCATACGGGGCATATCGGGCATACGCGCCACCACATAGTCGCCGAAATTACTTTGCTCGACCACGCCATCCTTGAAAGTGATGGCGGCACCGGGCAGGCAGGTGCCCAGCCCCATCAGCGCCGCGCCCTGAACCTGGGCCTCAATGGTTTTGGGATTGACCGCCAGGTTACAGTGCACGCCGGCTGTGACCGCGTGCAACTTGGGCACACCTTGGGTGACCGAGGCCTCAGCCACATAGGCCACGACGGTATCAAACGATTCATGCACTGCCACGCCCCAGGCTTGACCAGCGGGCAGCTTGCGCTTGCCATAGCCGGATTGTTCGACCGCCAGCATCAACGCCGCTTTGTGCCGCGGGTGCTTGTCGCCCAGCAGTTGCAACCGGTAGGCCACCGGGTCCTGTTGGGTCGCGCGGGCAATTTCGTCGATCAGCGTCTCCATCACATACGCGGTATGGGTGGAGCCGACACTGCGCCACCACAGCACCGGCACATTGACCTTGGGATGGTGTACCGAGAGGCGCATGGGTACATCGTAGGGATCACGCATGCCTTCGAGCGCCGTGTTGTCGATGCCGTCCTTGATCAAGAACCCTTCAAAGGGCGTGCCTTGGGCAATGGATTGCCCCACCACCACATGGTCCCAGGCCAGCACCTTACCGTTGGCGTCGAAGCCGATCTCGGCGCGGTGCACATGCATGGGGCGGTAGTAGCCCCCTTTGATGTCGTCCTCACGGCTCCACATCACCCGCACGGGCACGTCCAGGCCGGCCGCACGGGAAAGTTTGGCCACGGTGCAGGCTTCGACCACGTAGTCGGCGGTGGGCACAGCACGCCGGCCAAAACCGCCGCCGGCCATCTGCACGTTGACCTTGACGTTTTTAGGTGCCACGTCCAGTACCTTAGCCGCAGCCATGGCATCAAAACCCGGCATCTGAGTGCCCAGCCATAAATTAACTTTGGTGTCGGCCCCCTGGCCGGTGACGTGTACGGTGCAATTGAGCGGTTCCATGGGGGCATGGGCCAGATACGGAAAAGTGAACTCCGCGCTAATTTTTTTCGGCGCCGTGGCCATGGCGCTCATGTCCGCATTGAATTTCACAAGCCCGGTTTTTTTAGCCAACGCCTGGTAGCTGGCCAATTGCGCCACGCTGTCAACCTTCTCCACGGCCGCGGTGTCCCATTCCAGTTTGAGGGCATCGCGGCCTTGGCTTGCAGCCCAATAACCTTCTGCCACCACCACAACCCCTTCGCCACCGCGGTCGGTCGGCATGCGCAGCACGGCTTTGACGCCCGGAATGGCTTTGGCCGCACTGTCGTTGACTGATTTGAGTCTGGCGCCAAACACTGGCGGGTGCATGACCACGGCGGTGAGCATGCCAGGCAACTGCACATCGACGCCAAAGCTTTGCGTGCCCGTCGATTTGGCCCGCGCATCCAGCCGGGGTGTGGCCTTGCCGATAATGCGGAAATTTTTTGGATCCTTGAGCGTCACTTTTTGCGGCACAGAAATTTTCATGGCCGCTTCGGCCAAATCCCCATATGCCAACGACTTGCCGCCTGGCCCCATTACGTTGCCGTTTTCGGTGCGCAGACTGGTGGGCTCGACACCCCATTGCGCCGCTGCCGCTGACAACAACATAGCGCGGGCCCGCGCGCCCAGCTCTCGGTACTGGGTGAAGGAATGCTTGATCGAGCCGGAACCACCGGTCAGGTGCATGCCAAAAACCGGGTCGACATAAGCCGCATTGGCGTCACCATGCACGCCGCGAACGCTTGCCCAGTCAGCGTCGAGTTCTTCCGCCAGAATCATTGGGAGTGCCGTCAGCACACCCTGGCCGAATTCCAAGCGGTTGACCGTCACGGTGACCGTACCGTCTTTGTCAATGCGCACAAACGCAGCGGGTTGCTCAAATGGTTTCAGCCCGGCCGCAGGGGCTGAGGTCGCACCATCTTGTGCGCCGGCCACGAGCGGGTAGGCCCCCAGTGCGAAGCCCGAGGCCACGCTCATTTTCAGAAAAGTGCGTCGTGGCAATGTGTCACTTGCTATTGATATAGAAGTGCCTTGCGCAGATTCCATGCGGGCTAGCAGCCCTTTTGGCAATTGATGGGCGAACTCATTGAAGGAGGAGTCGAAATGCATGATGTGGTCCTCGCGTGGGGTTAAACCAAGGTCGCCGCAGCGGCGTGGATGGCGCTGCGAACACGAGCGTACGTGCCGCAACGGCAGATGTTGCCGGCCATGGCCGTATCAATATCAGCATCGCTGGGCTTTTGGTTGTCTTTGAGCAAGGCGGTGGCGCTCATGACCTGCCCGCTTTGGCAATAACCGCACTGTGCTACATCGTGCGCAATCCAGGCGTTTTGCACGGCCAGACCGACCTTGTCGTTGACAAGGGCTTCAATGGTGGTGATCTTTTTGCCCACCGCAGCGGAGATCGGCGTGACGCAGGATCGTGTTGCCACCCCATCCACATGCACGGTACAGGCGCCACACAAGGCCACGCCGCAGCCGAATTTGGTGCCGGTCATGCCGAGCGTGTCGCGCAGGGCCCACAGAATGGGTGTATTGACATTGGCTTCGACCAGCGTGTCTTTTCCGTTGATATTGAGAGTTGGCATGGGTGCCTCCAAGGTCATGGCCACAGGGACCGGGTCGGCAGACTCTAATCTAACTACATAAATGTTGCTGACCAAGTGTTAATGCCCAACCATCGGTTTGGAAAAGCCGTCAGGGGGCTTCTTGCACGTTTCCTAATTTCATGACTTCCCCGTAGACCTTCAGTCCAGTTGAACCCAGGATGACCAAGCTGCCAGGTTCAGCCACCACTGTCACCCGTCATTAGAAGCAAGACTGCTAGGGAAGCGCGGATTTAATCAACTTTGACCGATAGCCTTGGCGGGATATGAATTTTTGGCTATCCGTATTTTGTTGTGGATAACGCCTAAATCTCACGGCATGGTTCTGATTGAGGTGCACCATGGCAGCCTGTGCACGTGGGCCATAGTGCACAGTCGCATTCACACCAACCGGGAACTTTCCCGTATGGACACGCCCGCTACTGCAGATGGACTGCGTGGCGTGATGCTCGGCAACCTCAAATTGAAGTGATGGTAAATCGAGGACTTGGCATGTTTCGCCCACATACGCAAAGACTTCGGCGCAGGTTTGTTCAAGCCATCGCTTGAAGGTGGCTTGCTGGAGTTGCGGCTGTTCATGTTGAGTTGCGATTGCACTTGCTTGACGGCCTCTTGCAGCGCCGCTATCTGCTCCTGCTGCATCAAAATCAACGCATTCTTTTCTGCATGACTTATCTGCGAATTTCCTCTTGCCCCGAAACCCGATGCCGTGGCGCTGCCTGTTTTTTCTGTCACGCTCGTTGCCGATCATTTGGAATTATCGAGAAGTCCCTACACGAACAATACATAACGCCCTATAGGCGGCCTCAATATAACTACTTAGACTTAACTGCTGCATATGACACATAGACCGGTTGCACAGGCCTAGGAATATTCATGGTAACGACCTGTGTTTATAGGATTGGCTATATTTATGCATTCGAAATGAGATCATTTCGTCGTCGGAAACTGAGACAAATAATTTAACACCTTGTCGGTATAAACAAGTTACAGCGGCTTCAACTATCAAAGTTTTCAAGTCGAAGATTTTGTTGAAAATTGGTCAATCAGCCAGGGAGATTTCAAATGAGTCAATCTAAGAGCGGTTCAATTTTGCTAATGGCCATTATTCTGGCCGGTTGCGGCGGGGGCGACAGCGATGTGCCTGCCAAACCAAAATTTACCACGCAAGTTTCGTTCGGCGACAGTTTGAGTGACGTCGGCACTTACAACGTGGGGTTCGTTGCTGCAGCGGGTGGTGGGCAATTCAGCATCAATGGTCCCAATGCCAATGGCAGGGCCGCCAATGGCAACAGTATCGTAAACTGGACTGAAGTTGTTGCTATTAATTTGGGACTGCCTGCGCCTTGTGCTGCTGTGACGGGATTGATTGATACGGCTGGCGCGCAAGCACTGTCCGTTCCGGTGGTATCGCACACTGGATGCAATGGTTATGCCCAAGGCGGCGCTCTTGTGACTAATCCGTACGGCATTCACAACACTTATTACGGAACCTACGCCGCCGCATCAGGTTTAGGAGGCGCTGAGCTGACTTATCCAGTGGTTACGCAAATCAATAACTACCTGACTGACCATGGCGGCAGTTTCAGCGGCAATGAATTGGTGTCTGTGGTGGTTGGCGGAAATGAGGTGCAACTTCAATTAACTCTGTTGGTAGGTGGTGCGACAGCTGCAGCCACCGCAGCAGTGACAGCAGCCGTGCCGACGCAAATACAAGCTGACATTGTGGCTGGTACTTGTGTTCCAACAGACCCTCAGGCCAGCAATTGTGTTTCAACAGCAGTTGCAGAATTGACCCCGACGGTAGGCGCCGCCGCCGCAAATACCTATCTGTCACCCACCGGTCCGGCGGTCATTGCGGCCGTGACAGCGATGGCGACGGCCGCGTCTGAACTTGTAAATGATGTGAATACACTGATTTTGGCCAAGGGCGCGAAATATGCGATGGTGGCGAATATTCCAGACTTCGCCGATATACCGGCGCTCGCCGCCTACTCAGTGGCGCAAAGAAGCCTCGTAGATTTCATGGTGATTACATTTAATTCGACATTGAAAGCAGGCTTAGCAGCCTTGCCGGGAAGTGCAAATGTCATTTATCTGGATACATATACCTCCATCAAAGACGAAATTAATAACCCGGCGAAATATCGATTGACCAACACAACAGCTCAATCGTGTGATCCAGTTTTGACCCCACAAAATCGGGCACTGCTTTGCAATGCAAACACTTTGATTGCCGGACAAACGGCGGATACCCATTACCTGTTTTCCGATGACACGCATCCGACACCTTACGGCCACCTGCTGTTTGCAACCTATGTTTTGCAGCAGATGACCATCAAGGGCTGGTACTGATTTATCTAGTCGTTGTTACATGAATAGGGAGTGGAAATCATGATAGTCAAACAAACAATGGTAAGTTGCTCGGTAGCCGCTGGGCTGCTTGTATTGTCTGCAAACGCGGCGGCAGCTGGGTTCGCATTGATCGAACAAAGCGCCAGCGGCATGGGCAATGCCTTTGCGGGGGGAGCGGCGATCGCCGATGATGCATCAACAGTGTTCTTCAATCCGGCCGGGATGTCGCGTATGAGCGGCAAGCAAATCGTGATTGCAGCGCATGCGATCACGCCCTCGGCTAAATATACTTCAGCTATCGGCGTCCCCAGCGGAGGCGATGCAGGCAGTACCTCGATCGTCCCGAATGCCTATTTCGTCATGGAGGTGAACCCCGCTCTGAAATTCGGTCTGGGTGTCAATGCACCGTTCGGGTTGCAGACTGAATATGACTCGAACTGGGTTGGCAAACAACAAGCGATCAAGTCCAAGATTGAAACCGTAAATGTGAATCCGTCGCTCTCATACCAGGTTAATGACCGGTTGAGCCTTGGTGGCGGACTGGATTATCAGCACATCACAGGTGAATTGTCTCAAGATCAAGGAGGCGCTATCGGCATTGCAGTCATCAATGGCTCCGACAATACTTGGGGCTACAACCTCGGGGTGTTGTATAGAGTGGATGCCAATACGCGTTTGGGCGTGGCTTATCGTTCCACGATGAGCTATACCTTGAACGGCACGGTGACCACTTCGCTACCCTTCGCCAACGGACCGGTGTCGTTGAATATCAAACTGCCTGATACCTTGTCGATCAGTGGGGTCCATCAATACAGTGATAAATGGGATGTCATGGCCGATGTCACGTTTACCGGATGGAGTTCATTCAAGCAGGTGAAGATTGTGGACGGTACAGGGGCGACCCTATCAAACACGCCTGAGAACTGGAAAGATACCGTGCGGGTAGCCGTTGGCGTTACCCACCATTACAACCCGCAATGGCTAGTCCGCGCCGGACTGGCTTATGACCAGGCGCCAGTTCCAAATGAGTTTCGCACTGCGCGTATTCCGGATAACAACCGTACTTGGCTGTCATTTGGTGGACAGTACAAACCGTCGATGACCAGTGCGATTGATGTCGGATATTCACATTTGTTCGTGAGCGATTCCACGATCAACTCTCCAACGCCGGCACCTTCTCTGATAGGAACATACAAGAACTCGGTCGATATTCTCAGTGTGCAATATAACTATAGTTTTTGAGAACCGACTGGTGCAAATGGAAATGGTGTGTGGGTCACTCATTACTAGGCGAAGTAGATGTCAAGCGTAAAAAAAATTTGAATCACTGAAAGTACCCAAACCCTGGTTGTCACGGCGATTTCCTGCCTTAAGGTTGAGGGGGACTATCCATCGCATCCTTACCATGGTCCTACAACTACGCATCGAACCACTAGTACATTGACACGTAAATAACGAAACATTAATATACTCCGTAAGCCGCTTACCAGCATACCTTGGAGTAGTCATGCGTCAAACAGAACTGAACTTGAGCGCCCGGGTTCGACAGTTAAATGAAAAAGAACGTTGATTCATATAGGTTTACGACTTTGTCGCGCCACTACAAGAGGGTCAACTGGGCTGGAAGGGTCGGTTTTTT
>NZ_JBAWYV010000115.1:0-10568 GCF_037143375.1 Rhodoferax sp. | reverse complement strand
AATAGTGGCTGGCTTCTGACATTAATGTTCAATGAATCAAATACTAAGCGCTGTATTTTGTATGGAGAAGCGACGCGCAAAAACTCATCGCTTTCGCGCCTCTGAAAATATTCAAGTGCCTACACGAATCGCGATAACACCCGGTTTAATTCGTCAATCTACACCCTACCCTGCCTGATAGAGTGAACCATTAAGTTAGTTCGGCACCTTGGGCGGAGTTCATGAATCGTAGGACAGCAAAGAACCTGCAAACATTCCGATATGTTGCGCGGCGGCAGGTCGAGATGAAGGCTGAACTGCAGTCAACAACCTCAGGCTCAAACCCTGCTGCAAGTAATTCTCGCTGGAGGCTTTGGCCTCAACTGAGTATTGAGTTTCCATACTATATAAACCTCAACATTTTTTAATAACTATTTATACAGTTTATATCGTTTTTTACGATGTCAAACCAAAAAAAAACCTTCTTAACAGCGGCACCCACTAATGGTCGGTTACGCGCAGTTCTGCGCACATTGGCGGCGCAGTTTGTTATAAGAGGTCCCACCTTTTTTTGCATGAAAACTCACATCAATTAGCTAAACTAACGCTCGCGGTCTCCCAATCCAGTCGAACTTTCAAGCTGTAGAGAATCCACACCGATTCATTGGCAGTGAACACACTGCTACGCTTATTCAGACCGCTACGACAACCGTTCATCCAGACTTACCCCCATTGAACACAACGCATGCTTATGGTTCCCAGTTGAAAGCCCTCATAGACGAATTTGGCGCTTTCGCCATCTCGCGCAGCGCCTAGTGCATACAACAGCGGCCAGTAATGGTCTGGGGTAGGAACTGAAATACGAGCACCAGCATCAAGAGTCAGGTAGTTCGACAAGGCCTTCGTGTCGTTGGCCACCAGTGCGCTCTTGACAGCGTCATCGAAAGACTGGGCCCAGGGCCGAGACGCGGTTAAGCCATCAGGCATACCCATGTCAAGCCCGCGCAGGTTGTGCGTGACATTGCCACTTGCAAGAATCAGGACACCCTTGTCACGCAATGCGGACAGCGCTTTACCCACCGCCAAATGGTAGTCACCGTCTTTTGCAAAATCGATGGATATCTGGAACACGGGAATATCGGCCTTGGGGTAAAGGTGGTGCAGGACGGTCCATGCGCCATGGTCCAGGCCCCAGTCTTCTGAGGGCTTTGCGCCTTGTATGGTCAGCGCACTGGCGGCAAGCTTGGCAAAGTCAGGCGAACCGGGCGCCGGGTATTGCATGTCAAAAAGGCTTTGGGGAAATCCGCCAAAATCGTGAATTGTTTTCGGGTGGGCCTGAACCGCCACCTTGATTTCTTTCTGAGTCAGCCAGTGGGCCGAAACCACCAGAATGGCGGTTGGCTGAGCGATATTCTGGCCCCACTGTTGCAAGGTACGCGTAAATTCATTGGTTTCTACTGCATTCATTGGGCTGCCGTGCCCTACAAAAATCGAAGGCATACGCTTCGCTGGTGAGGTCGTGGTTGCTCCGGCCAAGTTAGCCACGCTTTGAATAGCAGCTGATAAAGTTACATTCATGATTTGCCTTCGCGTCTTGTTCATGTGTCGTTTGTAGGGCGCAGTCTCTGGTTACAGCGCTTCGATTGCGGCGAATGCGGCGCTCTTCTTGGAAATACCTGCTTCGCCCATGGCGGAGCCATCAGCTTTAATCACGGTTACGTCAGTGATACCCATGAAACCCATGATGGCGCGCAAATTGGGTTCAACAAAATCCATGCCGCTTGCAGGTACTGCAGAGTAATCACCTGCTGAGCTTATCAGGATGACTGCCTTTTTATCTTTAAGCAGGCCGCGAGGTCCGGCAGAGGTGTATTCGAAGGTTTTTGCTGGATGTAGAACGTGGTCAAACCAAGCCTTTAACGCAGAGGGCACGCTGAAGTTGTACATCGGCACAGCCAGTACCAGGATGTCGGCCGCCAAGAGTTCGGCCAACGCCCTTTTGCCTTCAGTCGCTTGTGCGCTCAATTCTGTTGCATCTGAGCGCATTTGACCCAGCACGTCACCGCGCAGGTGAGGCAGAGGCGAGGCACCGAGGTCACGAATCGTGATTTAGCCATCGGGTTTCTTGGCGGCAGCGATGGCAGCGAATGCATCGGCCATTGAAGACGACACTGAATTCGCGCCTAGGATACTGCTTTTGATAATCAGAGTGTTAGCCATGACTTGTTTCCTAAAAAAGTGAAAGTGATGTCTTTAGTTTAGGAAGCAATCATTGAAAATTTACTATCTTTAATTCACGACTACGTTCTAATTTTTTGAACCATCTCAACAAGATGCAGTTGATGCTTCAATATAACTGTGAGATATGGCGCCAAATATGCGCGTAAAAATGGCGTTGAATAGCTCACTCCCCGTAAAATTTACTCCCAACCTTTTGAAGATATTTGGGTCGTTGCTTGTGGAGTAATCTGACCATGACCATGACCGTGGTCATGACGGTCTTGCAAACAAGTTGCCATGTTCCAATTTTCCTGATTGACAAATCAAATGCGAATGATTACCATTTGGGAATAATAATTTTCGAGGAAAACTATGTTCCAAACTTTGCTCATCACCTTCCGCGAAGGCTTGGAGGCCTTTTTGATGGTGGCCGTAGCCACGCTGTATTTGCGTAAAACGGGGCGCCATGCACTTATTAATGCGGTGCGAACTGGCTTGGGGGTGTCTATTGCCGGCTCCATTGCGTTGGGCGTAGTGATGGCAAAAATTGGCGCCTCATCGCCTATGTGGGAAGGTGTTTTGGCACTACTTGCCGCCACTGCGGTAATTTGGTGCGTTTCACACATGCTCAAGATGGGCAAGCAAATGGGGCGTGAAATTTCAGATGGTATTGGCAAGGCATCCGTCTTGGATGGTGCCCAAGCTTGGTGGTCGGTATTTATTTTTACGCTCTTCATGGTGGGCCGCGAGGGTGTCGAATCCGCTGCAATGCTTTCGTCACTGGCCGCAAACTCCGAGATGTATCTGCTGCTGGTCGGCGGCTTGGTTGGTCTGATTTCAGCTGCGACCATAGCTTTACTGTGGACTAAATATGGCCGACAGGTCAACCTCACACAGTTTTTCAACGTCACGGCGGTGTTCATGTTGGCGTTCGCGGCCATGCTGCTTCTCAAAGGATTCTTTGAGTTCACTGAGGTCAATTTGATACCAGGTATCAACAACGCGTATTGGCACGATTTGACAGAGGCTTATGTCGAAGGTGATTACGCTCAAATTTTTTCAGTCATGCTGGTGTTGGCGCCGACTTTATGGCTCGTCGCAACCTATTGGCTGGACCTAAGACGTAACCGTAGTCTAATGGTATCGCCTGCATAACAAGAACACTCTCAGTTATTTTGGAGTGCGTTTGCTTTTCGTTTGGTGCGCGGTCAATGCTGCCTGCAATGCCAGACGGGCCCAAGGTGCCATGTCTTGGGCCGATTCCATAGCAGCATCAGGGGAACTGTAATAGTTCACGCTGCGGGTCTTGCCTTTGGCCAGATAGGTGAACCGTTGGCAGCCAGCGGCCTCAAACATGGGACTGGTATCTGGACCGGCTTTGAGCCAAAGCTTTTCGCCCTGCCCCAGGTCCACCAGAATCGCCAATGTCAGCCCGCCCGAACTGATTCCGTAACCACCGAACATTCGGCGCGCCACACAGGGGCCGACCGTGGACAGCAACTCACAGCAGTATTGAGCGAACTCATTGGGGGGTGCGGCCATGGCAAAAGTTTAAGTCCAATTCGCTGTCACTGTTGAAGTTGCGATGTCAGGTCAGTTCCACTTCGCGTAGGCCCAACTGCAGAGTGCAACACCAACAGCCCAGAGCAACCACGTTTGCTGGACTGCATACGGGTACACCATCAGCGCGACACCTGTCCAGGTCAAAGAAGGTGTAAATGTTTTGCGACCGCGCCGAAAAGCCACATACCCGAAAATGCCAAACAGGATGGCGCCAACAATGTAGGCTGGACTGGGCAAAACCAAGCCAAGGGATTCGAGATTTTTCAGTTCATCCATGGGGCATGGTAACGCTCAGCCATTTCTACAGCTTCATAACAAGGCCTTGCCCTGCTCGGTAAATTGCCACCACGGCAGCCGCTCACCAGTATTCTGAAAATGCGCAACCGCCAGCAGCGTGTACAAAACGCAAGGGTCAAGGCGCTTTCCCATCACTGCCTCCAATGCTTGATATGTCGTAAGTGGGTCATGAGTAGCCAATTGAGCGGGGCTGTGAATGCCCAAGGAGCGCAGGTCGGCGGCGATGGCTTTGCCAATATTGGGCAGGTCTTCCAGCTGAATAAGTTGCTTATGGCCCGTGTTCACCATCAATTCCGGTTCAGTTCCTGTTTGAAAGGGATCTCCATACAGCCGGACAATGTCAGTCCCTGACTGTCGCCATCAGCGCGGCAAAGCCAATAAAGGCACCTCCAGTAACTCGATTGAAAGCCCGCAGTACATTCGCACGCTGCAAATAGACAGACAGGCGCTTGCCGCTCACGGCGTAGACAAAATACCAACTGGTTTCAATGACTGCAAATGTGGTCAGAAGTACGACGAACTGAAGCAACTGGGCCTGCGCGGGATTGATGAACTGCGGTAAAAAGGCAACCGCGAACAGAATGGCCTTCGGGTTGCTGGCGGCGACCAGCATCCCCTGGCGAAATAACGCTGCGGGCTTAACGGCAGGCACTATCAACGTGGCCGTGTCAAGCGGCTGCTCAAGCACTGGCGCGCGCCAACTTTTAACGCCCAGATACGCTAGATAAACGGCACCCGCCAAACGTAGCGCATCGAACACGGCGGGGAACACTTGCAGCAAGGCCCCCAGCCCTGCCGCTGAAACGCTCATCATGACCAGCAATGAGGTCATGCACCCGGCCATGGTCGCCATAGCGGGACGTAAACCAAAGCGTGCGCCATTGCTCAAGACCAGCAGCATGTTAGGGCCCGGTGTACCAGACACCACGAACGTCATCAAGACAAAAAGCCACCAAGTTTGCAAGCTCATAGAGTTAATTTTCAAAAAATGGCAGCCTACCCCTTCGGGGCTGCCTCAGGTCCCAGTATTACTCATTTTTATAGCAGCTATACATCTCAGATGACGCCTGTGAACGGCTGTTTAAATCCGGTGTCGGCAGCCTGATGGTCGCATCTGCCAACGCCATTTGTCGGGACTGGGTCGCTTATTGGAAACGCGAACATCCGTTTCTTTCCATTTGCGCTTTAGAAATCGACTGCACCTCCTTAGTAGCTCAATCCCTGGCAGCCCATCCTGCACATCAGCACTTGTGATTAACGGCTCGCGAATTTAGTCCCGATTTACGTCAACTACAACTCGGCCGCGCACTTTACCCTCCAGTAATTCAGCGCCCATGACAATGACTTCTGACAATCCGATTTCACGTGTCATTGCGTCGAGCTTGGTGGGGTCGAGGTCGCTGGCGAGTCGTTGCCAGGCTTCTTGACGCACGCTAAGCGGGGCCATGACACTGTCGATGCCGTACAGCGTGACGCCGCGCAGGATAAATGGCGCCACATTGGACGGGAAATCCATGCCGCCCGCAAGCCCGCAAGCGGCAACGGCTCCCCGATATTTGGTCGTGGCACAGGCATTGGCGAGGGTGTGACTGCCGACTGTATCAATGACACCGGCCCAACGCTCTTTGCCAATGGCTTTGCCTGGTGCGGAGAGTTCGGCCCGGTCGATGACCAGATTGGCGCCCAGCGACTTGAGAAATTCGTCTTCATGGAGGCGCCCTGTTGAGGCCACCACCGAGTAGCCCAACTTGGCAAGCAAAGCGATGGCGACACTGCCGACGCCGCCATTGGCGCCGGTCACAAGAATCTCACCGTCTTGCGGCTTGATGCCATGCTTTTCCAGTGCCAGCACGCACAGCATCGCGGTATACCCAGCAGTACCAATGGCCATCGCCTGGCGTGTCGTGAAGCTTTTTGGCAGCGGGACCAACCACTGCCCCTTCACGCGCGCTACTTCAGCCAGACCACCACAGTGGGTCTCACCGACACCCCATCCGTTCAATATGACCTTATCTCCTGTCTTCCAGGCTGGGTTCGTACTTTCAGTCACGGTCCCCGCAAAATCAATACCAGGCACCATGGGGAAACGACGCACGACCGGAGATTTTCCGGTTATTGCCAGCCCATCCTTGTAATTGAGTGTGGACCACTCGACTTGCACCGTGACATCGCCTTCTGGCAGCACGGTCGGGTCGATGGTTTGAAGCGCTGCTTTGTAACCAGCGTCGTCTTTGGTGATGAGAATTCCTTTGAACACGATATTTCCTTTGTGTTTATTTGTATGAAGAACAGAACCATTTCACCAATTTGACGATTGCCCATTGGCAAATCGGCAGATGGATAAATTAACGTCCGGACTTAACGGTGCTTCACATGAATCGGAGTTGATATAAAGCAAGTGGACGATGCCACTAAGGTTAATCTTTCACAGGCGGGTTGGCGCGGTATTGCCCCTGCATGGTCAGCATCCAGCCTGGATATTCGGGCGGCGATGCACTGACGTCGTCCAACTCTTTCAGTTCATCTTGACTCAACTCAAGTAAGGTGGCACAAAGGTTGTCTGCGAGTTGTGCTGGCGTCTTGGCACCCACAATCACGGTACTCACCTGGGGGCGACTTAGCAACCAGGCCAGTGCCACGCGTGCCACCGATACTTCATGGCGCTGTGCAATCGGGCGCATGGCGTCAACCACCCGGAAAGCACGTGGCTTATCGATTACCGGAAAGTCAAAATTCGCCCGGCGTGAGCCCTGCGGCCCTGTTCCGTCAGGACTGAACTTACCACTGAGCAGGCCACCAGCCAGTGGGCTCCAGACCATCAGTCCGAGTTGTTGGTCTTGTATCAAAGGTATCACTTCACGTTCCAAGTCACGCCCGGCTACCGTGTAATAAGCCTGCACACTCTCGAAACGGGCCAACTGATGTCTCTGCGAAATCCCCAGGCCCTTCATGATTTGCCAGGCCGCCATGTTGCACAGGCCGATGTACCGCACCTTACCCGAGCGCACCATGTCGTTCAGGGTGGAGAGCACATCTTCCAACGGGGTCAGTGGGTCATAGCCATGAAGTTGGTACAGGTCGATGTGGTCGAGTTGCAGCCGCTTCAGGCTGGCATCAAGCTCATTCATCAGGTGATAACGGGACTGACCGCGGGCGTTGACGGCCGTTTCGCTCATGATGCCAGTCGCCTTGGTTGCCACCACCAGTTCGTCGCGCGGCAGGCCCAGGCTCTTGATGGCGTTGCCGGTGAGCGTTTCGGATTCACCCAGCGAATACACGTTGGCGGTATCTATGAAGTTAACACCGGCATCAAACGCCTGCTTAACCAGCGCAGTCGCAGCACCCTGCTCCAAGCCCCCCATCACTTTCCAGAAACCCTGGCCACCAAAGGTCATGGTTCCCAGGCAAAGTTCAGAAACATACAGGCCGGTACGACCCAGCAGGCGATAGCGCATGGAATCCTCTCAAAGTTGGAAATAGTGAGGTCAACATTAGCAGCATCAAGAATCCCCATGCTGCGAAACGGTCAAATAATGCATTCGAAAATTTCGAGCTTAACTTTGGATAGAGAACCATATAGCCGCATCGAAACAGGCCCATTTTTTTCCAAATGCACAGCGGATGTGACGCGCTCGACAGTGTCATTGCGCGCCAAGCCTAAAACCGCTCGGCTTCAGCTTAATGCGGCTGAATACGATGGCGCCAGCCAATAGTGGCAGCATCCTGTTTGACGCGTCAACGACATACCGGCCGAGCTTTACATCACCACTTCCGATAGAACATTATTTGGCCTGTCGTGGCGCGCTGTAATTGAACTACCGACAGCAGCCAGCATAGTGCACGTAATAGCCAACCATTGCAGGCCACTCAGGTGTTCATCGAGCATCAGTAAGCCCAGCAAAGCCGCAACCGCTGGCTCCATGCTAGTCATGATGCCAAAGGCCTCTTGCGGCAGGCGCTTCAAGGCCACCATCTCCAGTGAAATCGGCACGGCACTGGAGATGGCAGCCACACCCAGTCCAAAGATCAGGATGCGAGGCTCAAGCAATGCTGAGCCCGCCTGCCAGACACCAAACGGAACCACTGTGATGGCCGCCACAGTCAGGCCCAGAGCCACAGAGTGTCCGGCATGCAAATGGCCCACTCGCTTTCCAAATACGATATAGCAGCCCCAGCACACCGCAGCGGCCAGCGCATACAGCACGCCTTCCGGGTCCAGTCTTCTCACGTCATGGCCCATCGGCAACAGCATACCCAGTCCCAGTATGGCCAGTGCCAGCCAAACAAAGTCAATTTTCCTGCGCGACGAAATCATGGCCACCGCCAGTGGCCCGGAAAACTCAATGGCGACTGCCAAACCAAACGGGATGGTGCGCAGCGACATGTAAAACAGCAGGTTCATGAAACCCAAGGCAACGCCGTAACGCAAGAGAGACAATGCATCAACGCGCGACAACGGCCATCGCCACGGCCGCCACAAGCAAAGTAGCAGCAAGGCAGAAAAGCCGACCCGCAACGCGGTGGTACCCAAGGAACCCACTTGGGGGAAAAGCTGTTTGGCAAAGGAGGTGCCAATACCCAGAGCCGTTACTGAGCCCAGTACGGCTAGTAGGGGCAAAGCATTGGTGAATCGGTGCGAGGTCATCCTTCGAACATAACCGATGTCAATGGCATCAGGACTTGAAGCTATTTCAACCTGATGAGAAAAGTATTCCCCTGCCGTTTTGGTTTGTTCAGACAAGCCTCACGTCGAATCATTAATCAAAATGAAATTTAATGCAGTTACCACGATAAGACTCGCAACCGGTTCTGTTGGGAGCTGCTCGATGGCAAGTTGCTGCTGGTGACCAACACCAATGCAACAGCGGCTGAGGTGGTGCAGCGTTACAAAAGTCTGGCTGATATTGAGCGCGGGTTTCAGGTGCATAAATCCGACATCGAGATTGGCCCGGTGTACAACCGATTACCACAGCGCATGCGGGCCCACGCGCTGATTTGCTTCATGGAGCTTGTTTTGTACCGGGTGATGCGTATGCGGCTCAAGGTCGCCCAACGCTCAGAATCGCCAACCACGCTTTTGGAGAAACTAAAAGGTATTCATCTGCAGACCATTGCGACCAGTGCGGGGAAACACTGACCGGTTTGACTTCCATTTCTAATGGAATCGACCACTTACGATCAGGAAGTGTCGAATTTGTTACGCATAGCCCTGCAGTACGCCCGCCATGAAAGCGGCCACGCTCTCTGTTACAAACTGGTCAATGGGATGCGCCCCGAGCACGCCCTGATTTTTAAGCGTGGCACCAAGGTCTCGTCTCCGATTCCCAATCTGGATAAGTTGATGAAACTACCTGCGCTCAGCGGCGGTAAAAGCCAGCGCACTCAGAACCTCGGGCGGCAAAGAACCCAATGAAAACAGCTTGGAGGTTCAACCTCTGGGCGGGCAAGGACAAAAACGATGTCCATCGCCGCGTTGCAGGGCATCGCTTCATCAACCATGATGGTTGTACGTCAGGAAAAATATTGGAGGATTTACAAACGTTTCTGCACGTCACTCGTGCATAAAGAACTTGCTGCTGTCAATCTTGTCTGGGCCGAGACAGATAGACCAGCAACGCGCACGTTAGTACGGGTCCCAAAAACCCCAAGATTTGCCCCACTTGTGTGGCCGGGTCTCCAAAGATGCCCATCACTTTCATGATGGGAAGTGCGAGGATGGCAGTTATCAATCCATGTTTTGATTCTGAGAATTTGTTGAGGTTTAACTTCTTTCGCAGAGCAAGCCAAGCAATTGGAAAAAAAATGACGGCCATCCCAGCACCTTGAACCACCGAAGAAACCAATAAATCATCCATTCGTAACCTTATTTTAAAATCATCTAACTGTGGGAATTATTCATGATTACGTTCCCAGCTATCGCCAGCAACAGCAATGTTCGTCCAGGTCCATAGCATTCAGGAACTCTTTCAGGTTATTGACTTCGGCCTTGGGCTTATAGCTTTGCCAGCGTTGGTCATGGCGCATTCTGAAGACTCGCCATCGGCCTTTGGTACGGACGAAGGTCGCTTTGCAATCTGTGTCTCTTGCTTCTCAGTGAGGTCACTCAACTGAGGTCTTAATTCGAAAATGTCGACACTTTGGCCATCAACTCGACATTCAACGTCGAGTTCATCCCGAATGTGAACAGGTGATTTGCGACGCCACATGAAAGCTTCAATTTCGCTTAATGCCATCTGGAATTCAAGAGTACCAAGTAAGGAATGATTCTATTGGCCCAAAATTAATGCCTGAGACGACAGCTAACGTGTATGTTGAATATGCAGCGACTGCTCAATGAATAGGCACATTGATTGCGATAAGTGACAACAGGTCGTAACGGATATTTCTACCGAGATAACCTCAAGGCGCAAGCACCCGAATCTGAAGCAGGAGCCGGGTATTGCTACTCGCATCGCTGCTGTAAACCCCGGGTTGCTGTCTGTTGCCGGTCGCTGCTATCGTGACCCATT
>NZ_JBAWYV010000114.1:0-10581 GCF_037143375.1 Rhodoferax sp. | reverse complement strand
TATGGATGTGCGCCGACTGCGCGGCCTCGATCACCTGCTCGCGCGTGGCGCCGGGTTTGCCGTAGGCGATGTTGTACTCCACCGTGTCGTTGAACAGCACGGTGTCTTGCGGCACGATACCGATGGCTTGGCGCACGCTGGCTTGGGTGACTTGCTTGATGTCTTGCCCGGCGATCAGAATCTGGCCGCTTTGCACGTCGTAAAACCGGAACAACAACCGCGCCAGCGTCGATTTGCCGGAACCGGACGGACCCACCACCGCCACGGTTTTGCCGCTCGGAATCTCAAAACTGATGTCATGCAAAATCGGCCGCGCCTCCTCATACGCAAAGTTGACGTGGCTGAAGGTAACGCTGGCACCGTCCACTTTGAGTGGCAGCGCACCCGGCGCATCGGCGATTTCGCGGTCACGCTCGATCAGGGTGAACATCTTGTCGAGGTCGGTCAGGCTTTGTTTGATCTCGCGGTACAGCACGCCCAAAAACCCGAGCGGAATATAGAGCTGGATCATGAACGCGTTGACCATCACCAGATCGCCCAGCGTCATGCGGCCATCGACCACGCCTTGCGTGGCACGCCACAGCATGGCGATCAGGCCGGTGGCAATAATCAGTTGCTGGCCGGTGTTGAGCAGGCTTAACGTGCGCTGACTTTTGAGGGCGGCCAGGCGGTAACGCTCCAGGTTCTCGTCATAGCGTGTGGCCTCGAACTCTTCGTTGTTGAAGTATTTGACGGTCTCGTAATTGAGCAGCGAATCAATGGCGCGGCTGTGCGCCTTGGAATCCAGCTCGTTCATGACCTTGCGAAACTCGGTGCGCCACTCGGTCACCAACACCGTGAAAGTGATGTAGAACACCAGCGCAATCAGCGTGATCCAGGCGAACCAGACGTCAAACTTGACCGCCAGCAAGGTGAGCACCATGGCGACTTCGATCAGCGTCGGGATGATGCTGTAGAGCGAATAGGAGATCAGCGAATTGACGGCCCGCGTGCCACGCTCGATGTCGCGCGTCAGGCCGCCGGTCTGGCGCTCCAGATGAAAACGCAGGCTTAAAGCGTGCAGATGGCGAAATACCTGCAACGAGATGCTGCGCGAGGCGCCCTCGGTGGCCTTGGCAAAAATGAGTTCGCGCAACTCGGCAAACAGCGTGGTGGACAGGCGCAGCAAGCCGTAGGCAAACAGCAGCGCCACCGGCACCACCAGCAAGGCCTGGGCATCAAGGCCACCTTTGGGGTTCATGGTGTCAATCAGTTGCTTGAGCAACAGGGGCACGCTGACGTTGGCGGTTTTGGCACCCACCATGAACGCCAGTGCAGCCATCACGCGGTATTTGTACTCCCACAAATAGGGAAACAGGCGGCGCAAGGTGGCCAGGTCAGAACGGGGGGCGGCGGGGTTGGACGCGGTCGCTGCGTCATGGTGAGAGCCGGAACGGCGCATAAGGGACAATCCTGAAAAGTAACTCTCCCGATTGTGCCCATGTCTACAAACCCCAGTCCGAACCCTGTCATGCCTTGCCGCCCGGCCAATGTCTTGCTGCCCACCGACCAGGAGTTGGTGCTCAAGGTCATTCCGATGCCGCGCGACTGCAATGCCAATGGTGATATTTTTGGCGGCTGGGTGATGGCGCAGGTCGATCTGGCCGGGGCGGTGATTCCGGCGCGCTATGCCGGCGGCCGCATGACCACCGTAGCGGTGAACGAATTCATCTTCAAGCACCCGGTGCGGGTGGGCGATATTTTGTCGTTTTTTGGCAAGTTGACGCGCATTGGGCGCACCTCGATCACGGTCAAGGTCGAGGTCTTTGCCGAGCGTTTTCGGTCGCAAGGCGAATACATCAAGGTGACCGAAGCCTCGCTCACTTATGTGGCGGTGGACGAGGAAGGTCGTCCGCGCGAAGTACCCAAACAGACCGCCTGAATTCGCTATTATTTAAATAGCTGCTTACGCAGACAGCACGGGGGCTAGAGACCTATTCTTCATTATTTCCGACTGGGCTTGGTAGAAGGCGATGAAGGCCGCCAGCGGCATCGGTTTGGCGTAGTAATAACCCTGGATTTCATCGCAGTGCTCTTGTTGCAAGAACCTGAGCTGCGCTTCATGCTCCACGCCCTCGGCCGTAACCGCCAGGCCGAAGTTCCTGGCCAGCCCCATGATGGCGCGGGTGATCGAGACGCTGTCGGGGTTGTCGGGCAAACCATCGACAAACGACTTGTCGATCTTGAGCCGGGTGAACGGCAGCTTTTGCAGATAGCTTAAAGATGAGTAACCGGTGCCAAAGTCGTCAATGGCCAACTGCAAACCCAGCGCCCGAAACGCGTGCAGCGACTCAATGGCCAAGCCAGAGTCCTTGGCAATATAGCTTTCGGTGATCTCCAGCTCGATTTGCCGGGATGGCAAGTCGTTTTTCTCAATCGCCTGACGCAGCACTCCCAGCAAATCGTGCCCCCGCAACTGCACGTTGGAGACATTCATGCTGAGGTGCTGCAACTCTATCTGCTGGCGGTTCAGGTAGGCCAAATCAGCGCAGGCTTGCTGGATGACCCAGTCCCCAATCGCCACAATTTGGCAGCTCTCTTCCGCCAGGGCGATGAACCGGCCCGGGGGCACAAAACCGTAATCAGGGCTGTTCCAGCGGATCAAAGCCTCTGCGGCTACCACTTGGCCGGTGACGGCACTCACCTTGGGCTGGTAATGCAACACAAACTGGTCGCCCGCTTCAATCGCCAGTTTCAGGGCGTGAATCATGTCGGCCCGGTCGCTGGCACGCTCAGACAGGTCGGCCGTGAAAAAGCAGAAGGTGTCGCGCCCGTTGTCTTTGGCCTTGTAAAGCGCCAGGTCTGCGTGCTTGAGCAGCGACCCGTTGTCCGCCCCGTCGTGTGGGTAGCGGGCAATGCCGATACTGGCGGTGACGCTGATCTCATGCTCGCCACAGATAAACGGCGCATGAAACAGCGCCAGATACGCCGCCACGATGCGCGCCACATCGGGCTGCCCGCTGACGTTCTCAATCAACACGGTAAATTCATCGCCCCCGATACGCGCCAGGGTGTCGCCCGGTCGCACGTTGCGTTGCATGCGCTGGCCAATTTGCATCAGCAGTTGGTCCCCCACGGCATGCCCCAGCGTGTCGTTAACCAGCTTGAACTGATCCACATCCATGAACACCAGCGCCACTTCACCCTGCCGGGTTTCTGCCGCCGCGAGCGCCTGCAACAAGCGCTGTGAAAAGTCCCGGCGGTTGGACAGGCCGGTCAAGGCATCGTGGTTGGCTCGGTAGGATTCATCTCGGCGCGATTGCTCCAAGGCCGCTTCGCGCTGCGCCACCGCCAGCGCCAGCGTGTTGACACTGAAAGACACTTCTTCCAGTTCGTCACCGGTGGCGAGGGTGTGCATCTCGGCATAGTTACCTTGCTTGATTTGGCGAATCTGTTCCATCAAGCGCGCCAGAGGACGCGCCAGACTACGTTGAAACATCTGACGCATGAACAGCAACACACCGGTCGTCAAGGCGAGCAGCAGCAGGAAAAACTCAACCCGCTGGTTGTTCACCAAGGCGTTTTCGCGGGTCTTGTCGAGGGCCACCGTGAAATAAACCGGACTACCCAGCGTGTCTTTTTTCATCACCCCCAAGTACTGGTCTGGCGACTGGGACACGCTCAGGGACTGAACGTCCGAGCGACTTGCCAGCGAATGCGCTTGCGCGGCCAAAGGACTCTCAAAGGCGTGCGTCAGCTTGGCATCCATGTCCTTTGAAAACTGGGCGAAATAAGCATCGTCCAAAACATAGGACAACTCAAGATGGGCAACACGCCGGTTGGTCATGGCGTCAAAAACATTCTGGTGACTTTTAACGACCAACTGCTTGCCCCGTCGCAGGTACGTGATCAACCCTTCTTGTGCTGATTTTTCTTGTGGGTGATTTGCCACATGCAACTGGGTCAGGTCGTCGTCTTTAGGCAACTCGGCGCGGCGAAACTCGCGCACCGTTTCCAGACGTTTGAGCAACTGCGGTTGTCCCTCAACAAAAGTCACGTAGCCTAACTGATATGCCCCCGCTTGCTGGCCGGCAAAAGCGATCAACTCATCATCCGCACCATACAGCGCCATGTCGCTGTTGAGGGACAGCTTGACGCGCGCCAGCAATTCAAGGGTTAGCGTCTTTTTTTCTTCATCAATCAGGGCAACGCTGTAGCTGGACTTATCCTGGTAGCGGTTGATCAGCTCGACTGAGGCAATCAACTGCTCATTTTTGGCGGCAAACGCAGCGCCCTCTTTGAGCTCCTCCTCAATGCGGCTGAGGTTGTAGTCCAGGCGCTGGTAAACGTGCTGCATACGCGCACGGGTCGTTTCAAGAAAACTGGCACGCAAAAAAACATCAAAATAAACACCCAGCGCGACCACCGTCAGTACCACGGCCAGTGTGACGAGGAGCGCCAACCGGTTACTGAGTTGCCGTCGCAGGCGTAAAAAAATATCCACGGAACAACTAAACGTTAAAAGATGGGGGAGACCTGTTCCACATTGTCACGCGTCACCAACTTGACGGGAATCACCACATGGCGCGACACAGCGGTTTTGGCGAGCAGCTTTTGCGCCACTTCCACGGCCATGTTGCCGCCCAACGGAAACAGAACCGAGCCGGTTTGGGTGCCATTTCGAATGGCATCACGCGCCTCACTGGTGTAGTCACAGCCCACGCTGACGAGCTTGCGCAGGTCTACCTTCTGGTTTTGCAGGGCCATACGGGCGCCACTGAGCATGCTGTCGCTTTCGGAAAAAATGGCGTCCACCCGAACACCTTGCGCCAGCAATTTTTCCATTTCCAGCAGCGCGTCTTTGCGCAAATAATTTCCGGTGCGCTTGATAACCTTGAGGCCCGGGTATTTCGCCATCACCGCCAGGAAGCCTTGACTGCGCAAGTGCGTCACATCGGCGCTTTGCAGGCCCTCAAACAAGAGCACAAGTCCTTTTCCCTTGAGTTTTTCGGCAATGAATTGAGCGCCGATGGCACCAATCTGCACATTGTCTGAATTGATGAAGGTGCTGTAATCCTGCCCCTTGATGCCCCGGTCCAGCACAATCACCGGAATGCCTGCTTTATAAGCCTTGCTCACCACCGGCACCACGGCTTGCTCGTCGTTGGTGCCCAGCACCAGCACATCGACTTTTTGCGCGATGAACTGCTCGATCTGGCGAATCAGCAGCGAAGTCTGACCCTGCGCATCAGAGTAAACAAAGCTTAACTCCGGATGGGCCGCCACGGCGTCACGCACCTCATTCACCTGGGCCAGTCGAAAATCGTTTTTCAGGGTGTCCTGGGCAAACGCGATGACCTTGGGCGCCGCCGGTTGGGCCGCCACGTTGGCAGTCAAACACAGAACAAAGATCAGGGAAGCAAAGCGAGAGAGGATCATGAAAGTATCCTGATTCAATCAAAAGTTTTATGACGTTGCAAAGCGTAACACGGGCAAACCAAGGTTTCCACCTCAAACATCAGGAAACAATGTATGCCGCTGACCCGGTCGAGAGCAGCTTGCCATCGGCCCCTGAAAACTCCATGCGGGTCGAGGCCACACGGGAGCCCAGGCGCATGACTTCGGCCCGCAATTCAAAATATTCGCCAATGCCGGGGCGCAAATAGTCGATGCGCAAATCGATGGTGCCCAACTTGCCAAAGCGGTGCAGGCGCTGGGTGGGGGTCTCATCCATGTGGCGCGCGCCGATGGCGGCCATGACGGCCAGACCGCCCATGGCATCGAGCCCGGCGCTGATCACGCCCCCGTGAATCCGGTTGTGGGCGTAATGGCCAATCAGGGTCGGTTTCATGTCGATGCGCGCCCGCACCACGGTGGGCGTGAGTGTGATGATCTTGAGGCCCAGCACCTGGTTGAAAACAATCATTTCTTCAAAGATTTTTTTCAGACCCGCCACGAATTCATCTTCAAACACGATGCCAGGGGCAGCAACAGGGGAGTGAGTCATCAGAAATCCTCAAGAAACAAAGCCAGCAAGCCGCGCCGGACGGCGCGTGGACTCTGAGTCTAACGAGAACTCAATTCGCGTAGGCCGTGAAGATATCGCTGAAACTGGTGTGGTTTTGCTTGAATATTTCCAGGATGACGGGGTCAAAATGCGAAGGCAGCGTGCGACCATCACCCACGGTGATGATGTTTAACGCCTTTTCATGGTCAAAAGCGGGCTTGTAGGGCCGTTTGCTGCGCAGCGCGTCATAAATATCGCAGATGTTCATGATCCGTGCCGACAGTGGAATTTCCTCGCCCTGCTTGCCGTTGGGGTAGCCTCCTCCATCCCAGCGTTCATGGTGGTTAAGCGCAATCTCTGCCCCCATCTGGAGATAAGGCGACTTGCTTTTACCCAGAATCATGGCGCCCATAGCGGCGTGCGTCTGCATCACGGCCCACTCCTCCGGGGTGAAACTACCGGGCTTCAACAACACCTGGTCGGGGATGCCGATCTTGCCAATGTCGTGCATCGGACTGGCGTAAAAGATGCTATCCACATAGTCTTCATCGAGGTCGAGCAATTTCGCCACGGCACTGCTGTAGTAGCTGATGCGCTGGACGTGCGCACCCGTGTCTTCGTCCTTGTGCTCTGCCGCACGCGTCATGGTGAAAATAGTTTCTACATAGCCCTCGTGAAGTTCAGCGGTGCGTTCCATGACGCGTTTTTCCAAAAGATTGTTTTGACGCGTCAAGGCCTTGTGCAGCAAACGCACTTCCAGCATGTTGTGAACCCGTGCCAGCACTTCGACCATGTCAAACGGTTTGGTCACAAAATCCTTGGCGCCAGCGTTCAAGGCACGCAACCGGTGCTCCGGTTGGGCCGTGATGACCAGCACAGGCAGATACCCCGCCTCGATTTCCTTCAAACCTTCCATCACCTGAAATCCATCCATGCCAGGCATCTGCAGGTCCAGCAGGATCAGGTCATAACGGTTGGCCGCGTGCAGTGCGCAGACTTCACTTGAAACAAGGGTCGACGAGACCGCCGCATACCCTGAACCGCATAGCATGCGCTCCAGCAAAATCACATTGGCGGGCTGATCGTCGACGATCAGAATTTTTGCCTGAAGCAGGTCGGGCATGCCTTTCATGCAACACCTCCAAGCGACCCGTCAGCGCTCTGGTCCCGTAGAAATACAGTTTCCAGATAGCCACCATTCCCGTCTTCCTTCACCAACTTTAATTCGCCGCCAAAGGCTTCAAAGATCCGGTGCGCCACTACCGGCGCCAGCCCCATGGGTTCAGCCGCAGAGGTAGAGCGTGATTGGGAGCTGATGACAAAAAATTCGTCCACTTGCTCGCTGTTTAAGGCCAGTGCGTCCAACTCAATGCGCACACGCAAACGCTGTGCATCAACAGTGCCGCTCAAGTGCACCTCCAACTTGCTGCGACTGAAGGCGGCACCCAACAGGACCATGGTACGCAGGGCTTTCCTGAGCAGTGGCTGGTACCCCTTGATGACAAATGCGTCCACAGCGGGCGAGGGGGTGATAGAAACCTGCACGCCAGGCAGCGCGTCTTTCACCTGCCGGAGCAACTCTACAAAACGCACAGCCACCCGAAATTTGGGGGTGAGGTTATCCATGTCAGCGATCAGGCTCAGGTCATCGAGCAGGTTCACCATGCGCTCGGAACTTCTGGCAAACAAGGACGCGTAGCGGGTTCGCTTGTCCGAGGGCGGGCAGAGGTCAATCAGCAGATCGCCCAGGCCGAGAATCCCATTGGCTGGCGTGCGCATTTCATGCGAAATCATGCCCATAAAGTCATCCTTGAGCCGGCAGAGTTCCTGCACCCGCTCATAGGCCATGGCCAATTCCTGGGTGCGTTGCGCCACCAGTAGCTCCAGGCTATCGTTTTGCGCGCTGAGTCGGCGTTGCAGGTGCCGCAAGCTCAGGTGAGTCTCTACCCGAGCGTAGACCTCGCTGAGCTGAAACGGCTTGGTCACATAGTCCACCCCGCCCACACTAAACGCCTTGACCTTGTCACTCGCATCCTGCAGCGCGCTGATAAAAATGACAGGAATATCCTTCAAGGCGGCATCGGCCTTGAGCTGCTCGCACACCTCATAGCCCGTCATGTGCGGCATATTGATGTCCAACAAAATCAGGTCAGGCGGGTCACTGCGAGCCGCCTGCAGCGCCAACTCGCCGTTGAGCACCGCCTGCGTCTGGTAGCCGCGGTCTGAGAGCATTCGCACCAGCAGTTCAACATTGGCAGGCGTGTCGTCCACCACCATGATGCGGGATGTTGGGAAGGCTTGAACGGGGGTCATAACTTGTATCTCTCAGTCAGTTCCAGCGCCGCATTCAGCGCCGACATAAATTCATCGACCTTGATCGGCTTGGTGAGGTAACGCAAAAATCCGGCCTCATTGCCTTTTTTGATGTCACTTGGCATGGCATTGGCGCTGATGGCCAGTGCCGGAATATGGGATGTCAGCGGGTCTTCGCGCAACAGTTTCAAGGTCTCATAACCATTGATGCCTGGCAGGTTGATGTCCAGCAGGATCACATCAGGCACCTCTTGGCGCGCCAGCGCGATGCCACTGCGACCGTCAACCGCCGTCAGCAGGCGAATATCAGGGTGGCGCTCGATGATTTTCTCGACCAGTGTCATATTGGCCGGGTTGTCTTCCACATACAGCAAGGTGCGTACCTGCATTCGACTCAGTAGGACGGGCCGTGACAGCGTCACGACGCTGCTTTCAAGTGGGGCAGCAGGCGCTGTCGCCGACAGCAATTCAAACCAGAACACGCTGCCCTCCCCCACTTTGCTTTCCACGCCAATGGTGCCGTCCATCAACTCCACCAGTTGCTTGGCGACCACGAGGCCGATGCCAGTTCCTTCCACGCCGCTGCCCTCCTGGCCAAGTCGGTTGAAAGCCTGAAACAACTGCGACAGTTGTTCAGGGCTCAGTCCCTTGCCGGTATCGCGGATGCTCACGCGGATGCGACCCTCGGTACCCGGCGTGCATGTCACTTCAACCGTGCCCTGCAAGGTGTTGTATTTGATGGCATTGGTCAGCAAGTTGATGAAAATCTGCTTGAGCCGGGTTTGATCGGCCGCCACAAAATACGCAAGATCGGCCGGAGGAAAGACCATCGTGATGGCCCGCTGCTGCGCCTGGTTCTCAAACATGCTTTGGCATTCTGTCAGGATGGCAGCCAGCGCCACCGGCTCTTTTAACAACGGAATCAACCCGGACTCAATTTTTGTCAGGTCCAGAATCTCGTTGATCAGTTTGAGTAAATGCCAGCCAGCCCGCAAAATCTGGGCAATGCTTTCTGTTTGTCTCGGAGTGGGTGGTGGCGTTTCCGACTCCATCAACTGGGCAAACCCAAGAATGGCATTGAGCGGGCTGCGCAGTTCATGGCTCATGCTGGAGAGAAAATCCGACTTGGCGAGGTTGGCCTTGTCCGCCACCAGGCGGGCACTTTCAAGCTCAACATTTTTCTCATGCAGCACCCAGTCCAGGCGTTTGCGCTCAGTCACATCACGCGCTGCAGCAAACACCCCTTGCAGGTTCCGGTCGCGGTCATAAAAGGTGCTTGCATTGAAGGAAACCACCGTTTCCATCCCGTCCCGGGTACGCGCAGTGAGCTCGTAGTTGTTAACCTTCTTTTCAGCCAGCGTCAAGTTGATGGAATCCTCGGCACGCTCGGGTTCGGTAAAGTATTTCTTGAACGGTGCGCCAATCAACTCGTCGCGCGTGCAATCCGTCAACAGCTCCATCTGCTTGTTGACGTCGGTGATGATGCCCGCCGGGTCGGTGGTGATGATCGCGTCAATGTTGGATTCAATCAAGGAGCGGGTGTAAAACTGCTGATCCCGCAAGCGCTGGTCAAGTTTCTTGCGCTCCTCTTCAATCTGTTTGCGGGCGGTATTGTCGGTACCAATCAGCAGGTAGCCAATGATGGCTTCCTGATCGTCACGCAGCGCCGTAACCGACACCACCGCCGGGAAGCGGCTACCGTCCTTTCGGATGTAGGTCAGCTCGTAAATATCTTCAATCCCGCGTGAGGCTTTGAACACCAGTGCCTCAAAGCCCGGCGTGATTTCGGTGTCGAGTTCCGTGCTCAAGGTCTTGGCACGGGCAATGATTTCCTTCGGGTCCGAGATGTCAGCCGGGGTGCTCTGGTTCATCACCTCGGCAGCGGTGTACCCCAGCATGCGTTCGGCCCCGACGTTGAAAATCTGGATCACGCCCTTGGCATCGGTCGCAATGCTGGAGAAGTTGGCGCTGTCAAAAATCGCTTTTTGCAAGGCCCCGGCCTTCAGCAAGGCCTCTTCCGCTTCCTTGCGGGCGGTGTTATCGGTACCAATCAGCAGGTAACCAATGATGGCTTCCTGATCGTCACGCAGCGCCGTAACCGACACCACCGCCGGGAAGCGACTGCCGTCCTTTCGGATGTAGGTCAGCTCGTAAATGTCTTCAATACCGCGTGAGGCTTTGAACACCAGCGCCTCAAAGCCCGGCGTGATGTTGGTGTCGAGTTCCGTGCTCAAGGTCTTGGCACGGGCAATGATTTCCTGCGGGTCCGAGATGTCAGCCGG
>NZ_JBAWYV010000113.1:0-10701 GCF_037143375.1 Rhodoferax sp. | reverse complement strand
GCGCTTGAGCATCACCGCCAGCTCCGTCATGCTGATTTTGTCGGTGGGTTTGCCATGGATGTGAATGTCACCCCCGCCGCCGCCAGCGGCTGCAGGCCCACCATCTGCCAGGCCACGGATCACGTCCGCATGCTTGGCAGGCAAAATCATCTCGCGTGCGTGCGTCTGCACAATCGGGTTCACATTGCCCGGAATATCGAAGCCACCTTCAGCCGAGGCCATGGCGCCAAACGCCATCACGCCCGCATAGGCCACCCCCGCCGCTGCCGGTGCCAAAAATGGCCCCACGTAGGGAATGCCCACAATCGCGTTATAAGCCCCACCCGCCGCCGCTACCGCATTGCTGTTGAGCTGTGACAACGCCGTAGTCTTGGATGACAGCCGCATCTTGATCTGGTTAATGAGCCAGTCTGCCGCCATCTTGGACGCCGTTTGCGCCATGGTCTGGCCAATGGAAGCAAACAACCCCTTGATGCCCGAGCTGGTGATCGTCATGGTGCTCAGCATGCTCTGCAGCGAGGTTTGCAAGTTGCCCTGTACCCCTTGAAAAAACTGCGTCTGGTAGCGCCCAGACTCCACCGTGGCCTGCTGGCGAATATGCCCCAGGCGCACCTGGTGCGCCAACTCCAGCGCCTCAATCTCGGAGTTGATCTTCTCCACTTCTATCGGGTTCTTATCTTTGTCCAGCAGCGCAATCTGCAGGCGCTCCTGCACCGCCTCGCGGGCAATCGCGTTGCGCCGGTTCTCAAACGCAGCTTGTTCAGCCAGCATCTGTGCCTGCGTGATGGTGCCAAGCTGCAGTGCGGTTTGCACCGCCTGCTCCTCGATCGTCACAGTCTGCAGCCGCGCATCACGTTCGGCCTGCACCCTGCTGGCGCGAATGGTGCGCTCCTGCTCGGCCGCTTGGCGTTGAATCTCCACAATGCGCTTGGCCGACTCCTCGAACTGCTTGGTGCCCTCTTGGTACTTGGCCTGAATCTCCAGCTCCAGGCGCAGGCGTTCGGCGGTGTTGTTCTTGTAGGCTGCAGCCTCTGCCTGCAGCGTGGCCACCTTGACCTCAAAGTTATTTTTGATGCCCGCCATCTCAACCTCGGCTGACTTGCGAGCGAGCGCATTGCGCTCGCCATCACTCAGGCCCTTCACGGCCTTCAGCTCGTCCCAATATTTTTTCTCAGCCGCTTTGCTCATCTCCCGGAACTGCCCGGCCAGCAAGCCTTCTCGCTCAAGCGCCGCCTTGTCCTCCGCGAGCTTGGCCTCCCATTCAGCCATGCGCGAAGGTGCAGCAACAGCCGCCTCTTCTTTGGGTTTGAAATGATATTGCGGCCCTTGATTGTCTGACGCAGGGGCAATCTTTGGGGCTGGCAGGGGCTTGCCAAAGTTGGCTTTTAGCCGCTCAAATGCGGCTTCATTTTTTTTATATTCCTCATCACGCGCCTTGCCGATCGCCCGGAATCCTGCCATATCGCCAGTGAGTAACGCACCGGCTTGCGCCGCCATGGCTCCAATTGAATCGCCCGTGTCTTTCAGCTTCAGCCAAACAGTAGACGCGGCAAAGCCGACGCCCTCCAGTACTGTGGCAAATACCTGCCCCATCACAGGGCCCTCTTCGCTCATGAACTTACCCAAACGGGTGAATACTGGCAACAGTTGGTTGCCGAACTGCGTTTCAATACTCCTGCCGACCAAATTCAAATCACGCATTTGTGCGCTGTATTGCTTGCTCATGGCCACGCCTTCAGGGCCTACGATCAAACCCAGTTGCTTGGCTCGCTCCTCGGCATCACTCATAACCTCCGAAGTAAGCCTCAGAATCCCTCGGATTTCAGTCCAGCCCTTGCCGTAGGCTTGTTGACCCGCAATGTTTTGCTCAATCGGGTTTTTAATCTCTAAAAGCTTTTGGTTTACCTCGCCCATGAGCTCAGTGACCGGGCGATATGCGCCGCTCACATCACGAGTCTTGACACCTAAGACGTCAAAGGCTTGAGCGTTCCCTTGAATTTGCTTACTCATCTTCATCGAAGCATCGGTATAGACGCTTGTATCAATTCCCAAGTGGTTCAACGCCACATTCATGATGCTGGCCTGCTGGGTGGTAATACCTAGTTGCTTGCTCATCTTTCCCGCTTCACCGTTCCACTCGTTGGCATCACTGATGAATTTTTTGAGCGCACCACCACCAGCCAGAACAGCAGTCATTCCAGCAAACCCCTTGGTTATCATGGATACGGAGTCGGCAATTCGCCGGAACTCAGAGGTAATAAGGCCGCTTGCATCGGCCGCAGACTTCGCGGCCTTTTTCATTCCCGCTTCGAAATTCGAAGGGTCGGCGGTAATATCTGTTTTATATTCTTTGCCGTCGGAGCTCATTTCGCGCCCCCAAAAAACCGGCTGGCTGCATGCCGTTCGGTGCTGCGAATTTCTGCTTTTTCTAAGGGCTTGCTTTGAATGCCCATCGCGCAACTGACTGCTTGGAGCATGTTGCTAACATCGATTAACCCGGAAACATCGTAGTTACTTATCGTGGGGTAATTCCGACTCAGTGCAGCATGCACCAAGGAAACGCAGGCGTCTACCGAATCAATGACATCGATATTGGCCACGTTTTGAAGTATTGAAATTTCTCCTTTTAATCTCTTTAAGTCGCGTGCAGTAAGCGACGGGATGATAAAAATTTGCCCGTCTCCAAAGTCAAACGCAGTCCCTTTGAATGGCAGTGGTTGGGCGGTGCATTGGGTAGTATTTGCCGCCAGCGAGACAACTGAACTTCCAGTATTTGACATAAATTTCTCTTTTCAATGTTGTGAGCGAGGAAATTAACTATTTTTTCCCCGCAAATTTATAAACCTTACCTCTGAATAACGGGCTGTAAGAACTCGCCTCCAGGCGAATTTTTAACGCAATGTCCAGCTATTTCAAGGAGATTAAAGGACGTGGTTTTTAGCGGGCCTTCAGTGTCCGGCCGCTCAGCTTTTATGAAGCTTCGAATCGATGCAGAGGGGCTGGGTGGCGCTGGTTGTTGACGCTTATTAGTTCCCTTTTTTGCCGCTGCTTTGGTCACGCCAGCCAAGGAAAAAGACGCCTTGCAAATCCTGAAGAAGCGCGTCCCTTCACGCGCTGAAATATGAATCTTCAGAGGCGCAGTGATTGCTGCCACCCTTGCAATGATGTTCACGTGATTTCTCCGCCGTGACTGAGTTGGCATAAATCGCAGGCGCTCACTGCAACCATCAGAAAATAAACCCAGCGATTGAATCATCTGACCCGCGCCAATATCGCAGCTCACGCGAAATGAGTTTTGCAAGACTTCCAATAGTTCAAGTGCCAGTGATTGAACCGCCCTCAGTGATTGGCGGTCATCGCCAATCGTAGGCATGGCGTCTGCGATGCGATAGTGCTGGGTTTCCTCAAGCAATGCTCGCAACAGCGCCCGAATCATTAACCAAGTGAGTCCGAGACGCCTTAATTCTTGCAATTGACCAATGGCCATCAACCGTATCAACGGGGATGGAAAAGCCTTGCGCATGAAGGGCAGATACATATTTGGCGCTTGTGCTGCATGGCGCAGGTTCATAAATCAAGGGCAAATATCTCAGGCGTAATTTGATAGCAGGTAACAGGGCTATTGCCCATGCCGGGCAGGCGGTGTTTTGAATCAAAGGGCCTGCCCTTGCTTGGGATCAAACAACCATGCTCCACAAGCACATGCGCCACCGCTTTGTAGTCAAAGCCTTGGCAAATCTCAGAGCGGAAGCACTCAGGCAAAACAAAATAATGCACGGCCCCGCCCGCATCCAGCACATAAGAAAACGAAGGCTCAAGGCCTCGATCCTTGGCCCCAATGTCTTTGAACGGCTCACCGTCAGCACAATACACCCGCCGGAATCCCGCCCGATTTAGCGTTTTTGAATTGTGGTCATCGCCTTGACGGTGCCACAGTGCAAAACGGCCTTCGCCGTTGACCTCCAAAAAGCGCCGCACGGCCCGCAACATGGCCACAATCTCACCGTTTCCATTGCCACCACGGGCAGCCAGCCAGGCATTAAAGCAAGCCGTAGCAGCCCGCTCACTCTCACCCTCTGGCCAGCCAGTCAGGCCCGCCTTTGTGGCCAGCTCACCAGCCGCACCCACCAGCGCAAAGCGTGCCCCTACCCGCTCAACCTGCCCGCTTGAATCCTTGGGGATCAACTGCGCAGCCAGGGCGTTTGATGTGGTTTTTATGCTGGCCTTCAGCGTGCCCGCGTTGGTGGTCAACCACTCCAGCCAGGCGCGGCCCGGGGCACCGTACACGGCCAAACCCTGCCCGGTGATGTGCTTGGCAAACGCGGCACCGCCTTCAAATCCGTGCAGATTCTCAAACGCACCCAAGCCCACGCCCGCATCGGCCGGAATGTCTGCCATGCGTACTTCCTGCCCGGTTCGGGTTCGTTTTTGTCCTTCTGCCATGTGGTCAGCAAGCCCCAATTCACCAGCACTCAGAAACAGCAAGCGCCAAACTTGCCGGGGGCGTGCTGTTCCACCACGAGTCGCACGGGCTTTGCCTTGTTCGTTTGCCAGCATATAGGCGCATTCGCCCGCCGTCTTGGGGTCTATCTGTGCCAGTTCGTCAAGAATCAAAACGCAGTCGCTGTGCTGTGCGGCTGTGGCTTCTAACGCGTTGTCTGTGCTTCGCCAGCGTTGCAGGTAGCTGGCTCCTCCATTCACGCTGGCTGCCAGTTTCAGGGCCGTGGTCTTGCCGCTTGAACTGTCGCCACGGTAATGAAAGCCCCCCGATTCCATGCCCGCCGGGCGCAATAGCGGCCCGGCAAAGGCACAGGCCACGGCAAACGCCAAGCGTGAATTTCCTACGCACAGAGCGCCCACACGGTCACGCCATTGTTCAGGCGTGCCCTTGGTGCGGAATGTGTTTTCAACCGCGTTGTCACTCTGAAAAACAATGCGTTCAGCATCATCCCCAATGGTTTCACGGGGCAACACAAAGGCGGTGCCGTGCCAGCCCACGCGGTCAGTGCAACTGGCAAATTCTTCAGGCGTGCGAGTTTGTATGAACTGGGTTAGTAGGTTGCGGGCGCGGGGCGTGGTGGAGATACGCAGGCCCATATTCAACAGCGTGGAGCGGTATTCGCCGCCGTCAGCGGACAACATACGGGCAGGCATCGCCCATTGTTTGACATGGCCCAACGGGTCAGCAAAAGCCACGAAGTATCCCCAGCCGCCGCCGTCTTGGTCACGCGTCAAGGCCTCCACATCCAAGCGGCTGCAAATCCATTCGGGCGGCTTGCGTTTGCCGTCCTGGTCAGCGCCAGTGAACCACACGCCGGAATCATCCACGGTGAACGGGTCATAGATGCGCTCGCCGTCCACAGCAACGGCCCCGCCGGGCTTACGCCGCTTGCTTGGGCTGTCAGTGCCTGCCTTGTCGGCTTGCGCAGCGTGGGCGGCCGCTTGGCTGGCCTGGTGCGCTTCAATGGCGGCATCTACGATGCAGCGCACCGGCTCAAGGCCCGCCGCATGGTGCAGGTCGTTGAAGTCGCTGCCACCATCGGGCAAACCCACAGGGAACACGGCCAGGCCATGCACCGCACGGGCCGCCGCCTTGGCTTTGTCGCGGCCGGGGTTGTGGCCCTTGTCGGCATAGGTTTGCAAATCTTCATCGCCACACAGCACCAGCAACGCGGCCGGGTGTGCCAGGTACAAGGCTTTGGCCACATGCACCAGGTTGCCAGCATCAAAGGCACACGCCACCGGGCGGCCGGTGGCCTCGAACAGGCTTGCGGCCGTGGCGTAACCTTCAGCCACCAGCAACACCGAGGGCGCGGGGGCCGTGTCGCCGGTTGCCTCAAGGCTTGGCATTGTGCCCAGCAAATGCCACAGGCCAGACTTGCGCCCGCCCTTTAAAAATAGCTTGTCGGTGCTGCCGTTGGCGGGCTTGCTGGGGGCAATGCGTTGCACGTTCCACAGCTTGCCTACTTCATCGCACAAAGGCACCAGCACGCGGCCATCAGACGCAAAGCGCAGGCCGTGGGCTTGCACGCCCTTGCGGGTCAGGTAGGCGCTTGCCCCCGTGTCGCTGGCATCGCGCCACAGTAACGCGGCCTCACCGGCTGCATGGGCGTGGGCGGCTTGTTGCTTGTCTTTTTCGGCTTGGTCGCGGGCGGTCTTTTCGCGTGCCAGGCGGGCCGCTATTTCAGTGTCTGGTTTGACGGGGGGTTGATCCATCTTGAGAATGACAAAGCCATTTTCTTTAGCCAAGTGCAGCAGCGTACCAATGCCAACGCCGCCGCCCGCCTTGATACTATTCCAAGTTGAGCGGGTCGATTTGAGGTTGTAGCCGTCCGCCGTTTGGCTCCATTCATCGAACAAATCGAAGCCGGTCAAATCTTCAAATTCAGACTTGATCGCCATGCCCACACGTGCCCATTCATCGCGTTGCAGGTTTGCCGAAACGTATTGCAGGGCCGAACGGATCAGCTCAGGGGTGATGATGGTTTTCATGTTTGCTCGGGCCTGTCTGGTGCCGTGCTTTTGGCGTCCTTCATTCGCAAACGACGCAGGTCACGCACGCACTGGATGCCCATGTTCAGCTCGTTAGCGCAGGCGTCTATTTGGCAGGCTATTTGCTGCAAAACATCGCCGCTTGTATCGTCAAAGCTGCGCCAGTTATTAACGGATTCGTTGCAGTTTTTAAGGCTATTTTTGAAATCAGGAAAGTAGTCCGCTTGGCTTGAATAAAGTTCCAAAGTCCGCCGCGCCTCGGCTGCAAACGCAGCCATTTGCGTGACTTTTCCAAGGTAGAAAAACTTCTCTGAGAGTGTTTCCACCAGCTCATTAACGGTATTGACTGCCGCGTCAATATCGGGGGCTGCGTTGGCTGCTTTGTTGGTGGCTGCGCTCATACCATCACTCCGAAAAGTTCGGCCAGCCGATAAAACTCACTTAAATCGCAAAGCGTTTCTTCGGCAATGTCCAAGAGCTGCAAATTAACAGCGTGATTTTCGTCTGTAGAGAGACTATCCCGTACCGCTGAAACAAGGGCATAAGTCCTATTCGTCTTTTCCTGCCATGCTGAAAAGGTTGCGCTCAAATTAATTCGGGTTTGTGCGTCGAAGATCATGCCGTCACCCCGCCGATAGTCAACTCATTGCAAGCCTGTTTGAGCATGGACACGGCCCGCATGGCCTTGGCTGTAGCAGCCTGAATGCCTTGCTGGGTGTCGGTGGTGCGGATGTAGTGAAGTGCCATAGACAAGGCGTTTTCAATGGCTTGTTGCCGGGCTATCGTGGGCTCTACTTTGGGTGCCGTCAGTGCTGGGTACCGGCGTTGAATGATGCGGGTATGCAGCAAGCGGCCCAGTGTGGTGTTTGACGTGATGGCGGGCGTGGTGCCCAGGGGTGCCGCTTTGGGCGTGGTGGTGGTCATGGTTTCGGCTCCTTGTCGAGACTGAAAAACCACTCGCTGACTTCTTAGATCAGCAGAATGGACGTGGGGCTTAAGAACACAAAACAAGTTGTGCGGCCATCCTTGCGGGTAGACCCTCCCCACGTCCAAAACCTTAAATTTTGGGCATGAAAAAACCTTGCTGACGGGAAGGTAAACCGCTTGTTTTGTGGTGTTCTTAGCACCGGGGAGGACTTTAGCACGGCTTCGCGCCAGTCTGCAAATTGTTTTACGCATATCGTTTCTATTTTTATGTGTTTTAAGGCTCTAGCCCTTGTGGGCATTGCGCAAGCAGCTATTTATTTAGAAGCAAATTTAGCGGCCCGCTTGTATTGCGGCTGGTGTCACTACCCTCTTAGAGAAGGTATTGAGGGCACAAAGCCAGGGTGTAAAACGTCAGGATGGCCAAGTTCAGAGGCGGCCAATTGTTCGCCGGTCACGGGGTCATAAACGGTAAGCCTGCCGGGGTATTCAAACCGCACCAACACAGAGCAATCTCCTTTGCCCATGCGCTTTTGAAACAATGGGTTTTTGATATTCAAGCCGGTGAAGGTTGCCGCTTGCCGCAGGCGGTGCTCAGCAGCCTTTATGGCTTGTTCCTTGATATATTGCGGGCCGGTATTCATGCTTGTGCCCCGGCTTGGATGCGCTCATTGCTCAAGGCATCAATCGCGGGCGTTGGGCAGCACGTTGCAGGCGCAGCGGGCAGCATGGCGATATGCAGGCTGATACACGCTTGCACCATTGCATTGACGGTGTTGTTCGTGTTGCGTCTTTCAGCCAATGTATTGCAGTAATGGGGTGCGAATTCCTTTTCACACGCCCGTTTATAGCCCTTCACGATCTCAATCACGGCATCTAAATTAGTAATATTTGGCGTGGGTTTGGCAGTGGTCTTTTGATTGCTGGCAGCACAACTGGGATCTATTTTTTGAGCGTGGTTCATTGCTGGCCACCAGTCGTGACGCGGGCATTAATCCAACTGTCGATATTTTCCTCGCGCCAGGCAACAGCGCGGGCAGACAAACGAACAGGTGACGGGAATGTTTTATCCTTGACCCCGGCATAAATCGTGGATTTTTTCAATCCAGTTTTAATTTCGACTTGCGGCAAACGAATCAGGTTGCCAGGCTTCGGGGTGAAGGGCAGGCGGCCATCATGGGCCGCTGGAGTCGCGCCATGCATCGGTTGCACGGGCTGGGGTTGTTGGTTTAATCGGTTCATTACGGGCCTCAATAGGTTGTTGAAGTCCGTAGTTTTCCCGTTATGCCAGCACCTAGATAGAAAAAATAAAGGCCCCTATCAAGATTGACGGGGGCCTTTATTTTTCCTTGACAGACGCGCCGTTACATGTCATTGAATTTGTAAATAGCCTCAAATTTATCAGCATTTAGCAAATTCAGATAGCCCTTGTTTTGCATTTTTAGTGCTGCTTGATAGGCAGCTTTGATGCGCTTGTCTCGCTGTTTTGACTCGGCGTCATTTATTTCACCCGGTGAAAGTACTTCTCCAATTTCACTCACTGTGGCACCAGCGGCAATGGCATCAAGAATGCGCAGTTGCTCAATATAAATTCGATTTGAAAGAACGCGGGCTACGTTCGGTTTGACAGTACCTTGCTTAATCCCGGCTTCACGCAGCTCCCTTATTTTGCCCTCCACCATTTGCAGCAATGTCTCTAAAGGGGTGGAAAGATCAACCGGGATCAGCACTAGCGGCCCTTCAACTTTTCCAAAGAAAACAGGTTTAAATCGTTCTTCTGCTCCTGCGTCATGGAAACCATAGGCGTCAATTAAACTTATAAAAACATCAAATCCACTGTCATCATCGGGTAATAGATTCGAGGGAATCAACCACTTGTCATTAAAGTAAGTTAGCCAATATTCATGGCGCTCACTGCATATTTCTTCATAGGCAGTAAGCATGATTGACAATTTTGAGGGACAGTCAAAATATTCAAAAGTCTCTTGTAAGTCCTTCGGATTATTGAAGCACCACTCATAAACCTCGGCTAGAAATTTCTTGCTATCCGCTTGGTATTCCGGATTTCGGCGCAAAAACTCCCAAACTGTTTTATTGGATGCAAAATCATTTACTAAACTTGATTTGTAGGGCTCTGGGTCTCGCCAGTTTGGTCGAATAAACATGCAACCCCTTCAGGTGCGGCCTTCATTAGGTGCCACGCCAGGCCGGTGAAGGTATCCGACTTTTCCCCTTTGCGGATCAGGCGCAGGGTAGACGTGTCAAGCCATATTCTATGGGCGAGCATTAACCTCAACGCTGGCCACCTGCCCGGCATCGACTACCGGGCATGCTCTGCACCTGGTAGAGGTACGGCACCAGCTCACCGTGCATTTGCTCAGGTGAAAGTCGTTGCACCGGGTGAACTGGTCGTGGTGGCGTCGTCGTTGGCAATGGTGGCGCTTACGTCCCCGACAACAGCCCGGCCCGCCATGCTGGCCACGGCTATTTTCTCCAAAACATCACCGTCATAAGTCAGGTATCAGGACGCGATACCCACCATTTTGCATTTTTAAAGCCGCCTGGTAGGCCGCCTTAATGCGTTTATCTCGCTGTTTTGACTCGGCGTCATTGATTGCACCAGGTGCAAGTACGTCTCCAATTTCACTTACTGTGGCACCAGCGGCAATGGCATCAAGGATGCGCAGTTGCTCAATATAAACCCGGTTTTCAAGCATTCTATTTTTGCGCGTTACCACTACACCTTCTTTAATCCCCCTATCGCGAAACTCCCGTATTTCGCCCTCTACTATTTTTAGCAATGCCTGCAATGGCATTGAAAGATCAACCGGGATCAGTACAAGCGGACCTTCCACTTTGCCAAATAAAACAGGTTTATAAAGTTCAGGGGAATAGCAAGATTTATAAGTAAAAAAATCTCGATGGTTATCGTCTGTTGTCTCGCCAAAAAAAATATCCCAGGTAGCGTTAAAGTGATCGCTCCAAAACGTCCAGCGGGTTTGGGAATTCTCCCTGAAGCAGGTATTTTTAATATACAAATCATCCCCTAACTCCAAAAAACCCTCTGTTTTCTGAAGGAGTTTTGGATGGTCTACGCACCATTTGCAAACCTCGCTCCGGTATTCATCAGTATCTTTTTGGTAGTCTGGATTTCGTCTTAAAAATTCCCATGCAGTGATGTTTGTAGCGTCATCATTCAAGTGAATTGACTTGTAAGGAACTGGGTCTCTCCAGTTTGGTCGAATAAACATGCAACCCCTTCAGGTGCGGCCTTCATTAGGTGCC
>NZ_JBAWYV010000112.1:0-10806 GCF_037143375.1 Rhodoferax sp. | reverse complement strand
GGCATTGCCGCCATGGACTGGGCCGCGCTGACCGACACGGTGACCAACTGCCAAGCCTGCAAGCTGTGCACTGGCCGTCAAACTGCGGTATTTGCTGGCGCGCAGGACGATGTGCCGCGCCGCGCCGACTGGCTGGTGGTGGGCGAGCCCCCCGACGATGCCGAAGAGCGCCAGGGTGTGCCGTTGGTGGAGGCCGCCGGGCTGTTGCTCGACAACATGCTCAAGGCGGTGGGCGTGAAGCGCACCGGCGCCGCGCTGGCACCCGAGGCAGCCGCTTATGTGACCAACGCCGTCAAGTGCCGCCCGGCCGTGGTGCGCAACCCGACGCCGGCAGAACTCGCCTTGTGTGAAAACTTCTTGCGCCGCGAAGTCGCTTTGGTACAGCCTAAAGTGATTCTGGCGATGGGCCGCTTTGCCGCCCAAATCCTGCTGCAAGCCAGCCAGCCCGACGTGGCCGCCATTCCCTTGGGCAAACTGCGCGGCCAGGTTTACCGTTACCAGGGAATCCCGGTGATCGTGACCTACCCGACCAGCTACCTGCTGCGCACGCCGCAAGACAAAGCCCGCGCCTGGGCTGATTTGTGCCTGGCGCTGGCGGTCCTCCAAGGTCCTCAGGCGTAAGTTACAGCGCCTGTGGTTGTCACGGTAATGGTTTTTCCGATCGTGGGCGTGTAGGTTTTGGAGGTGACGGTGCTCATGAATACATACTCGCCCTTGACCGCTGCAGCCGTCACAGTCATGAGCAAATAGCCGCGTTGCGTGGTGTTGCTGTAGTTCAGGTCGTCGACCAGGCCCAGGCCGCTTCCGAAAACGGTGGGTCCAGCCACCGCAGTGCCATCCAGTGAACTGGCCAAACCGCCCAGACCCGCGCTTTCAAAGCCGGGGGAGGTAACGGATGAGCCAGCAAATTCAACGCCTACTTTGGTGCCATTGAGAGTCGTTAAATTGGTGAACCAGGCGTTGTGCGAGTCGCCAGACAGGGCCACCAGTTTCTTGCCTTGCCCCAGGATGGTTTGCAAAACGGCTTCGCGGTTGCTGGGGTAACCGTCCCACGCATCGAGGTTGTAGGGAATGGTGGGGTTCAAGTTCGTGTTCAGCAAATCTGCCTGCGGTTGCGTAATGGCCGGGCCACCCAAAGTAGCACCATAGCGGGCACCTTTGGCCGTCAGGTAATCCGAGATGGCGGTCATGACGGCTTGTCCATTAACTTGAGTGGGAGCTGCAATGGCTGTGGCCTGTGCACTCAACACGGAGGCTGGAAACCACATGCGCGCCATGATGTCCTGGTTGCCCAGAAATTGCCAGGTGGCGGTGGACGCCGTGAGTTTGTCGGTGAGCCAGGACTGCTGCGTCGCGCTGATCATGGTGCGTGCTGCATCCGTGCCCATCGCCATGGCCGTCAGGTAACGCGTCACGCCACCATCGGTGTCGCCAAAGTTGTCGTACTGTTGGACACGCCCTTCAATCCGGGTGTCGAGCATGTGCAGCGACAGCAGGTTGCCAAAATCAAAGCTGCGGTAGATTTTGAGCAGGTTGGCGGTGTCGGGCGTGCGAATCGGCAGCCACTCGTGGTAAGCCTGGGCGGCGTTGTTCTTGCGGGTGGTCCAATCGCCCTGCGTTGCCGGGTTGTGATTTTCAGCGCCGGTCATATAGGCATTGTTCGCAAATTCATGGTCGTCCCAGATCGTGATCCAGGGCATTTTGGCGTGCAAGGCTTGCAGGTTGAGGTCCGATTTGTACAGGGCGTAGCGGGTGCGGTAGTCGCTCAAACTAACAATGTCGTTGGCCGGGCTGGTCACGCGGTTGAGCGTGACGGCCGTGATACTTGTATCAACATTGGTGTTGCCAAACTTGGCGGGGTCAGAGCCGTACTCGTAAATGTAGTCACCCAGATGAATGGCATATTGCGCATCCGATTTGGCCGCTGCATCGTAGGTATTGAAATAACCAGCTGAAAACAGTGTGCATGAAAACACGGCCAGTTTGACCGATGTGGCAGAAGAGGTCGGCAAGGTGCGGGTCGTTCCTACCGTAGAGACCACACCCGCATCATCTGTGAAGCGGTAGAAGTAGCTGGCGCCAGACGTCAGGCCGGTGACGTCCACTTTGGCGGTAAAACCGGTGGCCTCGGAAGCGACAAGGCGGCCTGATTTCAGAACCGTGGCAAAGGTGCTGTCGCTTGCTACTTGCCAGGACAGGCCCACGGCATTTGTGCTGCCAGGTATCTTGGCGTGGGTCCACAAAATGACACGGTCGGCCAGTGGGTCGCCACTGGCAACGCCGTAGTTGAATGTCGAAGGCGTCGCGTCGGAGCCGCCACAGGCGGCCAGTGAGCTGGCAACCACCGCTGCCGCAGAAGCAGAGGCGGTAGTGACCAAAAAGTTGCGACGGTTACTGATATCTGACATGAAAAACTCCTGAAAAGTAGTTCATTTAAAGCCCGTGATGTGACAAATAGATGAATGAACCCGCCAAATAAAAGGTTGTCACGAAGCCTTCACACTGACTTGCTTAAATAGGTCTTCGCACCCTTTTTAAAGTCAAACTCGTTCGCAAGAACGCCACCATGCCCCGCACATTTTTTATTGTTCTCGCGGTGCAGTTTCTATCCACCATCGCCGACAACGCGTTCCTGATCGTGGCGATTGCCCGGGTCATTGAGCAATCGGCTGCGGCCTGGGTCATCCCGGTGCTCAAAGTCAGTTTTACGCTGTTCTATGTGTTGCTGGCGCCGTTGGTAGGACCTCTGGCCGATTCGTTTCCGAAAGGTCGGGTGATGCTGTGGGCCAATTTTCTGAAGGTCTGCGCGGTACTCCTGTTGCTGGGCGGTATAGACCCGGTGCTGGCGCTGGCTTGCGGCGGCTTGGGGGCTGCCATTTATGCCCCGGCCAAGTACGGGCTAATCACAGAATTACTACCCGCCGATGAACTGGTCCGCGCCAACGGATTTTTTGAAGGCACGACGGTGTGCGCGGTTATTTTCGGAACGGCCCTGGGTGGCTTGCTGATCAGTGCCGTGATGCCTCATGTCAACTTGTCATCCTCGATTTCCTACCTGGGTGGCACTTCGACTGCGTTGATCGCAGGCATGCTGTGTCTGTTGGCCTTGTACAGCAGCGCCACGCTCTTGAGTCTGGGCGTGCGCGACAACGGTGTTCGCTACCCGGGGCATTCCATCCATCCTGTTGCGTTGATTCAACGCTTCTTCAAGGAAAACAAAATGCTATGGCGCGACCCGCTGGGCGGCTTGTCCATGGCGGTGACCACGCTGCTCTGGGGTGTGGGCGCCACCTTGCAACTCATCGTGTTGCGCTGGGCCAGCGAGTCGCTGGGCTTGTCGCTCACCCAGGCCGCCTACCTGCAAGGCGTCACCGCCGTGGGGGTTATCGTCGGCGCCATCCTGGCCAGCCGTTATGTGCGACTCGCACGCGCCACCCATTTGCTGCCGCTGGGGGTGGTGCTGGGTCTGCTGGTGCCGGTGATGTTGCTGGTGCACTCGGTGCTGATGGCGGCCCTGTTGCTGATGGTGGTCGGTGCCCTGGCTGGTTATTTTGTGGTGCCGATGAATGCGCTGCTGCAACACCGGGGCTGTACCTTGCTCACCGCCGGTCGCTCGATTGCGGTGCAAGGGTTTAACGAAAACGCCGGCATGCTTTTGATGCTGGCGCTGTATGCCCTGGCGACCGCTACCCAAGCTGACCTGCGCATTTTGATCACAAGTTTTGGCGTGCTGGTGTCCGTCACCATGCTCTTGATTCTGGTGCTTCAACGTCAACAAGGCGTGTTGCAAACGACCACCGGGCAGACTTGCTCCTGACAGGGTGCGCTGTCGTCAAACTGTCAAAAAACCATCATCAATTTGTTACTTTGGCGCATTAGCCTGTGGGGTGTGAACAATCAAAATGAACTATTCGTAGCGTCCTACGCTGCTCGCCCGCCCAGTCTCCGGATTGCTGTGGTCACTGAAACCTATCCACCCGAGGTCAATGGCGTTGCCATGACGTTGGGGAAAATTGTCGAGGGCCTGCTGGTGCGTGGACACGCCGTGCAAGTCGTGCGACCACGTCAGGGCGTTGAAGATGAACCGCCCTTGCGCGCTGGGCTGGACCAGGTCTTGTCGCGAGGCATCCCGTTGCCTACTTACGGCGAATTACGCTTTGGTTTGCCCTCTAAAAACCGGCTCATTAAACTCTGGACCGAGAAGCGCCCGGACATTGTGCACGTCGTGACCGAAGGGCCGCTGGGCTGGTCGGCGGTGTCGGCAGCGCGCAAGCTGAAGTTGCCGGTGACGAGTTCATTTCACACCAACTTCGAGAGCTACTCGCAGCACTACGGCATGGGCCTGCTCAAGTCACCGATTGACGGCTACTTGCGCAAACTGCACAACCGGACCCAGGCCACCATGGTGCCAACGCGCGCTATGCAACTGGCGCTGCAGAGTCGCGGGTACCAGCATGTGACGCTGCTGTCGCGCGGGGTAGAGACCCAGCAATTCTCCCCTGCCAAACGCTCGCAGGAACTGCGCACGCAGTGGGGTGCCGGCCCGGAGGATTTGGTGTTTTTGAGCGTAGGTCGGCTCGCCAAAGAGAAAAATGTAGGCGCTGTCGTTGCTGCGTTTCAAGCCATTCAGTTGCGCTTGCCCAAAGCCAAACTGGTCTTTGTCGGCGATGGTCCTTTGCGCAAAAGCATGGAGCAGGCGTGCCCAGGGGCCATTTACGCAGGCGTGCAAAAAGGGGAAGCCCTGGCGGCGCACTACGCTTCAGGCGACGTGTTTCTATTCCCCAGCCTGACCGAGACCTTTGGCAATGTGGTGCCCGAAGCGATGGCCAGTGGTCTGGCGGTGGTGTCCTTTGCCTGCGCTGCGGCGCAGGAGTTGATCACCACCGGTCAGAACGGCGTGCTGGTAGCAGGGAGCCTTGAGTCGGACTTTGTGCATGCGAGCGTGGCGCTGGCAAAGGATAGGAAGACGCAGGAGCAGGTTCGCAGTCAGGCTGCGGGCAGTGTGGCACACCTCAATTGGAACGCGATTTACGATGGCTTTGTGGCCACGCTCAGCGGCGTCGTGGAACGCCATGGCCATGCGTTTGCCACGGCCACACCGTTGCGTGGCCCAGTGGCATTCAGTCAGCCCAGCGCATGAGTGCCTGGCCCATCTTGATGTTTGCGCCCTGATGCAATTCCTGGCTCAGCGCAAAGCCCTTGGGTGCAAGGATGATGACAGTCGAGCCATGCTGAAACCAGCCCATTTCCTGCCCTTTTGAAAAATGCGCCTCGCAGTCGATGGTCTTGGGCCCTGAGTACTTCAAATGAAACAGCACATCCAGAAAATGCAGACGAATGCTGGCCACCAAAATAGCGGCCACCGGCACCAGCGCCACGCGTTGTCCCTGGCATGGCCCCGCACCGGTGAACTGAGTACGAATAAAAGAGCGCTCGTTTTTGCAGAACAATTTTTCAACGCGTTGCAGGGCGATGGGATTCACGTTCCAGGTGTCACCCGAAAAGTACCGCACCTTTTCTACCGTGCAATCGTAGGGCGCGTGAAAACGGTGGTACATGCTCGACGTCAGGCGCAGGGTGACGAAGTAGCCGTCCTGCCAGTCGGCCAGGTTTTCCTCGGTGCCCAGCAGGTCCTCCAGTGCATACGGAAACCCCTTGGCCTGAAACACCTGCGTGCCCCGAATCGGGCCATTCGCCCCCACGATGGCATCCACCGGACTCGCCATCACAGACGGGTCGTGGTCAACCGGGCGGGCCCCGTCTTTCAATTCGCGCGTGAAGCAGTCGTGCATGCTGCTGAAGCTTTGTTTTTTGGCCTCGCTGAGGTCCAGTGCCGAAAAGTATTTCCAGATGGCAATCGACGCATCGCGCACCCAGGGCTGCTCGATCTTGCTGAAGCGGCCCATGAACTGGGTCAGCCAGCGGCGCGGCAAACGGTTGGTGAGTAGGAAGTTCAGGTCTTCCTGGCTGAGTATTTTTTGAATTTGTTGGCGTAGGTTCATGACGTCAAAGCTCGTGTTTGGTAATTATTAAAAGGCATATTTTTGTGAATGAAACTATTGGATTGAATTCCTTGCTCTTGATCGGTGCCGGCAGCATCGCTTTGGTTGGTGCAGCTCGGAAAATTAAAAATCGCGCTGAGCTCTCGCTCGCCAAACACCGGTCCCTGGCGGGTCACCCGCGCATTGCCAAGCGCATTGCAGCTCAGTTGCCCACCTACAGCTACAGTGCCGAAGAGGCGTTTGGCCTGGACGGTGCGGTACCTTCGGTGGTGGCGGGCCGGCAGCGCGCCTTTGCCTCGCTGGTGACCCAGTTCAGCACCCGGTATGCCCGGAGCCGAGAGGCTGGCAGCGAAGTGGCCGGCGGCTTGTCCGACCTGCAATTCATCAGCGCCTACCGGATTCCGTTTCAGTTCAGGCAACTTGCCAGCGAGGGACTCAAGATCGGCTCGTTCGCCAAAGCGTCCTCGGGCGTCACTTTGACCGACCTGGATGACAATGTTTATTACGACCTGACCGGTTCCTATGGCGTCAACCTGTTTGGCAACGACTTCTACAAAGACTGTATTGACCAGGGCGCTGACGCGGTGCGCTCGCTCGGGCCGGTGCTGGGTTCCTACCACCCCGTGGTGGTTGACAATGTGGCGCGCCTGAAAAGCACCTCGGGCATGGACGAGGTTTCTTTTCACATGTCGGGCACCGAGGCCGTGATGCAAGCCGTTCGGTTGGCGCGCTACCACAGCAAGCGTGACAAGGTGCTGCGCTTTTGCGGCTCCTACCACGGATGGTGGGGCGATGTGCAGCCCGGCATTGGCAACCCGATTCGCGCCAACGACACCTTCACGCTGGCCGAGATGAGTGCCGCGACGTTGCGTGTTTTGCGCAACCGCTCGGACATTGCCTGTGTGCTGGTGAACCCCTTGCAGGCACTGCACCCCAATGCGCCGGCGCCGGGAGATTCTTCCTTGCTCGACAGTTCCAGAAAAGCCGGGTTTTCGCGCAGCGCCTACACCGCCTGGTTGCAGGACTTGCGAAAGATTTGTGATGACAAAGGCATCGCCTTGATCTTCGATGAAGTGTTTGTCGGGTTCCGCCTGGCCCCCGGTGGCGCGCAAGACTACTTTGGTGTGCGTGCCGACATGGTGACCTATGGGAAAACACTGGGTGGCGGCTTGCCGGTGGGTGTGCTCTGCGGAAAAAGCGCCTGGATGAAACGTTACAACGACGCGGTGCCTGCAGACATTTGCTTTGCCCGCGGCACCTTCAATGCGCACCCCTATGTCATGGGCGCCATGAACGAGTTTCTTAAACAGTTGGACCGCCCTGAAATCAGCCAGCTGTATGACCATCTGGATGACACCTGGAACACCCGCGCACAAGCACTTAACCGGCGTCTGTGCGAGGCGAACGTGCCGGTGCAGGTGGCGAACCTGTCCTCGATCTGGACCGTGCTCTACACGCAGCCCGCTTGCTACAACTGGTTGTTTCAACACTATTTGCGACTGGAAGGTCTGGCCTTGAGCTGGGTCGGCACCGGCCGAATTGTGTTCAGCCTGAATTACACCCAGCAGGATTTTGAGGAAGTGGCGAATCGCTTTGTGCGAGCAGCTCAAAACATGAAGCGCGATGGCTGGTGGTTGAGTGATCCCCTGACCACCAATAAATCCATCAAACGCCGTATCTTGAAAGAAGCACTCAAAGCCAGGTTCTAGCCGCAGCGGCTAGAACCGGTACCTCATGCGTGAGGTGCTTTGCTGTGCGGCTCAATCCACTCGCCGCGCAGCAAGGCGAGGGGCGATTTGTAGTACAGCATGATGTCGTGGAACGGGTCGGTCAGTATCTTGGTCATCCAGACCAGCCCGGCCATCACGCCCTTCAGGAAGAACAGGTGGACGGTTCTGAATACCAGGCCACCAACCCCAATCGCCAGCCAGATCAAGCCGGTGTGGCGGGCAAATTCCATGAGGCTGGTATGCGCTTCAAACAAGCCAAACAGCGTGGGGTCCAACAGCAGCAACACGGGGGACGCCGCCCAGATGGACAGCAACACCACCTTGCGGCGCAGGTTGTAGCCGACCTTGATGTCTTCCTTGTGCGCGTTGGTCGCCTGGTTGACTTCATCGTAGCCAAGGGGCTCAAAGAAAAAGTGACCCGATTGGCGCGTGGTCATGGAAATAAGCCAGGCGATCAGGGCGGCAATGGCCGGGTCCTTGAATAAAAACGCGTAGGCCACCAGGAAGCTGATAGCGCTGATCAGGTGCAGCGTCTGGTTGAGACGGCTGTGGTGATAGTAGCGGTGGTCGTCCCAGCGCTGGATGGCAAGTTGCTTGAAAAATTCAGACATTGAAAAGGTTCTCCTATCAAAGTAATTTAGGTCACTTTGATTTCAATATCGTGACAAGCCCTGGCTTACTTCAAGATGGGCTTCTCCAGCGCCGCATGGTCCAGGTCTGGTCTGTGCCAGGGGTCCACATGCGTCATCAGGTTGAGCACGCGGTGGCGTTGCAGCACCCGTTGGCGCGCCTGCACGGCGATGTCGTGGCCAGCTTCCACAGTGATCTGAGCATCGACCTCAATGTGCGCGTCCACCACGATCATGTCGCCCATCTTGCGGGTGCGAACGTCATGCACATCACTCACACCGGGCGTTTCCATCAGGGTCTTGCGGATGGCGAGGACCTCTGCTTCGTCCACGGCGCGGTCCATCAAGTCGTGCATCGCGTCCCAGCTGAAGCCCCAGCCCATTTTGGTGACCATGAAGCCCACAATCAGCGCGGCAATCGGGTCGAGAATTGGATATCCCGCCAGATTGCCGATGATGCCGATGCCCACTACCAGGGATGACGCTGCATCCGAGCGCGCATGCCAGGCATTGGCCACCAGCATGCTTGACTTGACGCGCTTGGCCACCGCCAGCATGTAGCGGAACAAAAGTTCTTTGGCAATGAGCGCGCCACCCGCGACCCACAGGGCAACGATGTGGACGGTCTGTATTGACTCGGGCGACTCCAGCTTGCGCGCAGCAGACCACAGCATGCCCACGCCGACTGCCAACAGCAAAGTGCCCAGAATCAGGGAGGCCGCGGTCTCGAATCGCTGGTGACCATAGGGGTGGTCTTCATCGGCGTCTTTTTGGGCGTGGTGGCTGGCGAATAGCACCACAAAATCAGCCACCAAGTCGGACAGCGAATGGATACCGTCGGCAATCAGGCCCTGCGACTTGGCAAAAATGCCCACGGCAATCTGGCTGATCGTCAATATCAGGTTGACGCCCACACTGACCCAGGTGCTGCGGGATGCAGCGGCAGCGCGTTCGGCTGGGGTGTGTGTGGCGTGGTCGGGGTCTTCGTCGATTTCGTTGAAATTCATGAATGTCGGTCGCTAGTCAGAAATCGATAAGTGTAGGCAGTGTTTGTGACGCGCGTTGGCTTAGGTCATATGCTGCGCGACGGGCGCATTTGCGGCGAAGAAATCGTCGGCGTGACCCCCGCCGAGCGTGACCGGCATCGACATGAAGGCAATCAGGATGACGGGGATCAGGGTTGCCAACACCACGCCAAGGTACTGGTGCAGAAAATTTTTCAGGGATGTATTCATGGAGAACCTCTTTGGTTGAGTGAATCGATGCCTGTATCTTCGCGCCTTCGTCTTAACGGCGCCTTAGGACATGGGCTCAGTACTTCTTACAATGCGGGCATGAAATTTCTAGACATGCTGAGCGCAGCTGAGCGCCAAAACGGTTCGATGTTGTGTGTGGGCCTGGACCCCGAGCCGGCCAAATTTCCGGGCGCCTTGAAAGGCGATGCCACCAAAATCTACGACTTTTGTGCGGCTATCGTGGATGCCACGGCCGATCTGGTGATCGCCTTCAAACCGCAGATTGCCTACTTTGCGGCGCACCGCGCCGAGGCGCAACTAGAGCAGTTGGTGGCCCACATGCGCCGCACTGCGCCCCATGTGCCGATCATTCTGGACGCCAAGCGCGGCGACATTGGCAGCACCGCCGAGCAATACGCGATTGAGGCTTTTGAGCGCTACGGGGCCGATGCCGTCACCCTGTCGCCCTTCATGGGCTTTGACTCGGTGCAGCCCTACCTGAAGTACCACGACAAAGGCGCGTTTTTACTGTGCCGCACTTCCAACCCCGGTGGCGACGATTTCCAGCCGCAGCGTTTGTCCAGCGTGGCAGGCGAGCCGCTGTTGTACGAGCACATAGCGCGTCTGGTGCAAGGCCCGTGGAACCTCAATGGCCAGCTCGGGCTGGTGGTGGGCGCCACGTACCCAGCCGAGATTGAGCGCGTGCGGGCGGTGGCGCCGACGGTGCCGCTGCTGATTCCCGGCGTGGGTGCGCAGGGGGGTGATGCGATGGCCACGGTCAAGGCCGGCTGGCGCGGGGTGGCCGGCGAGATTGGCACCACTGTGGCCCCAATCATCGTCAACTCGTCGCGTGCTGTGCTCTATGCCTCCAATGGCGCCGACTTCGTGCAAGCGGCCCGTCGCGTGGCGCTTAAAACCCGCGATGTACTTGAAGCTGCCAAGCAACAAGTTGGCGACTAAGGTTGGCTTTTTGCTATTTAAATAATAGCTGCTTATGCAGGTTACACGGGTGCTAGAGCCCGATTTGGCTTAAACCTGGAACACCGCCACGGTTTGTACCAGTTGCCCGGCCTGGCTGCGCAGGCTGTCAGCAGCGGCGGCCATTTCTTCGACCAGTGCGGCATTTTGCTGCGTCACCTGGTCCATTTGCGTCACGGCTTCGCCCACTTGCGAGACGCCCAGGCTTTGCTCGCTGCTGGCGGCGCTGATC
>NZ_JBAWYV010000111.1:0-10845 GCF_037143375.1 Rhodoferax sp. | reverse complement strand
CGCATCATCTGCTGCAGCGCCACCGCCTCCGGCGACAACTGCTGCTTCACGGGTTTATCGCCCGGTTTGGCGCCTTTGGCTGCGCCCGAATCCGGGAACATGCGAAAACTGGTATTCATGGCGATTTGCGCCACGCGCGGCAACAGGGCGTGCAACAGTTGCCCGGTGGTACCCAAGCGAGTCGCAACGCGCACCGGTTTGAAGATACAGGCTTGGGCGACCATGTCGGCGGCTTCTTCCGGCGACAGCGTGGGTACGTTGTTGTACAGCCCCGTGGGCGCAATCATGGGCGTGCGCACCAGCGGCATGTTGATGGTGGTGAAGGTCACGCCCTGGTCGGCAAACTCGCTGGCGGCGCAACGCGTCCAGGCGTCCAGCGCGGCTTTGGAGGCCACATAGGCGCTGAAACGCGGGGCGTTGGTCAGCACGCCAATGGAACTGATGTTGACGATATGGCCTTTTTTCTTGGCCACCATGCAGGGCAGCAAGCCCATCGTCACCCGCAGGCTGCCAAAGTAATTGAGCTGCATGGTGCGCTCAAAATCGTGGAATCGGTCGTAGCTGGATTCGATGGCGCGGCGGATGGAACGACCCGCGTTGTTGATCAAAAAGTCCACGCTGCCATGCGCCTCCAGCAGTTGCTTCACAAAGCGGTCGCAGTCGGTCATGTCGGCAATATCCACCGAATAGGCGATGAAACTGTACCCCTTGGTCGTGGCCTCTTGGCAGGCTTCGTCGAGTTTTTCTTGGTCGCGCCCGCAGATCACGGTAATGGCACCGGCCTCGGCAAACTTGTGCGCGGCGGCCAGGCCGATGCCCGATGACCCACCGGTGACCAGCACTACTTTGCCGCCCACGGTGCCGCGCAATGAGCGGTCAATGTGCAGGTCGGGGTCGAGGTGGCGCTCCCAGTAATCCCACAGCCGCCACGCGTAGTCTTTCAGGTTGGGGCAGGTCACGCCCGTCCCTTTCAGGGCCGCGAGCGATTCGCGGCAATCAAATCGCGTGGGGTAGTTGACAAAGGTGAGCATGTCATCGGGCAAGCCCAGATCGTTCATGATGGCCCGGTGCACCCGGCGCACCGGTGCCAGCGCCATCATGGCCTTGGTGATGCTGCGGGGAATAAACCCGAACAAGGCCGCGTTGATGAACAGGTTCATCTTGGGTGCGTGGGCCGCCTTGCTGAAAATATCCAGCACATCGCCCACCCGGTAGCCCACCGGGTCGACCAGGTGGTAGCACTTTTTCTCAATGCCTTTTTGATGGCTGATGGCATCGAGAGCGGCCACCACAAAGTCCACCGGCACGATGTTGATGCGACCGCCTTCCAGGCCAATCGAGGGCATCCAGGGCGGCAACACATCGCGCATGCGCTGAATCAGCTTAAAGAAGTAATACGGCCCATCCACCTTGTCCATCTCACCGGTAGTGCTGTCGCCCACGACCATGGCAGGGCGGTACACCGACCAGGGCACCTTGCACTCCTGTCGCACGATTTTTTCGCTTTCGTGCTTGGTCAGGAAATAGGGATGCTCGTAATTTTCAGCCTCCTCAAACATGTCTTCGCGGAACACGCCCTCGTACAAACCCGCCGCCGCAATGGAGCTCACCAGGTGAAAGTGTCCGGCGTCGATGGCTTTGGCCAATTCGACGGTATGGCGGGTGCCCTCCACGTTGACGGCCATCTGGCTGGCTTCGTCAGCCGTCAGGTCATAGACCGCCGCCAGATGGTAAAAATGGTCGATCTGGCCTTTCAGACTTTTGAGGTTCTCGGCCGAAATGCCCAGTTTTTTGCTCGTGAGGTCACCAAACACGGGCACCACCCGCGCTGCGCTCGCACCCCAAAACTGCCGCAACGCCGCCACCTTGCCTTCGCTTTCCTTGCGAATCAAAAAGTGAACCACCGAGCCCTTGCGCTCAAGCAATTTTTTAACCAGCCGCTTGCCAATAAACCCGGTAGCACCTGTGACGAAATACTGCATGAAAAACCTCCAGTTATTAACCTTATTCTTGCCCAAATTGGCGTGGAATCTATCTGGCATAAACCCGCGACCCACTAGAGCCACGACTCCACAAAATTAGGAGCAGTCACCTACACGACGCGCCTTGCGCCCTATAAAGTACGCCCATGTTCGGCATAGCGCTTGTTAATTCACAAGTCCCCGCCCGAAAAACATTTACTTTATCTGGAGCCCCTCATGGTCAAAAAACTTCAAAAAACCACTTCCGCCAAAAAAGCCAGTGAGCCCCTTAAAGGTTCGGTGAAAGACTCCGCCCAGCAAATCTGGCAAGCCGGATTGGGCGCCTTCACCAAAGCGCAAGCCGAGGGCACCAAAGCCTTTGAAGCCTTGGTGAAGGAAGGCGTTAACTTTCAGCGCAAAACCCAATCAGCCGCTGAAGAAAAAATCTCGGAAGCGACCCAGAAAATGAACGGCATGGCAGCCGACATTTCTTCCCGGGCCACCGGCCAATGGGACAAGCTGGAAAACATCTTTGAAGACCGTGTCGCCAAGGCCCTCAACAAGCTGGGCGTGCCATCGGCCAAGGACATCAACGCCCTGATTGCCCGCATTGACGAATTGAACAAGAGCGTGCAAAAGCTCTCGGCCAAGGGCGCTGCGCCCAAAGCCGCCGACAAAACCGCACCTAAAGCCGCCCCCCGCAAAGCGGCGAAACCCGCGGCAAAGGTCGCAGTGAAAACGGTCGTCAAGGCCGCCACTGAGGCGGTCAAACCGGCCGTCAAACGTGCGCCAGCGCGCAAAAAAGTCGTTGCAAAACCGGTTGAAGTCGCGGCTACCGCGGACTGAGCGGGGCTTGAATAAAGAAGGCGCTCAAGCGCCTTTTTTTTGGCTTATTTCAGCCGCCAACATTGCTGCATCGCAATAACCCTTTTTCTTCAACCGCCCTACACTTTGCTGTTATGAAGCGTAAAACACCGCGCCCTCCCAAAATTGCACTGGCCTTGTCCGGTGGTGGGCCCTTGGGTGCCATTTACGAAATTGGTGCCTTGTGCGCGCTGGAAGAATCCCTGAACGGCATCGACTTCACCCAGTTACACCACTACGTCGGCGTCTCGGCGGGCAGCTTTATTGTGGCAAGCCTGGCCAACGGCATCACGCCCCGCGAGCTCTGCACTTCGTTTATTGAAAACGACAGCGCCATCGCGCCAACGGACGCCTTCGACCCCTCCTGGCTCTTGTCGCCGGCCTATGGCGAAGTGGTGCGCCGCGCCATCATGCTGCCCGGCTTGCTGGCCTCGTCCGTGTGGCACATGACGGCGGGCCGCAAATCGATCATGCAGGCCATTGAGCGACTCGGCCCCTGCCTGCCGACCGGTGTTTTTTCCAACGAACAAATCCACACCGAGATGGCCCGGCTTTTTTCACGCAACGGCCGCACCAACGATTTCCGCCAACTGAAAACCCAGCTCACGCTGGTGGCCACCAACCTGGACAGTGGCGAGGCCGTGCCCTTTGGCCGCCCTGGCTGGGACCATGTGCCGATCTCCAAGGCCGTGCAAGCCAGTTCCGCCCTGCCCGGCCTGTTTCCGCCGGTCGAGATTGACGATAGTTACTACGTGGATGGCGCCTTGAAGAAAACCATGCACGCGTCGGTGGCGCTGGAGCAGGGCATCGATTTGATGCTGTGCCTTAACCCGCTGGTGCCATTTGACGCCACCTCGCCGCAGGTTGCCCAGGTCATGAAGCGGGGCCTTAGCGCTGAGCAACACCACATTCCTCGCATTGTCGATGGCGGTCTGCCCGCGGTGCTGAGCCAGACCTTTCGCTCCATGATTCATTCGCGCATGGTGTTGGGCATGAAGCAATACGAGCAGACGTACCCGGACACCGACATCATCCTGATTGAGCCCGACCACCGCGATCCTGAGCTCTACCTGGCCAACACCTTCAGCTATTCGCAGCGCCGCCATCTGGCCGAGCACGCTTACCAGCAGACCCGCCAGATGCTGCGCTCGCGCAAGACTGGTCTGTCCGCCACATTGGGGCGCCACGGCATCACGCTGCACCACGCCGCGCTGGACGACCCCAAGCGGCACCTCAGCACGCCCGCCAAACCGCCCACACAAGTTGGGCAGGCGATTGCTAAACTGCAAGAGATCATGGACGACCTCGGCCATGTGGTTCGATCCGCCACCCACAGCAGGAGTCCTACATGGTAAAAAAAGCGCCTCGGCGCACGGCTGAACGCATTCTGGAAGTCACGCTGGAGTTGTTCAACCGCTTTGGTGAACCCAATGTCTCGACCACCCTGATTTCCGCCGAACTGGGCATCAGCCCCGGCAACCTGTATTACCACTACCCGGCCAAAGACGAGCTCATCAACTCGCTGTTTGACCGATACGAGCACGCCCTGAACGAGTTGCTCAATGCCAGCGATGGCGTACGCGACGTCGAAGACGCCTGGTTTTTCATGCACTCGCTGTTTGAATTGATCTGGCAATACCGGTTTTTATACCGCGACCTAAACGACCTGCTGAGTAAAAACCGGCGCCTTGAAACGCATTTCCAGCAGGTCCTGAAAAACAAGACCCGGGCCGTGAAAGCCCTGCTGGACGGCATGAGCCGCACCGGTGCCGTGAGCATCGATTCGCGCGACGTCGAGGCCACCGCGACCAGCATGGTGGTGGTGCTAACCTACTGGCTGAGTTTTGAGTATGTGCGTGACCCACGCCGGGCGCTGGAGCCTGAAAACGCACAACAAGCCTTGCTGCGGGGTGCGCAACATGTCCTCAATTTGCTAATGCCTTACCTGGAGCAAGGCCAGCGTACCCACCTGCTGAAATTAGTCGGGGCCTACAATAACGCCGATAAATAATAAGCCGGACAACGGCCACTGGAGACGAATATGGCCAATTGGACAGCCTTCCCTTACATGGGTGATTACGAATTTGACGCTGAGAGCGTCAAAAAAAACTGGGCACGGCTGCACGCTGGCGACGTGGAACCCCTGCCCCAAGACACCAAAGTGCTGGATGCCTGGGCCCTGTTTCACAGCGGCGAGTTTCAGAAAGCCGTCGACATGGGGCTCAAGATTGGCGGCGACGGGCTCACCGTGGCCAACAAATCGGCCTGCATTTATGCCACCTACCTCGAAAAGCAGGAGCGAATCCGGCTCGACCTCTACATGGAGGTCGTGCGGCGCGCTGAAGCCCAGGCATTGAAAAACCCGGAAAATGTGAACGCCCACTACTGGCAAGCCTACGCTTTAGGCCGCTACAGCCAAGGCATCAGCGTGGCCAAGGCGCTGGCTCAGGGCTTGGGCACCAAGGTCAAGGGCTCGCTTGAGAACGTCATCAAACTCCAGCCCAACCACGCCGACGCGCACATCGCGCTGGGCGCTTTTCACGCCGAAGTGATCGACAAAGTGGGCTCGCTGATTGGCGGCATGACCTACGGCGCCAAGAAAGACACGGGCTTGGCGCTGCTCCAGGAAGCCCTCAAGCTCAACTTTTACTCGGCCATTGGCATGATCGAATACGCCAACGCCATGGTGATGCTGGATGGCGACAAGATGATCGAAGCCGCCACCCGGCTTTACCAGCAGGCCGCCGCCGCCAAGCCGATGGATGCCATGGAGCGCCTGGATGTGGAGATGGCCAAGGTCGAGTTACAAGACTAGATTTACAAGCCTTTTAGGCCTCTAGCCCCCGCGCCACCTGCGCGAGCAGCTATTATTTAAATAGCAATCAACTCTCTTCGCCCCACGGCAGCATGAGGGTGAGCAAGGTCAGCTTGTTGAATTCCGGCTCGAACAGGTCGATGATTTGTTGCGGCTCCGGGCACAGCGTCGAATCGCTGATCACGCCAAACTGCACGCCGCCGCCGTAGCTCAAAATAGAAACGCCCAGCCCCACGGTGCCAGACTGCGGCACCCAGGCCATGTTTTGCTCCAGCGTGGCGCCGCAAAACTTGAGCTTCTCGCGCGGCCCGGGCACATTGGTCATCACCGCCGTGGTTTTTTTGGAGAACAGGCTGAGCATCGCGTCTTGCGCCGACTTATTCAGCACCCCGGCCAGCGCCAGCAAACCAAATGTCAGTAGCGGCTGCGTACTGCCTTTCAATTCCCCCATGCGCCGGCGCACTTCGTACACGCGCTCCAGCGGGTTCTCGATGCCAATTGGCAGCACCACCGGCGCCAGACCAAACCGGTTGCCCAGTTTGTAGGCCTCGTCCAGCGGGCGCAGGTTGACTGGCACCATGGCCCTAATTTCTTTGCCTGCAACCTCATCGCCAAATGCACGGAGGTAGCCACCGATGGCGCCCGCCACGCAACTCAGCAGCACATCGTTGAGTGAGCAGTTCAAGGCCCGGCCCACCGCCTTGACCTCGTCCAGCGGAATCGGCTGGCACCAAGCCACCCGTTTGCGGGTGCCGGGCGTGCCTTTGAGGCGGGTCGGCGAATCATCGGGCATCAAGGCCAGTGCAGCCCCGTCACGCAGCACCTGGTAGGCGAGTTTGGCCAACTCGAGGGAGCCTGCCAGTCCCTTTTCAATGACTTTTTCAGCACCCTTCTTGGGCTCAACCAAGAGACCAAGCGCATTCACTGCCTGATTGCCCGCTTCGTCCAGCGCACGCACCGCCGCCCCCGTCAGCGGTTTGATCAAGGTGTTGGCAATCCATTCCTCGGCACCTTCCAGCCCGTCAAGATGCGACTCACGGATTGGGCGCAAAGGCGGCGCTATGCCACCGTCGACCATCGAGTGCGTCACGGCGATCAGGGCGATGCCGTCGGCGATGCAATGGTGCATGCGCACCATCAGGGCCGAGCCGCCCTGGTAATGCTCCACCAGATGAAACTGCCACAGCGGGTAATTCATGTCCAGCGGCTGCACCGCGAGTTCGGCCAAGCGGTCCTGCAAGGCTTGCTGCTCCTGGGCTTTGGGCACCTTGGGCAGGGTCTCGATGACCACGTGGTGCGCAATGTCGAACGCCTCATCGGTGACCCAGGTGGCGCCGGTCAGGTCTTGCGCCACGCGCTGGCCAAACCGGGGGTACTTGAGAAAGCGCTCCTCAATGCGCTCGCTGACCGCCTTGTAGCGCACGCCGGGCTTGATGATCCACACGCCCACGATCATCATCAGGTTCGACGGCGAATCCATGCGCAGCCAGGCGGTGTCGACCTTGCTCATACGCTCACTGTTGGGCGTTAAAACCGGTTTTTTAGCTGTAATTCGGGTCACCATGGAAACTCCAGAAAGCGCCCGGGAAGGGCGCAACGATGCAACTTTGAGAATGGTCACTATTTTGAAGTCAAATCGCCCCGTAAGATGTTGCGCAAATGCCCCAATGTGTGGGGTATTCCCTTTACCCGGAGAAAATATGTCTGATCTGAAAGCCAAGTTTGAAGCCGCCGTGGCCGATTCCAAAAACCTGAGCGAGCGCCCCGACAACGGCACGCTGCTCAAACTCTATGCGTTGTACAAGCAAGGCAGCGTGGGCGACAACGCTGACAAAAAACCCGGTTTCAGCGACATGATTGGCCGCGCCAAGTGGGACGCCTGGAACAGCCTCAAAGGCACCACCAGCGACGCCGCCATGCAGCAGTACATTGATTTGATTGAATCGCTGAGCTAAGTTTTCTTGACCGTGTGCGCTTTGGCAGGCGGTTTGGCCTTGAGCAAGTCATCGAGGTTTTTTACGATTTCGCGCTCAATGGTGTCCTTGAACGCGCCCAGCAGAAACCCGAGCTTGGCGTTGAGTTCAAACTTCTCCTTGGTCACCGACAACGTGCCGTGCACCCCGGAGCGCGTAAACCCCACTTCGTCGACCGTTTTCCCTTCTTCGTAAGTGCAGTCCATGCCGAACTCAACCTCGGCATGCTCGGCCCATTTGAAGGCGATTTTTCGGGCGGCGGCCAGCCCCAGTTTGTGTTCGCGCAAGATATGAAGATCAGCCACGTGTGTGCTCCGTTGTGAGTTGTATCAAAGCCCGGGTTCGGTCCGGTGCCGCCATTGTCGACAAGCGCCTGACTGCATCATAAAACCGGGGCCAGTCGCGGTCCTGCTGCTCAAACAAGGCTTCAAACCCGGGCACCCATTCATCGTAAGCGGCCTGCGCGCCAAACGCCGCATTGTTGGCCCCGGCCACCCAGGCGTCGTAGCCGCTGTAACCATCCCAACCGAGTTTGAGCTGGGCATAGTCATTCCTGAAATCCTGCATCGCTATTATTTTCATAGCCTCTTGCGAAGACAAGACGGGGGCTAGAGGCTGATTTGTCTTATAAATATCCGACAGCCGGGCGCGCGTGCGGCGCAGCAAGGCCCGAAACTGCTGGCGCCGCGCATCAAACACCCGGTACGCTTTTTGGGCTGCTTCCGACCCGTGCAGCGCCAGCCAGCGCTCTCCGCCCAGGCGCTCCACCGCCGTGGCAAACGACTCATTGAACAAGGTGTCGTCTTGCACATACAGCACCTGGTGCGCCAGTTCATGAAAAATCATGCGGGCCAACTCGCCGTCCGGGTAGTGGATGAAGGTGTTGAGCAAGGGGTCGCCACCGGCCCAGTTGAGCCAGCCCAGCGTCGAGTAAGCCGGCACGCCGTAGACACTGACTTCCAGCCCTTCAGCCTGCAGTGTTTGCGCCAGTTCCCGGGCCTCGGCCTCTTTGAAATAACCGCGGTAACCGACGCAGCCCGCCACCGGGAAACACCAGGTTTTGAGGGTGAGCGACCAGGGCGGTGCCGCCACCACATTCCACACCACCGACTTGCGCTGCAGATCCGCGTAGCGGTGGTAGCTGGCGTTGTCGGGCAGGTGCAAGTCCGTCACGGCGAAGCGGCGCATTTGCTGGGCCAGTTGCAGGCGCTGCTTCAAGGCCGGGGCCACTTGCGCATCGTCCAGCCACGCCTCGATCGGACGGGCCGCTTGCAGCATCGTCAAATGGCCACGGACCGATTGCAGGTAGTAGCGCGTGTCGGCACAGGCGGTCAACAGGAGGATGAAGGCCAGGCAGGCCAGGAGTCGAAAGGTGCGCATGGTCGCGGCAGTTTACGATGCGTGACTATGCTTTACAAATTCAAATCCAAATCCACCGGTGATGTGATCATGCTGCAACCCAACGGGCGGCGCGTGCTGGAGATCATTGGCAAAGACCTGCAGTCCGGGAGTGCCGACAAAGGCATCGTCCTGCCCGAGCACATGCCAGCCGCCATCGCGGCGCTGGAGGCCGCCATCGCCCGCGAGGAAGCTGACCGCAAGGCCGCGGTGGCCGAGGCATTGGCCCACCACGAGACGCCGCCGCCGTTTGAAGGTATTTCCCTGCGCCAGCGCGCCCTGCCCTTCATCGACATGCTGCGTCGCAGCCAGAAAGCTGGGCACGAAGTAGTCTGGGGCGTTTAGTCGACATAGGGAAAATTCCCTAGCCCCATGGGCTGATCTTCCAATGTCGCAATGAGACCAAACAGCCTAAGCTGAGCGCTTATCTGTCAAGACGAGGTCTCATGAAAACTCCAACTCCTTTGCGCTATTGGCGCACCTATTTACCCGCATTACTGGCACTGCTGTCGGCCTGCGCCATGGCCGCCACGGAGCCGTCCGCCGACCTGCTGAAGCGCGGGGAATATGTCTCGCGCCTGGGCGATTGCATTGCCTGCCATACCGCTGCCGGCGGCAAACCAATGGCCGGCGGGTTGGCGCTCAGCACTCCGTTCGGGATGATTTACTCGACCAACATCACGCCCGATGCCAGCACCGGCATCGGCAACTACAGCTTTGCCCAGTTCGATCAGGCCATGCGCAAGGGCGTGGCGGCCGATGGTCACAACCTGTATCCCGCCATGCCATTTCCGTCGTATGCCAAGCTGACGAGCGACGACATGCAAGCCCTTTTCGCCTACCTGAAGCAGGGCGTGACCCCGGTGGTGCAAGCCAACAAGCCCAGCGACATGCAGTGGCCCTTCAGCATGCGCTGGGGCTTGAGCCTGTGGAAAACGGTGTTCCTGGAGGACACCGGGTTCAAACCGGACTCAGCCAAATCTGCTTCGTGGAACCGCGGCGCCTACATTGCCCAGGGCCTGGGACACTGTGGCTCTTGCCACACACCGCGCGGTATCGCGTTTCAGGAAAAAGCCATGGGCGATGCCGACTCTGGCGGAAAGCAGTACCTGGCCGGGTTTACTTTCAACGTCTGGCATGCCGCCAACCTGCGTGACCTGTGGAGCGTGCCTGAGACCGTTCGCTTTCTCAAAACCGGGCGCAACAGTTTTGGCGCCGCGGCGGGCAGCATGACCGAGGTCATCCAGCACAGCACGCAGCACTTCACCGATGCCGACCTGACGTCGCTGGCCGAGTACCTTAAATCATTGCCTTCCGATGAGGCGGCAGCCAGCCGAAAAGCGCCAGCCAGCCCGGTGCAGGCCAGTGCGCAGGATTTGTACAAAACACGCGGCGGCCTCGGCTATGTGCAGTTCTGCTCCACCTGCCACCGGCGTGATGGACGCGGTGTGGGCGACATCTTTCCCACGCTGGCCCAAAACACCAGCGTTCAGGCCAAGGATGCCACCTCGGTCATTCACATCGCTCTCAGTGGCTGGCAATCGGCCACCACCCAGCACTCACCACGCGCCTTTGGCATGCCGGGCTACAGCAGCCTGGATGACCGCGAAATTGCAGAAATCACCACGTTTGTCCGCACCCAATGGGGCAACCAGGGTGAAGCGGTCAGCGCAGACCAGGTGCGCAAGATTCGTCAAGAGCTCCAGCTCAAACCCGCCGAGCCATCCAAGTTTGTCACGCCGCGTTTTTCTGCCTTGCTCGCCAGCCCGAATGCAGATCAGTTGATTCAGGGCATGCGCCTGATGACGCAAACCAAGGCCTTGCTGCCCGAGCA
>NZ_JBAWYV010000110.1:0-10930 GCF_037143375.1 Rhodoferax sp. | reverse complement strand
CCGACATGGTGGACGCCGACAGCCCGGGCCTCAAAACCAAGCGCAGCGACCTCAAACCCCGCACCATGAACCAGGCCGCCTACCTGGACAGCATCACCGCCAACGACATTACCTTTGGCATTGGCCCGGCTGGCACCGGTAAAACTTACCTGGCGGTGGCGATGGCCGTCGATGCCCTGCAGCGCAGCACCGTGCAACGCATCATGCTGACCCGCCCGGCCGTGGAAGCGGGCGAGAGACTGGGCTATTTACCCGGCGATCTGGCGCAAAAGATTGACCCGTATCTGCGCCCGCTGTACGACGCGCTGTACGAACTGATGGGCTACGAGCAAGTGCAAAAAGCGCTGGAGCGTCAGACCATCGAGATTGCACCGCTGGCCTTCATGCGCGGGCGCACGCTGAACAACGCGTTTGTGATTCTGGACGAGGCGCAAAACACCACGCCCGAGCAGATGAAGATGTTTTTGACCCGGATCGGCTTTGGCTCCAAAGCGGTGGTGACGGGCGATGTGAGCCAGATCGACCTGCCCAAAACCCAGCTCAGCGGTCTGATCGACGCCGAGCGCGTGCTCAAGCGCATCGACGGCATTGCCATTTGCCGCTTCACCAGCGCGGATGTCGTGCGGCATCCGCTGGTGGCCCGCATTGTGGACGCTTACGACGCGCCGGGGCGCATCAACCCGCACCGTCGCGACGATGCCGACCCCGAAATTTCAGCCGTGGTGGCGCGCCCGCGCACAACCCCCAAGAAACCGGCTTAAAAACCATAACGCTATTTAAATAGTAGCTACTTACGCAATAAATACGGGGGCTAGAAGCCTATTTGACCATGTTAATGTTGAACGAACTCTCACTGTCCCTGCAATTCGGCAAGATCGAGGATGCAGCCATTCACCGCGCCGCACTGCCCCGCCACAAGGTGATCCGCTGGATTCGCCACGCGCTGCAAAGCGATGCTGAAATCACGGTGCGCATTGTGGATGAGGCCGAAGGCCAAGCACTGAACCGCGACTACCGCAAGAAAGAGGATGCCACCAACGTGCTGACGTTTGACTACACGATGGAGCCGGTAGTCACCGCCGATCTGGTGCTGTGCGCGCCGGTGGTGGAGAAGGAAGCCAAAGAGCAAGGCAAAACGCTGCAAGAACACTACGCCCATTTGCTGGTGCACGGCGCGCTACACGCCCAAGGCTGGGACCATGAAACCAGTGAGGAAGATGCTCAGGTGATGGAATTGCGCGAGGTCGAGATCTTGGCCCGACTCGGATTTGAGAATCCATATTAATAGCCAAATAGGCCTCTAGCCCCCGCGCTGCTTGCGCGAGCAGCTATTTATTTTATAGCTATTGCAGTACGGGCGCTATTCGCAGCGGAATCGTCACCGGGCCGTCGTTAACCAGGTGCACCTTCATATCCGCGCCAAACTGCCCGGTTTGCACCAGCGGGTGTGCCAGCCGGGCTTGCGCCACAAAGTAGTCGTACAAGCGCCGACCTTCATCGGGTTTGGCAGCCGCTGTGAAGCTGGGCCGGTTACCACCTGAGGCATCAGCCGCCAAGGTGAACTGGCTGATCACCAGCAAACCGCCCACAGTGCCGCGGCCGTCCAGGTCCTGCACGCTGTGGTTCATCTTGCCGGCGTCATCGCTGAAGATACGCAGCTTCAACAGCTTGGCCAGCAGTTTGTCGCCCTGCACCTCGGTGTCGCCGCGCTCGGCGCACAGCAACACCAGCAGGCCGGCGCCAATCTCACCGGCGACCTGGCCGTCAATCACCACCCGCGCCTCGCTGACGCGCTGCACCACCGAAATCATGCGGCGTTCAGCCGATGGTCACTTTGGCGAACTTGCGCTTGCCGACCTGCACCACGTAGGTGCCGGCAAACAGCTTCAGCCCTTTGTCGCTGACCACGCTGGAGTCGATGCGCACGCCACCGCCGTCTATCAGGCGATTGCCCTCGCCGCTTGAGGCGGCCAGCCCAGCCATTTTCAGCAAAGCGCCAATGCCCAAGGGCGCGCCACCGTCGCCCAGCGGCAACGACACTTCATCAATCTCATCGGGCACGCCGCCGCGCGAACGGTTGATGAAATCCTGCTCGGCGGCATCGGCCGCCGCCACCGAGTGAAAGCGGGCCGTGATCTCTTTGGCCAGCGCCACCTTGGCCTCTTTCGGGTTGCGCCCGGCCGCCACTTCAGCTTTGAGGGCGGCGATGTCGGCCTCGCTCTTGAAGCTCAGCAAGGTGTACCAGCGCCACATCAACACGTCCGAAATGCTCAACACCTTGGCAAACATGGTGTTGGCGTCCTCGCTGATACCGATGTAGTTGTTTTTGCTCTTGGACATTTTCTCGATGCCGTCCAGCCCTTCGAGCAGCGGCATGGTCAAAATGCACTGGGGTTCCTGCCCGTATTCGGCCTGCAAATGGCGCCCCACCAGCAGGTTGAACTTCTGGTCGGTGCCGCCCAGTTCCAGGTCGCTCTTGAGCGCCACCGAGTCGTAACCCTGCATCAGCGGATACAAAAATTCATGCACGCTGATCGGTGTGCCGGACTTGAAACGGTCATGAAAATCGTTGCGTTCCATCATGCGGGCCACGGTGTACTTGGCCGCCAACTCGATCATGCCGCGCGAACCCAGCGTGTCGCCCCACTCGCTGTTGTAACGAATCTCGGTTTTGGAGGGGTCAAGCACCATCGACGCCTGCTTGTAATAAGTCTGGGCGTTGATCTCAATTTGCTCGCGCGTCAGCGGTGGACGCGTCGTGTTGCGTCCCGATGGGTCGCCAATCAGGGTGGTGAAATCGCCAATCAAAAAGATGACCGTGTGCCCCAAGTCCTGCAACTGGCGCATCTTGTTGAGCACCACCGTGTGGCCAATGTGAATGTCGGGCGCTGTCGGGTCCAAGCCCAGCTTGATGCGAAGCGGTATGCCTGTGGCCTCAGAGCGCGCCAGTTTTTTAAGCCAGTCTTCCTGCGGAATCAGTTCTTCACAGCCGCGCAAAGACACGGCCAGCGCCTCGCGGACACGATCGGTTACAGTAAATTTGGGAGCTAACGCTTGATTCATAAGGGTTTCTGTTGATGCGGTGGAGTTGAGCAAAGTTATAATCGTCGATCGCTCAAGCGCCTGATTTTAAATCCTCCTGCATGAGCCTCTTCTTTGTCTGTTCGGTTGCGCACACGCCAACCCTTACCTGGAACGCCTCCCTTGATTAATCGCCTTACGCACGCTGGAAACGCTCTGTTGACGTTCTCCAGCCAAACTCTCCAGCAGTACCCCAAAAGAATCACAGCCCTGGTTGCCGCCCTCCTTTTAGGCGGTGGTGGTGGTGCTTTTGCCGTGGCCAATTTGGCCCCTGATGCCTCACTTTTGCCCGTGCACGAAGTGTTTGAAACCGTTCAAGCCCTGCCCTTGCCTGTGGCGTCTGAGCTGAACGCTGCGTCATTCAAGCTGTTTCGCTCAGAAATTACCCGCTCCAGCGACACCGCCGACAGCTTGCTTAAACGTCTGGGCGTTAACGACGCCGAAGCGGCAGCATTCATGCGCACCGACCCCAAAGCCCGGCTCTTGCTCGGACGCAGCGGGCGCAACGTCACCACCGAAGCCAGCGACACCAACTCATTGCTCAGCCTGAGTGCCCGCTGGAGTGCCGACACCGATGGCAACTTCAATCGCGTCGTAATTTCCAAAACCCCGCAAGGCTTTAGTTCACGGCTTGAAACCGCCCCACTGACCGCCACCTCACGCATCGCCAGCGGAACGATCCAGACCTCGCTCTTTGCCGCCACCGACGACGCCCGAATTCCTGACACGGTAGCCACGCAACTGGCCGAAATCTTTTCCAGCAACATCGACTTCCACCGGGCGCTGCGCAAGGGCGACCGTTTTTCAGTGGTGTACGAAGCTCTTGAAGGCGACGGCGAACCCCTGCGTGCCGGTCGCGTCCTGAGCGCCGAGTTTGTCAATGCCGGCAAGACCTTCCAGGCCATGTGGTTCCAGGAACCCGTTGCCAACAGCAAGGGCGGCTATTTCACGCTGGACGGCCAAAGCCTGCGCCGCTCCTTCCTGGCCTCGCCCATGGAGTTTTCCCGGGTCACCAGCGGCTTCAAAATGCGCTTTCACCCTATCTTGCAAGCCTGGAAAGCCCACCTTGGCATTGATTACGCAGCCCCTACCGGCACCCCGGTGCGCAGCATTGGTGACGGCGTGGTGGAGTTTGCCGGCGTGCAAAACGGTTTTGGCAACGTGGTTTTCGTCAACCACGGCAACAACCGCCTCACCGTTTATGGTCACCTGAGCCGCATCAACGTGCGCAAAGGCCAGTCCATCACCCAGAGCCAGAACATCGGCGCTGTAGGATCAACTGGTTGGGCCACCGGCCCGCATCTGCATTTTGAATTCCGCATCAATGGCAAGCCGACTGACCCGATCACGGTGGCGCGCCAAAGTGAAGCCGTCACGGTCACCGCTGCAGCCAAGCCCTTGTTTGCCAAGTTCGCGGCTTCCTCCCGGCTTGAACTCTCTGCTGCAGCTTCCTTGCAGCAAACCAGCGCCCAGTGATAGCGAATGCCTGAGCTCTTCATCGGGCTCATGTCCGGCACCTCGCTGGACGGGGTGGACGGCGTCATCGCCGAGATTTCAGACACCCAACTGGACGTGCTGGCGCACTGTAACGCGCCTCTGTCTCTAGCCCTGACCGACGAGTTGCTGGCACTCAACAGCCCCGGCCCCAACGAACTGCACCGCGCCGCTCTGGCGGCCAATGCTTTGGTTCGGGTCTACGCCCATGTGGTTAACCAATTACTCGAAAAAACAGGCATTGCGCGTGAGCAGATCTCCGCCATTGGCGCCCATGGCCAAACCGTGCGGCACCAACCGCAAGCCTTTGACGGCACCGGCTATACCCTGCAGCTCAACAACCCGGCGCTGTTGACCGAGTTGACCGGCATTGATGTCGTCGCCGATTTCCGCAGCCGCGATGTCGCGGCTGGTGGGCAAGGCGCGCCGCTGGTACCCGCCTTTCACCAATCCGTCTTTGGGCAGCGGGGCGAAACCGTGGCGACCCTCAACATTGGCGGCATCTCCAACCTCACCGTCATTGGTCCGCTGCTGACCTATGACGTGCTGGGCTTTGATTGCGGCCCCGGCAACGCCCTGATGGACGCCTGGTGCAAACAGCACACCGGCCAGCCCTTTGATGCCGATGGCGCCTGGGCTGCTGCAGGGCGCGTGCATGATGACTTGTTGACAGCCTTGTTGGACGAGCCTTATTTCATCCTGCCTGCCCCCAAAAGTACCGGACGCGACCTGTTCAACCCGGTCTGGCTGGCACGCAAACTTGTACGATTCAACTTCGTGGCCCCGGTTGATGTGCAAGCCACATTGACCGAATTGACCGCTAGCGCTTGTGCTACCTGCTTATTGCGCTACGGATTTGAGAGTAAAACTCTGATTGTCTGTGGTGGCGGCGCCTTCAATGGCCACCTGATGCGACGGCTGCAGGCGCTGTTGCCAGGGGTTTGCGTCTGTGCCTCCCAAGAACACGGCATGCCACCGCTACAAGTTGAAGCGGCCGCCTTTGCCTGGTTGGCCCGCAAAACCACTTTGCGTCAAACATCGAGCCTGGAAACAGTAACGGGCGCCAGAGGCGCCCGTATCTTGGGATCAGTCACCCCGGCCTGATGGGCCGGGCGTTGCCGCTTAAGAGAAGCTGGATCCGCAACCGCAGGTGGTGGTCGCATTCGGGTTCTTGATCACAAACTGCGCGCCCTGCAAGTCTTCCTTGTAATCAATTTCAGCGCCCACCAGGTACTGGTAGCTCATGGCGTCAATCAGCAACGACACGCCATTTTTGGACATGATGGTGTCATCGTCATTGGTGATTTCATCAAACGTAAAACCATACTGGAAGCCTGAGCAACCGCCACCTTGCACGAACACGCGCAATTTCAGGTCAGGGTTACCCTCTTCAGCGATCAGGTCGGCTACCTTGGCGGCGGCACTGTCGGTAAAGAGAATCGGGGCGGGCATTTCGGTCTGGATGATTTCTGCGACGGCACTCATAAGTTGCTCCGTTAAATTGAATTTAAGAATAGTACAGCAATTCGCTCAGGCATTCAGCTAGGCGTTATTTGCCGCTAGTTTCAGTGTGGGCTTTTCCTCGGCACCCACGAGGGGCCGCAACTGCCCGGCAATCAGGGCGCCCTGATGCATCTCCAGCGCGGTGTAATGGACATCGCCCGTAATACGGGCCTTAGGTTGCAGTTCCAGCATCACACGGGCGTACACCGGCCCAATGACGGTGCCATTGATGATGATGTGGTCCGCATGGATTTCACCCGTCACCGTGGCCGACTCCGAAATCACCAAAATACTCGGCTGATCGATCTTGGCCATGAGATTTCCGAACACGGCGCCATCGATGCGCAAGCCTTCGGCAAACTTGAAATTTCCTTCAATCTCACTGCCCTCGGCAATCAGGCTCTTGATGGGCGGTTGCTTTTTTTTATTGAACACGTTGGCACCTTTGTATGCGTTGAAATTCACAATTTGCGTTTGCAACTCAAAACCATTTTTTCAAACACGGCAAGGTCGCCGCGCAAACCCTGGTTTTCAGCCTGTAGTTGCTTAAGCTGCAGGGTCATTTTTTGATGCTCCTCGGCTTCTGTCGTCATCAAGGTGCCCACCGTATTGGCCACCGACTGCGCTTTGTTGCGCTCATCTTTCAGGGCCAACACTTCGGCACTCAGGTCACTCAACTGCACGCGGGCGTACTTCAACTGCTCCTTGGTGCCTTTGTCCAAACCCGCAATGTCCTTGCCGAACTCAAAGGCCCACAGCGCCATGGCAGCACAAAACCCCAGAACGATGGCCGCCACCGCCCAGCGAAATGGCCAGGGCAAGGCGCTGCGCACCGCCATGCGCGGGGCACTGACCGTCAGTCGGCGAAGTAGAAGGCGAAGTCGCATGGGAGGCAAAGTCTAGCAGCAGGAACGAAAAAAAGCCGCCTGAATTTGCATCCTGGCGGCTGATTTTTCCAACAATTTGTTGGCGAGAATTCTTTGGGAATTAACGCTTGCTGAACTGTTTACGGCGACGCGCACCGTGGAAGCCGACTTTCTTACGTTCGACTTCACGTGCATCACGCGTCACGAAACCTGCTTTGCTCAGCTCGGACTTGAGCGTTGCATCGTAGTCAATCAGGGCGCGGGTAATGCCGTGGCGCACAGCACCAGCCTGGCCGGACTCACCGCCGCCAGCGACGTTGACCATGATGTCAAACGTTTCAGCGTGGTTGGTCAACAGCAGGGGTTGCTTGCAAATCATGATGGAAGTGCCACGTCCAAAAAATTTGGAAATGTCTTTACCGTTAACCACGATTTGGCCGGAGCCTTTTTTCAGGAAAACACGGGCGACGCTGGATTTGCGACGGCCGGTTCCATTGTTCCATTCACCGATCATTTGGCGGACTCCCGTTTGATTGCATCAGCAGAAATGCCAGCAATATCCAACACTTTGGGCTGTTGAGCTGTATGAGGATGCTCAGCACCACCATAAACCTTGAGCTTCTTGATCATGGCATAGCCCAGAGGGCCTTTAGGCAACATACCCTTGACGGCTTTTTCCAAAGCGCGGCCGGGGAACTTGGCTTGCATGTCACGGAAGTTGATGGCAGAAATGCCACCTGGGTAGCCGGAGTGGCTGTAATACACTTTGTCGATTGGCTTGGCGCCAGTCACACGCAGTTGAGCTGTATTGATAACAATGATGAAATCACCGGTATCGACGTGAGGCGTGTAAATGGCCTTGTGTTTGCCGCGTAAACGGAGAGCAACTTCGCTGGCTACTCGTCCGAGGACCTTGTCGGTCGCGTCAATCACAAACCACTCGTGCACCACGTCAGCGGATTTGGCGCTGAAAGTTTTGGTCATGAGATTACTCTTTTAAAGGAGGGTTTGGCGGGCTCTTTTCCACGGTCGGCGTTCCTCTGATGGGAATCTCTTAGGTGGGGATCAAGCTTCGCCGCGGAGCCACAAAAGCGCTGCGAAGCCTTCCATTATACAAAATTCATCGCCGGCCGGTTAAAATCCGTAAATGTTTAGTTATCGCCACGCCTTCCATGCCGGCAACCATGCCGACGTTCTCAAACACACTGTGCTAATTGCCATGCTTCGGCATTTGCTGCAAAAAGACACTGCTCTCACGGTGTTTGACACCCATGCCGGAGCCGGTTTGTACCGGCTCGACGGCGAATATGCCGAAACCAGTGGTGAAGCTGCCAATGGTTTTTTAAAGCTGCTGGCCTACCTCAAAAGCCCACCCGCCCCCACCAAGAAGACTTCGGCCGCCGCAAAATCAATCGCGGAAGGACTGGCCCCAGTTCTTAAAGACTACATCGACCTGGTCGCCAGCTTCAACAACAAAGACAGCCACAAGGTTTACCCCGGCTCGCCTTTCATCATCCAGCGCCTGCTGGGCGAGCGAGACAAACTCAAGCTGTTTGAGATCCACCCGACCGACATCAAAACGCTGACAGCCAATATTGCTCAACTCGAAGCGGGACGCCAGGTCGCCGTGTTGCGCGAGGATGGTTTTGAAGGCATCAAAAAATTCTTGCCACCACCAGCACGACGTGCCCTGGTGTTCAGCGACCCCAGTTTCGAGATCAAAAACGACTACGCCCGCGTGGTCGCTACGATGGCCGACTCGCTGGTGCGATTTGCCACTGGCACTTATGCCGTCTGGTACCCACTGATTCCGCGCCCCGAGGCACACGACGTGCCTCGCAAGCTCAAGACCCTGGCCACCAAATCAGGCAAGAAATGGCTCAACGCCACCTTGACCATCAAATCCAGCAAACTAACGTCTGATGATGCCGGTGAAGTCGTGCGCCCTGGCCTTCCCGCCAGCGGCATGTTCATCATCAACCCGCCGCATACATTAAAGGCAGCCCTGCAGCTTGCCTTGCCGCAACTGGTCGAAATTCTGGGCCAAGACCAGCACGCAGCTTTCACTCTTGAGTCTGGCGGCTGACCCAATTCAAGTTGTGGTGCGACCACATAGGCGCACCGCCAGGGCGTTAAAAACTTAGCGCTGAATTTGTGGCCTCAGAACTGTCACATCTCATCCCTAGACTTCTCTGAATGTCGCTTGCAGCGGCAGAGTCGCTCTGGCGCCCGATTTTTTTCCTGCTACTGAATTAAGAGCTACTCAGGCATGTAACACGGGGGCTAGAGACTAATTTCATTCATAAGTTAGTTTTTTCCTGTGGAGTTTTTTCATGAAAATTACCGTCATTGGCACCGGCTATGTGGGCTTGGTCTCGGCCGCTTGCCTGGCCGAGGTGGGCAACGATGTGCTTTGCCTGGACATGGACCCGGTCAAGATCAAGCTACTTGAAGACGGTGGCCTTCCAATTTTTGAGCCGGGCTTGCAAGACATGGTGCGCCGCAACGTGACCGCCGGGCGTCTGCACTTCACCACCGACTTGGAAAAGGCAGCGCACTTTGGCACCATCATGTTCATCGCCGTGGGCACGCCGCCGGATGAAGATGGCTCAGCCGACATGCAATATGTCATCGCGGCCGCCCGCAACATTGGCAAGTACATGACCGACTACAAGGTGGTGGTGGACAAGAGCACGGTGCCAGTGGGCACGGCCGACGCCGTGAAGGCAGCCATCGCGGAAGAACTGGCGTTACGCGGGGTCGACACGCCATTTAGCGTGGTCTCCAACCCTGAGTTTTTGAAGGAAGGCGCCGCCATTGACGACTTCATGCGCCCTGGGCGCATTGTGATTGGCAGCGACGATGAGCAGGCAACACTCAATATGCGGGCGCTGTACGCGCCGTTTCAGCGCCACCACGACCGCCTGATCGTGATGGATGTGCGCAGCGCCGAACTCACCAAGTACGCCGCCAATGCAATGCTGGCCACGCGCATCAGCTTCATGAATGAGTTGGCCAATCTGGCCGAGAAGCTGGGCGCCGACATTGAGCAGGTGCGCAAGGGCATTGGCAGCGACCCGCGCATTGGTTACGACTTTTTGTACGCCGGGGCGGGTTACGGTGGCTCGTGCTTTCCCAAGGATGTAAAGGCGCTGATCAAGACCGCCGCCACCGATGCGGGCATGGAGATGCGGGTGCTGTCCGCCGTTGAAGCGGCCAACAACGCGCAAAAGCATGTGCTGGGCAGCAAGATCAAGGCGCGCTTTGGCAAGGATTTGACGGGCAAGCACTTTGCGCTCTGGGGACTGGCCTTTAAAGCCAACACCGACGACATCCGCGAGGCCACCAGCCATGCGGTGATCCATGATTTGCTGGCTGCCGGTGCCACCCTCACCGCCTACGACCCGGTCGCCATGCACGAGGCTCAGCGCTGCTACCCCAACGAGCCGCGCCTCACCTACGCCGACAACCAGACCGCTGCGCTGCAGGGAGCCGATGCGCTGGTGATCGTGACCGAGTGGAAAGAGTTCAAGAGCCCTGATTTCCCCACCATCAAAGCCGCCCTTAAATCCCCAGTGATCTTTGACGGCCGCAACCTCTACGAACCCAAACTGGTCCGGGGCATGGGGTTTGAGTATTTGGCGATTGGGCGATAAGCTGCAATTTTTTTAGCCGTGTTTCGCGCTAGGGTGGGGCAATTGAATGGGTAGATTTCAATTGCTCCTTCAAACCGCTGCACGGATGAAAAAATAAACTGAATTTCATAGGTAGGAGAATCGAGCAGAAACGAAAAAGCCCTAGAACATTTCTGTTCTAGGGCTATCCGTTTGGTGCGGCTGGCAGGAATTGAACCCACGACCCCTTGGTTCGTAGCCAAGTACTCTATCCAACTGAGCTACAGCCGCTAAGCTTCGTATTCTATCACTAAAATTTGGTGGGCCGTCACAGACTTGAACTGTGGACCAAAGGATTATGAGAAGCGAAGC
>NZ_JBAWYV010000109.1:0-10941 GCF_037143375.1 Rhodoferax sp. | reverse complement strand
AGTAATCACTGGAGCCAAACCAGGGGAAGTTGATGGGAAACGTCGGGTCTTCCCAACGCCGCGCCAGCCAGGCGCTGTAGTGAATCAGGCGCAGGGTGCGTAGCGGCTCGATCAGGGCCAGCTCGCGCCGGTCAAATTCGCGGAATTGTTCGTAGCCGTCGATCATGGTGCCGAGTTGGCGGCTGCGCTGCTGGCGGTCGCCGCTGAGCAGCATCCACAGGTCTTGCACGGCCGGGCCACTGCGGGCGTCGTCCAGATCGACAAAATGCGGGCCGGGTCCGGCGCTGGCCGGCGACTCCAGCGGTGTCCAGAGAATGTTGCCAGGATGGCAGTCGCCATGCAGACGAATCTGCCTGATCGGTTCGAAATAAGGGTCTTTTTGACCTGTAGCCCCCGTGATACTTGCGTGAGCAGCTACTAGATCTATAGCATCTTGCGACGCTTTGGCCCACGCCGATTGCACGTCCAGCGGCACTTTGTCATGGCTCAGCAGCCATTCGCGCGAGTCGATGCCAAAGCTTTGCAGGTCAAGCGCCGGGCGGTGGGCAAATGGCTTGGCCGCGCCCACGGTGTGAATGCGGGCCAGAAAGCGGCCAATCCACTCCAGCACATCCGGGTCATCCAGCTCGGGCGGACGCCCACCCCGACTCGGGCTGACGCTGAAAGCGAAACCACCAAAGTGGTTCAGCGTGGTGCCATTCAAAACCAGCGGTCCGACCACCGGTATTTCCGCGTCCATCAGCTCTTTGGAGAACGCATGCTCTTCAAGAATTTGCGCCTCGCTCCAACGATTGGGCCGGTAAAACTTGGCCACCACTGCCGGGCCGTCTTCCAGATGTAACTGATAGACCCGGTTCTCGTAGGAACTCAGGGCCAGTTGGCGGCCATCACCATAAAGACCCACGCTGGCCAGCGCGTCCATGACGACGTCGGGCGTGAGCGACTCAAAAGCGTGAAGACCAGAGGAAGTGGAAGGTAATGACTGCATGTCCGCATTGTCGCGGTTGCAGGGCGAACCCCTCGCCATTTGAGGCTTAGAAAGGCGCGTCCAGATCCCGGTTCCAGACTGGCTTCATTTTGGCGGCCTCCTCGACCAAGGCCTCGAACGGCAGGGCCTGTTTGACCAGAATGATGGTGCAGGGGGCATCCATCGCCACCTTGATCGGCACGGTGGCCACAAAACGTTGGGTTTTGAGGCCGTGCGTGGCTGCGCCCATGACGATCAGGCTGACGTGGTTACCCGCGGCGTAATTCACCAGCGCCTGCGCCACATCGTTGGCCTCCAGCACGTGGTACGAGGTTTGGTGACCTGGCATGTCCAGTGGTTTCGCCCATTGATACAGATTGGCGAGGTAGCGGCGGTGCACGCTGGTTTCGCTTTTTTCATCGCTGGAGGCGCTGGTCTGCCCCGGAGAAATCACGGTGACACAGGCCAGGCGGGCCCCGGGCCGGGTGCCGAGCGAGCGCGCCACGGCCTGACGCAGCGAATACAGCGTGGAGTCCAGCACGTCCTTGTGCGGGATCGCCACCATGATGATGGGCACCTCTTCAATCTTTTGGGCGGGCAAAGGACTGGGCTGGTAGTGCATACCGGCGGCCTTTAGCCAGCGCTTGAAATGGGTGCCAAACCCGGTGCCCGTGGTATTGCGGCCGCGCTCGGTCACGGTGATCTGTTCGGGGTGACGCAGGTCAAACGCCAGGTGTGCGGCCGATGGGTAGCGCTTGTCGGCCTCGGGCTCCAGACACCGCAAAATCACTTCCTGCAGCCATTCAGGCAAATTAGGCTGCAGCTTGCGCGGTGGCGGTGGGTCCATCCACAGCCGTTGGCGCATGCCGCCAGCGGTTTGCGGCGCCCCAAAGGGCAACTCGCCGGTGGTCAACTGGTACAGGATGACGCCAATGGCAAAAATGTCGCTGCGCGGGTCGCCCCGAACGCCCACCACTTGCTCGGGCGCAATCCAGGCCGGCGAGCCCACCGCTTTGCGCAACTGCTCGGCCAGCAGATCCGGGTAGTGCGCGTTGCATGACAAACCAAAATCGAGCAACACCGCGCTGCCATCGGGTCGAATCAGCACGTTGGCGGGTTTCAAATCGAGGTGCACCGTATTTTGCTGGTGCAGGCTGTGAACTGCCAACGCTGTTGCGGCACCCAACCGCGCAATCGTGCCGACGTCCGGACGCTCTGGAGCCTCCAGCCAGTGCTCCAGGGTCTGGCCGTGCACGTATTCCATGACCAGGTAAGGCACGTTTTCCAAGTCGCCGGCTGCCACAAAGCGCGGCACATGCGAACCGGTGAGAACCTGCATGATCTGGTACTCGACCTCGAAGCTGACGATATTTTCAGCCCCATCGCCCGCCGTCATGCGGGGTACTTTCATCACTAACTGGAAGCCGGGGTTGATCGCCCCCTCGGTGTAGCGCACCCGGTAGATATGGGCCATGCCCCCGGAATGGATGCATTCTTCAACCGTGAACCCATCCAGCTCGGCGCCGGGCTCCAGCAATTTCACCGTCCCTGCTCCAGACGGTCGGCAAAGAAGGCGGGCAGGCCCGCCTTGCGTATCGCTGCCGCTGCCGCGTGGTGGTCATAAGACACCCGGTGAAAGGTCAGCTGCAATTTATCGGTATCAAACACCGCGTACATCGCCTGTGGGTTGCTGTCGCGCGGCTGCCCGACCGAGCCAATGGTGGCCAGCCAGTGGCGGTGCTTGGGCACCGGCACGGCCACGCCCGGCGTCGGCATAAACTTCATCAAGCCGGCGTCGACACCCCGGTAATACAGGGTTTGCAGGTGCACGTGACCGCCAAAAACATAGCGGACCTCCGGCAAGGCTGCTGCGGCTGCGTCCAGGCTGGCACTGGCTGCGCGTTGGTCGTACACATAACGCCACAACTCAGGGCCGTCCACGCTGGCATGTACCAACAAAATAGCCTCTTGCTGGTACAAAAGAGGCAACTCGTCAAGAAAACGCAACTGACCGGCATCAAGCTGAGAATGGGACCAGGCAGCTGTGCTTTCCCCCACGGTTCTGACCTCGGACGGCGGCGCGACCGCCAGTGCGTCATGATTGCCTTTGATGATGAGCGCACCTTGGGCGACCAGTGCTTGCGCCGTGTTCACCACGGCTGCCGGATCAGCGCCATAACCCACCAAATCACCCAAAAGCGCATACTGCTGCGCACCTTGGCTCCGGGCATGGGCAAGGCAGGCCTCAAAGGCCTGAATATTGCCGTGAATATCAGAAAGTAGCGCCAGCTTCATGGTTCCCTAGTCGTTGTTTTTTCAACATCATGCCCGATTCTGCTGACGGCGAGTTGGGCAATCGTCAGTTGCGTATTTTTTGACGCGCGTCAAGCTGCATGCGGGCTCAGGCCTGGGCTTGAGATCAGCCTCTAAACCTACTGCCTGCTTTGCGTTAACGTTCCATCTTGGCACCCTTTTTATTTATACCAGGTGCCCGGAGAAAACATGCTTGACTACATCATCATCGGTGGCGGCTCGGCTGGCTGTGTTCTGGCCGCCCGGTTGTCCGAAAACCCTGCTATTCAGGTTGCCCTGCTCGAGGCCGGTCCGGTCGACCGCAGCGTGCTGATCCATTGCCCGGCGGGCTTGGCCGTGATGGCCAGAACCGGTCATGCCGGCTGGGGCTTTAATACCGTGGCGCAACCCGGCCTGAATGGGCGCAGCGGCTTTCAACCGCGCGGCAAGGTGCTGGGCGGCTCGAGTTCCATCAACGCCATGATTTACACCCGTGGCCACCGGGACGATTACGACCACTGGGCAGCACAAGGCAACCCGGGTTGGTCCTTTGACGAGGTACTGCCCTACTTCAAACGCGCCGAGCATAACGAGCGCGGTGCAGACGCCTTGCACGGCGCCAGCGGTCCGCTCAATGTGATGGATCTGCGCAGCCCGAACCGCTATGGGCCGGTATTTGTAAAGGCGGGGCAAGAGGCGGGTTACACCATGAATACCGACTTCAACGGCGCCGAACAGGAAGGCGTGGGTATGTACCAGGTCACGCATAAAAATGGCGAGCGCTTCAGTGCCGCCAAAGCCTACCTGACCCCCAACCTGGCACGCCCCAACCTGCATATTTTTACCGGTGCGCACGTCACCCGCATCTTGCTGGAGCGAAAGCGCGCCGTCGGAGTGGAGTTTCAACACGAAGGCGAGCTCAAGCAACTGAAAGCCAGCCGCGAAGTCTTGCTGTGCGCGGGCGCTCTGCAATCGCCCCAAATTCTCATGCTTTCCGGCATCGGGCCGCATGCACACCTGCTGGAAAACGGCATCGCCACCCTGCACGACCTGCCTGGCGTGGGGCAAAACTTGCATGACCATCCGGATGTAGTGCTGGTGGTGGATGCCCCAAAAGCCAAAGAACTTTTTGGACTTTCACTGACCGGTATGGTGCGCGCACTTCAAGGGATTTTCGAGTGGCGCAATCACCGTACCGGCCTGCTCACCAGCAACTTTGCCGAGGCTGGGGGCTTTATCAAGAGCCAGCCCAGCGAGGCCATTCCGGACCTGCAGTTGCACTTTGTCGTGGGCAAACTGGTCAACCACGGTCGCAATGCTACTTGGGGTCATGGCTATTCCTGCCATCTGTGCCTGCTGCGCCCACGCAGTCGGGGCAGTGTCATGCTTGACAGCAAAGACCCGATGGCCGCGCCCCTGATCGACCCCAATTTCCTGGGTGACCGCGACGACATGGACCGCATGGTGCGCGGCTTCAAACTCATGCGTCAACTGCTGACCCAGCCTGCGCTGGCAGGCTTGGGTGGCAGAGAACTGGCCACCTCTGCCAGTGCCCAGTCCGATGCCGAGATTGAGCACTTCATCCGCGACTATGCCGACACCATCTACCACCCGGTAGGCAGTTGCCGCATGGGCAAAGGCCCGCTGGACGTGGTGGATGCGCAACTGCGCGTGCGAGGAATCGAAGGCTTGCGGGTAGTCGATGCATCCATCATGCCGCGCATCGTCGGCGGCAACACCAATGCGCCGGTCATCATGATTGCTGAAAAAGCGGCCGACCTGATCAAAGCGGCGCAGGTAGCCTGACTAATCGTTGATCGGGACTGAAATGAACTGATTTGGTTTGAGCGTTCTCAATGTATTGCCCCGCTCTTCGCTCCACAATTTCTCTATTAACAAAATGAGGAACAGCATGAAAAGAACTATTCATCAAGCTGAGACCGCAGCTTTTTCCCGGATGTGCAGTGCTGTTGAGCGCGTGCTTCACATGGAATCCAAAGCAGCCAAAGAACAAGCCAACAAATGGGCCAGAGCTTGGCAAGACAAGTACCTGAAGTTGGCAAAGTCCGCACACAACGAAGCCAGCGGACTCAAGCACTAACAGTTATTTACATGTACTCGGAAAAAGAAGCCGCCCAGCCTTGAAACGCTGGGATTCTTCGTTTTTTGAGGAAGGACGCTCTCTTGCTATCAGGGGATAGGGGCACCTTGCGCGTAGAGAGGCGGGAGATATTGAGCTATTTCTGGTTTTTATTACGGCGAGCCATCAAAAAACCAATTTAGCAAGAACGATTTCTAACTGAAGTGTCAGACACTGCGTCAGAAAACAAAAAAGGCGACCGGTTAAAGGGTCGCCTTTTTTGCATCTTCCTTGCTAACCTGTTGATTAACAAGGAGATTTTTCTTGGTGGCCCGGGGCGGAATCGAACCACCGACACAAGGATTTTCAAAGGAGCAAAACCTAAATATCGGGGCGCAGCTAATCCGCAAAACCTAATGAAAACAAGCACTTAGCCGAACTGAACCGCATTTGAACGCAGCCCAGCGCCTGCCAAAACCGATAACTTTTTTAGAAATTGGCAGAAATTTGGCAGTGATTTGACCAAAAATCCGAGAAATTCCACAAAAATCGTCAGCGCCTGCATTGTAACTTTTGAGGCCGGTGAAAGGGGAAATAAAAGCGGTCAGACCGCTCGAATGGCGTCACTTGAAAATAAAGTTCAATGTTGTCGCACGTGCGAAGCTATACAAGAGATGACCACTCTTCAAGCTCACACCATGTTCGACTACCAACTGCCTGCGCTGCTCACCAAAGCGCAGGTCTGCACCCGCCTTTGCATTGCGCCCCGTACCGTGGAATACATGGTGAAGGCCGGCAATTTCCCGCCACCCGTACGCATTGGAAAACAAGTTTTCTGGAGCGAGAAATCGGTCTTCTCCTGGCAACAATCTCTTTTCTCCCAGCAAGAGGCGTGGGCACCGGCTTAACGGCACCCCAAAAAACACCAACAGCAATTGCAAGGGCTCGCGACCAACCAATATCAGTCGCACTCAGAAGGGACCTCGCCGGGGCCTCAATGGAATGCTGATTGATCAGCTCTCAGCTGTGTCCGCGCTGCCTAGTCAATCCGGCATAAAACCTACATTTCCTTTTGTCACTAGGGTGGTGAAACCGCTCTACCAGTTCAAGATTAGGTCGAAGAGGTCGCTTAGAAGTGGGGACAAATCGCAGTTGGTGCTGTGCCTGCGGTTTTTGGCACCACTTTCAAGGCCTGGCGTGATCACGCTGAATGATGGTCGATAAGCACCCGCAGAGAATGTCGCACCCCATAAATGCTCACATAAGTTAAAAAATTTTTGCTTGACATTGTGCAATCATTGCACAAAAATCTATTCATGCCAACTATCCACCGTTTTGCAAATATGACCATTCGGGTCAATGTGCCGGACCATCGTCCGCCCCACGTTCATGTGGTGATGTCAGACCGCCGTGATGCATTTGTAGATCTGGCTACGCTGGCAATGACAAGCCGCACCTTGCGTGCATCGGATATTGCCGATGCACTGATCTGGATTGAGGCTAACCGCGCATACGCAACGCAAATTTTTACGGAGTGCAACCCATGATTCACGATCCACAACACACCATCACGGCGCTTACCGTGCGCCCACCGTTCGGTTTATCAGTGATCTTCGCTGATGGCGAAACCTTTAATGTTGACCTGGGGCCCATGATCAAAGTCTACCCGTCGATGCATTTGCTTTGTGAAGCATCGCTATTCAACCAAGCGCGCATAGATGTTCGCGGTGGTTACGTGGTCTGGATTGATGATGATTTGGAACTTGCCGCTGACAACCTGCGTAATATGGCTGTTGAACAATCCGGCGGAATCGGACATGAGCGGCTATGGGTCTGGATGGACAAGCATAGTCTTACACAAGAACGCGCTGCCTTGGCACTTGGCGTGTCGCGCCGGATGCTCAACTACTACCTGTCTGGCGCAAAGCCTATACCGAAGACCGTCTGGCTGGCCTGCCTGGGGTGGGAGACCACGTGCAAAAAGCCACGCCGAGCAAAACACAACACGAGTTCTGCGGCTCACGTCTGAGCCTCTGGCAATTTCAAAAATTTGCTTAATCACCCGAAAGCAACCAGTTGTCTAGGAAAGTTGCTCTTTTGCCACAGGTCGGCGGTAATATTCGTCTCATTTCGCCCGTCACGAGGCGTGATTATTGGTCCCTCAATTTAGTTGATCACACTCACAAACCTACATTTCCTTTTGTCACTAGGGTGGTGAAACCGCTCTAGCAGTTCAAGAAAAGGTCGAAGAGGTCGCTTAGAAGTGGGGCATTGATTGCGGCGGCGTCCAGCCGTTCACAATACATTACAACCTCGCTTGCGCGCATCCCTGCGCGTCCACGATGGCGCTGAAACGCCGTCCACGATCAGTTTGATTCCGGCGTCCACGATCGCTGAAATACGAACTCGGGGGTCAATCAATGCATCGACGTGATTTTCATCAGCTGCTCAAGGCGCTCCCAGACCTAAGCCCACACCAACTTCGCCAGATCAACGAAAGCGTTGCTGCGCAAATGTGGTCGATGTCAATTATCCTTCCGGCCGTGTAATTGTCGTCAACCATCAAATGGCCTGACAGAACGAGGTCCGTGAACTTGTGGCAGAAATAAGCTGAGAGCCAAACCGTCCGCTGACGCATCCCACCCGCACAATCGCACTAGCTTGGTGTGCCCCTCAAACGCAGCAACATGTCCTTGAGTGTGATGTACTGAACCACTCGGAGAAGGCGGGCTTCAACAGCCGTGTAAACGGCGCGTTCTGGTGGTGTATTTTTCGTACCTGCTTCGTGTTCCGCAACGATGATTGCGAAAGCCTTTTCCACGCGGGAAGTCACTTCTTGCACGATCCGTCTTGCGGCAGGTTCTGGCATCCCGAGCTGCTGCGCCGCGGCCAGTACAGCACCCAAGGTCACATCGCCAAAGGTCTGTGCGCCGGGTAGCGGGAAGGTCATCTGCACTTGATTCCAGGTGGCGCGCTCGTCTGCGAATGTTTTGGTGTGGTAGCTTCCTGTGCAGAGTAGGTCGTAGTGCGGTGCCAACCAAATGCCGTCAGGGCGAACATGGAAGGAGAGGTTTTTTAGGTGACAGTCGTCGTTCCCCACCAGGATGTTGAATACCAGCCACCGGAACAGCCCAGTGCGTGTTGCCAGCTTGTTGGTTGTCCGGTCAATGACTTGCGAGAGGGCATCCAGTGTTGCGCCTGAGTGTTTGAACGTGCGGTCTTTATTCAGCAGTTGGCAGGCGTCAATTATGTGCAGCCGACTGGCCTTTGGGGCCGTCAAGCGATCCGTAGTGCGTAGCGATTTTTTATCGACAACCCGGTCGAACCGTTCGATGAGGTACACCGGCTCAGGCACGTACCGCATATCGACAAACGGGACGTTCAAGCGAGCCGCTTTCGCGAGTCGCATGGTGAAAAACTCGTTGAACACCGAGGCTGGATATGTCGAGGTGTCTGGATGGTCGGGTTTGAGAATGAACGTCGAGGGCGTGGCGCCTACAGGCTCGTAAAGCGCTGCCCCTTTGACGACCACTAGCATCTTGTGCTGTGCGCCCGCCATTGACATTCGCTTGGGTGCTCCCTTTGAAAGCGTTTGCTCGGGAAGGTCCCGGATTCGCTGACTCAAAGATTCGTTTGTCAGCTCGCTCAAGGTGAACTCGTCGGGCAGAGGAATGCCCGGCGGAAGCAGTGTCAGCGACCCCGCGGACTCTGCGCCCAAGTACGTCAGCAAAGCGAACGCGTCTTCATGGTCTTTGATGCCAGCTTCCTTGGCGACGGCTTTTCTAAGCAACTCTTCGGGCAGCAGGTTGTCGAAATACCACTGCACCGGACGCATCGTGCCACCGTCTTCGTGACGCAGTGTGCCGCGCGCAAGCGCTGGCGACAAATCAAAGCTGCGGTCCCATGCGACCCACGCTGGGTCGTAATCAAAGACCCAGAGGTTGTTGCCCTCGCTAAGGGTGCCAACAAGCGTGTCGTCAACGAAAACGTTTAGGCTACGCATGATCCGTCTTGGTGTTCACACTTTTCGCCAAATTTACAGAACTTCGCTCATCTGGGTCTGAACCGAGCGAACCCATCGAGCGCGCAAGTGCTTCCCTTTGAATGCGACGCAAGGCAGGCAATGCCGATTCCGGCAAGTCAACGCTAAGAGTGAGCCCCACTTCCTTCAAAAGTTGAAGAACCTTGCCAAATTGGACGGTAGGCTTTCCTTTTTCGAGATTTGCTGTGGTCTGCTTGCTCACACGAGCAGTCTGAGACAGGTCGTCAAGGCGCACCTTGGCGCTCTTGCGCACAGCCCGTAGCGCGAACCCGAGGTCTTCCGAAGAATGAATGATATGTTTCATAAAATGCCTACCATAGCAGTCATTATGGCATACGGCCTAATCGTTTTCAGTGTAAGTGACTATCATAATAGTCACTTCATCAAGATGCAGGCTCAGCAAACCAAAAGTGACTCATCCACAGGTCACAAAGGCCAATGAGATATTCGCAACAGAGAAAATGCCTAATCCGATAGTCACTCAGTCTTGCAATTAGCCGCATGCCCACCCCGGCACAACCAAGCCCCAAAGCACCTACAGGCCGATCAACTTCTTTGCATCTGCCAAGCCGGAATGCTCGAATGCCAGCTTGAACTCGTCAAGTTCGAGCGTTGTCATTCCGACATCTGCAGACTGACCCACCGCACGCCATTGCCCCACGGCTTCAACGATCTGGCGCACGACGGCCAACGACTGCTTGGCAGTCAGCGCGAACTGTAAGGCTTGACCCATCAATTGGGCCATGCTTGTGATGGGACCCGTGTCTTCGCTTAACCATGTCTTGGATTCGCGGTCCTTGTCCGGCATCGGATTGACGTCGAACGCCGGCGACAGCTGCCATTGTTTGCCACCCATGTAAAGAAATCCGATATTTTGCAGGTGGTCATCGACGTTGGTGATGAGGTAGTGAAACACCAGACGGCGCCACAACTCTCGAGCGTCGTCCACATAGTTCGCGCAGATTCCTTTCATCACCGCGAGTACCTCGGTGTAAGCGTGGTCATCTTGTCGACTCGCCTGGAGCAGCGTCGCGCCTGACATGTAGGGGATGCGCGCATCCTCGGGCGTGCGGTCGAATCGGCGGATGACCGCTACAGGGATGCCTTGCACCACAGCCACATGGGCATGCGCAGCGTTGATGCCCGCCAAGCTCGCCAGCTTGAGCGCAAGGACCTCCGCACGCGTCACATTGCGCTCGTCCTTGATGCTCGGGAACTTCCCCAGGGCCAAGAGCCCGTCCTCGTCCAGGATGCTGCATTTCGGGCGCATGCCTCCCAAGGAGGTGCCCTTGCCTCGCAGATAGGCCAAATCTTTGGCTGTTTCCTTGCCCAGCTCGACCGATCGTGAAGCAGAAAGCATCTGCTCGAGCTCCAGCATTGGAGGTGTCGCACGACGGCCGGCAGGTAAGGACTCCAGATAAGCGCCATGCAAATTGCGCAAGCGTAAGGCGCCCATGCGACTGAAGTCATCGACCGCGCAAAGGTAATCGAGCTCAGTTAGCGCACCCATAGTCGGATCATCCTCGCGGCGCTTGGCGTGCGCGCGGGCGATGACACGTC
>NZ_JBAWYV010000108.1:0-11013 GCF_037143375.1 Rhodoferax sp. | reverse complement strand
ACTGCTTTGACTGCTGGTGACCTGACCCTGAACGGCTTTCAGGTGGGCGCCTCTTCTGCCGGTCTGGCCGCCGGTCAAAGCACCGCCAGCGCGTTCTCGGTCGCCGCAGCGATCAATGCGATTTCACCCAGCTCGGGGGTGACAGCAGTTGCCAATGCCAATACGGTGGCGGGCGGCGCCATTACCAGTTTCGTGGCGGGCACGGGCGTGGGCACCGGCAACATCGGTGCCGGTGCCTTCAGCATCAATGGTGTCAATGTGGGTGACATCCAGGGCGGCGCATCAGCCGCTGGTCAGGGCGCCAATGTGGCTGCAGCGATCAATAAAATTGCCAACCAAACGGGTGTGACGGCGACCGCCAACGCCACCGATGGCACGTTAACGCTGAATGCTGCGGATGGGAGAGATATCAGCATCGCCATTAATGGCGCGGCAGCGGGTGCGACCGCTGGCGATCAGACGACGGCAGCGGATCTGGCCAAAACCACTCTAATGGCGCAAACTGGCTTGGCCAGCGGTGTCGTTGGCACGCAGGCAAAGGCGGGCCTTGCGCTAAGTGCACCCGTTCCCGCTACCACCGGTGCTCTGGGTATCTTTACACCCGTTGGTTTGGTATTAGGCGTGGGAGGATCTTCCCTGGTTACGCAAATCCACCTTGAAAGTGCGTCATCATTTCTTGATTTTAATGACTTTAAAGCCAATACGCTGACCGCAACGACCGCTTCAATGGCAGCTGCGATAGATGCTATTTTCGCGGGTGGAAACAACACTACAGATTCTGGGTTCACCATCAACTATGGCGGGCAGGCAACGTCCGACCTGGCCCTGTCTGTCGGTACGCTGAGCTTTTCGCGCGCAGATGGAGAGAACTTTACGACGGTTGTCGCGGCCTTTGGCCTCGGAACATCAAGTACTCCCAGTTTCGCTTCGGCGACAAGCCCCACAACCGATGGCCGTGTCGCTGTGGTGGTTCCGGTTGTGGCCGTCGCCGCCACCGCCGCCGCCAACCACGGCACCGTCACGATGACCAGCACCAGCTCGAATGGCATTGTCTATGGCGGTGCACACGCAGACCGTGCAGGCTTGCTGGCTGCGGGTGATACCGTTCAGGCCAACACCACCTCGTCGGTGTCAAGCATTGCCAGCATGAACGTGCTGACCGCTGAGAACGCGACCAAAGCTCTGTCCGCCATCGACGGTGCTTTGGGCACGGTCAATGCTTCACGTGCCGCACTCGGTGCGATTCAAAACCGATTTACCTCGGTGGTGACCAGCCTGCAAACGACTTCAGAGAATTTGTCTTCATCTCGCAGCCGGATTCAGGACGCGGACTTTGCCGCAGAAACTGCCGCCCTGTCGCGCGCCCAAGTGCTGCAACAAGCCGGTACCGCCATGGTGGCGCAGGCCAACCAGTTGCCACAAGGTGTGCTGGCGCTGTTGCGTTAAGTGGTTCAGCCATCCCCAAAAAGCGACGCCAGTCAAACCGGCGTCGCTTTTTTATGGGCTTTCAATAAAATTAGCCTTACCTTAAAGTACGGTTTTAAAGGAGCTAAGACCATGACCTGCGCAACAGTGACCAGCAGGGGGTAAATTACCATTCCTGCCCGAATTCGAGAAGCCATGCGTATCTCAACGGGGGGGGGCGGGTTGAATTCATTGAGGTGGTGTGGCGGGCGGTGCGCCTCTGTCGCGCCAGCGCCGCTGATTTTGCGGAGTGTTTGATTGAACGTGCCGCTGCCTCTGCGGGTTGCGTCCGGACGATGTCGTTTGACCAAGGCGCCGTCAAAAATTGCGCGATGACGTTCCTCGAATGATGATGAATATGGAAAAGTTTCGCAACATGTTGAATGACGCTTAACTTTTTCATGCTGGCGTCGATATAGGTGTACGAGTTGGCCCCAAGCTTTGTCTGTGGCGCGCTCGAAATGCGCGTTGATTGCAGGTCTTATGAGGCGTTTGCCTTGGGCGCCTGCTGTCGATAATATGGGGTGTTTGGAATATTCAGGAGGCTTGTATGGCTACCATCTCATCAACCGGCTTAGGCAGCGGACTCGACGTCAACAGCATCGTGACGCAGTTGGTGGCGCTGGAAAAATCCCCGCTTAAAACGCTGGTCCTGAAGGCGACCAATGCAACCAATCAAATTTCTACTTTCGGGCAAATCCAGTCGCAAATTTCGGCGCTGACCGATGTGGCGACCCGCATTGCAGACGCGGCGACCTGGGGTGGGCGCAATGCAACTTCGTCCAACAGCAGCGTGGCCACTATCACCGTAGCTTCCACAGCCACTGCCGCCGCCATCAGTCTGGACGTGGACCAGCTGGCGCAACAGCAAACGGTGTCGTCGCCGGTCATGGCGGTGGGCGCAAAGCCTGGGGCCGGGTCGCTGACACTGCAGTTGGGCACCTGGGCCACTGCCGTGGGCGGTGCCAAGACGTTCACTGCCGCTGGTACCACCCCGACCTCAACAAGTGTCACAGTCACTGCAGCCGACACTCTGGTCACTATTGCAGCCAAGATCAACAGCGCTGGTGCTGGTGTGACGGCGTCGGTGTTCAATGACGGATCAAACGAGCGCTTGCTGTTGACCTCCAAGACCACGGGTGCCGCAGCTGGTTTTCAACTGACGTCGACTGGTGCCGGCCTGTCTGGTCTGGTGTTTGACGAGGCCAATGTAGCCGCCAAGACCGGCATGGCAGCTAACCCTGTTCAGTACTCGCAAGATGCCAAGGCCCGCATCAATGGCCTCGCGGTGACCTCGGGCACCAACACGCTAACCAATAATATTGCAGGGGTCACCATCAATCTGGTGAACACGACCACCACGAACTATGGCAGTCCTGGCGGGACTACCGAGGTCAAGTCACCCATCACGATGACGATCAAAGAGGATGTGACACCGGCGGTTAAAAATGTGAATGACTTTGTAACTGCTTACAACGCCTTGAATGCCAGCCTTGCTGGTGCAACTAAATACGATGCAGCAACCAAGACCGCTGGCTTGTTTCAGGGCGATTCTTCGGTGGTGGGCTTGCAAAATATCATGCGCAGCATGATTTCTTCTTCCAGTTTGGGCGCATCGTCTCAGCGCTTGTCTGATATGGGTTTGGAGCGTCAACTCGACGGCTCACTCACCATCAATACCGCCAAGTTGAGTACGGCGGCCAATAATGGAACGACCTTGCAACAGTTGTTTACCAACAATAACAATGACCCCGCAACCAACGGGTTTGCGCTCAAGTTCAAGGCGGTGGGTCGTGCCATGTTGACCGCCGGTGGCTCAGTGCCCAGCAAGGTCGCCGCACTGCAAAAAAGTCTGGACGCCAACAAAGCTGCGCAAACCAGCGTGAATGACAAAGCCGCGCTGTTCGAGACACGCTTGCGTGCCCGCTACAGCGCCCTGGATGTGCAAATGGCTTCGTTGAATGCAATGAACAGTTACGTCACCCAGCAGGTGGCAACCTGGAATAAATCCACGGCCTGATTGAAGCCTTTTACTTTTCAAATGCCCTTGATTTGCATGACAAACTGCCGATAACTAAAGTATCAAACAAAATGGTGCACAACATGTTTACTTCAGTTAGTTCACGCTCAGCTTCTGCTTATCAACGTATCAGTGTGGAGACGGCGGTCAGCCAGGCCAGCCCTCACCAATTGGTCACGATGTTGTTGGACGGATTGCTCCAAAACGTGGTGGCTGCTCGCGGTGCTTTGAAACGCGGTGAAGTGGCAACCAAGGGTGAAAAAATAAACCGGGCGGTGCGCATCATTGACGAGGGCCTCAAGCCAGCGCTGGACCTTGCCAAGGGAGGCGATATTGCAGCCAACCTGAATGGTCTGTATGGTTACTGCTCACTTCGGCTGACGGAAGCTAATCTTAGAAATGACGATGCCGCGTTGGCAGATGTTATTCGCGTGATCGAACCTGTGGCAGAGGGCTGGAAGCAGATTGGCCCACAAGTTGCGGCCTAGTTCTAACAAACGCCTCACCGGGAGTTCGGAAATGTCACAAATGCTGATTGACTACTACAAAGCCATAGAAGACAGCAGCCTTCAGATGTTGAATGCCGCCAAGTCCGAGGACTGGGACCAGGTCGTTCATTTTGAAGGGGCTTGCGCCGTGCTGATCGAACAACTGCGTGCCCGTGCCCATAGCGAAGAGTTGCTGCCCGAGCAGCGCTCCGAGAAGGCCCGCATCATGCAGCGCATCTTGCAAAACGATGCCCAGATTCGCTACCTGGCCGAACCGTGGCTGGCGCACTGCGAGCAGGCGTTTGACGGGCAGCATCAGTATCTGCACTAAAGTGCTATTAATTTTGTAGCTGCTTGCGAAGATACGACGGGGGCTAGAGGCCTGTTTGGCTTAAATTACACCTGCATATTCATGATGTCGGTATAAGCCTGAACCATGCGGTTGCGCACATGCAGCGTGGCCTGAAATCCGATCTGGGCTTTCTGGATCGCGACCATGGTTTCTTCCAGGCTGACCTTGGGGTTTTCCATCTGAACTTCTTGCTGCAAGCGGGTGGCGTCGTTTTGCGAGGCGCTCACTGAGCTGAGGGCGCTTTTCAACGCACCCGAAAATCCGCCGTCCGCTCCACCAGTAACCTGGCTTGGCGAGAGGCGCGGTGCCATGCTGGGGCGCACCGTGGTGGGCATTGTGGTGGGTGATAGTCGGAGTTCCATGGTGCAGTCTTCCCTTTAAAAGTAGGGTGGTTGAATGCTAAAGCCGCTGGTCCCAAAACATTAATTTGAAGTAAGGGGTAATTCCCGGTCTTATTAACCTAATGTTTTCAGGGGTGGGCCGAATAATCGCAAGCATTGGTGGTGCAAAATCGCGCCACCCCGTACTGGACTCCACCATGCCTTCCGCACTTGCCATTCCCGTTAACCCGTCACTGTCCCAGCGTTTTGCCGGGCTGGACCAGGCCCAAAGGCTCCGCATTGGTCTGGGGCTGGCACTCTTTATCGCCATTGGCATCATCGGGCTGATGATGGGCCGCCAAGCGGAGTGGCGTGTGCTGTATGCCAATCTGGCCGACAAAGATGGTGGCGCCATCGTGGCCCAGTTGACCACCATGAACATTCCTTATAAGCACGCCGATGGCGGCGGTGCCATTCTGGTGCCCGCCGACAAGGTGTACGACACGCGTTTGCGTCTGGCCTCGCAAGGTTTGCCCAAGGGTTCGGTGGCCGGGTTTGAGACCATGGACGCCAACCGTTTTGGCATGACGCAGTTTCAGGAGCGGCTGGCGTTTCAGCGCGGGCTTGAAGGCGAGCTCACCCGTTCTATTCAGGCGCTCTCCTCGGTGTCGAGCGCGCGGGTGCATTTGGCTTTGCCCAATCAAAACGGTTTTTTCCGCGAGCAGCAAAAACCCACGGCTTCAGTTGTGGTTGGTTTGAACGCCGGGCGCACGCTGGACCGCGCCCAGTTGGCGGGCATTGTTCACTTGGTGTCTTCCAGTGTTCCCGAGATGAACCCGACTGCGGTGAGTGTGTTGGATGACACGGGCAAGTTGCTTTCGACTCCCCCCGAAGGCGCCAATGGCGCCGGTGGTGCCGATGCGCAGCAGTTGCAGTATGTGCAGCAGCTGGAGCAACTCTACAGCCGCCGTATTCTGGATATTCTGGAGCCGGTGGTGGGGCCGGGCAATGTCAAGGCCCAGGTAACCGCTGAGCTGGATTTTTCGCAGACCGAGTCCACCTCAGAGTCGCACAAACCCAACCAGTCGCCGGATTCAACCGCAATTCGCAGCCAGCAAACCTCAGAAAGCACCAACGGCGCGGCCGGTGGCCCGCCTTCTGGCGTGCCTGGGGCGACCACCAACCAGGTGCCTAACCCTTCTACCGCGCCCATCAACGGCGCCACCCAAGCCCTGACGCCCGCCAGTGGCGCTGCGGGCGCCAGCGGCCCCACCAAGCGTGAGTCCATCATCAACTATGAAGTGGACAAGATGGTGAAGGTGGTGCGTGGCGGCACCGGCATCGTGAAGCGCATCAGCGCCGCTGTGGTGCTCAACAACCAGTCGGTGACCGATGCCAAAGGCAAGACCACGAACACGCCGCTGAGCGATGCGCAAATCGAGAAAATGACCGCTTTGGTGCGCGAGACTATTGGATTCAGCAAAGATCGCGGAGATTCCCTGAACCTCATGAATGCTCCTTTTGCGCAGGAAAAAATCGTTATCAACGACCTGCCTTTCTGGAAGCAGGCCGAGTTCCTGGATCTGGTGCGCAGTTTTGCGTGGCCCGTGGGGACCTTGTTGTTTGGTGCGCTGGTGCTGCTGGGGGTGATCAAACCGGCGCTTAAAGTGTTGGCGCAAGCGCCTCACAAAGCGGCGCTGTCGCCCCACCAGTTGGATGCGGTTGAGTCGGAAGAACCCGAACGGGCCAAGTTGGCAGCCCCAGCCCGTAGCAATGAGCCTGTGCTTCCCACGATGGGTGAGTTGGCCATCGAGGATGCGCGTAAATTGACACGCGACAATCCAGCGGCTGTTGCTAATATTGTCAAGAGCTGGATTAATGGCGAGGCGCCGACCTGATCGGCGTCAACCGGGGTAAATAAAGATGGCTCAAGCTGACGGTCTGCAAGACGCTGCAATTCTGATGATGTCCCTCGGAGAGGAGGAGGCTGCCCAGGTTTTTAAGCACCTCTCGCCTAAAGAGGTGCAAAAACTGGGCGAGGCCATTGCCAAAACCAAGGTGGTGACGCGCGAGCGGGTCGACGAAGTGGTCGACCGGTTTACCGGCATCGCGGCGGCCCACAGTTTGTTGGTGTCCGATTCAGGCGACTATGTGCGCTCGGTGCTGAAACGGGCGCTGGGCGATGACAAAGCCACTCTGCTGATTGACCGCATTTTGCAAGGCGGCGATGTCTCCGGCATTGAGAGCCTGAAGTGGATGGACCCGCAATCGGTGGCTGAACTGTTGCGCAATGAGCACCCCCAAATTGTGGCGGCGATTCTGGTCCACCTGGACTTCGACCAGGCGGCGGATGTCATGAAACACTTCACCGAGCGCCAGCGCAATGAAGTGATGCTGCGCGTGGCGACCATGGAAGGTATTCAGCCTTCGGCCCTGAAAGATTTGAACGAGGTGCTGTTCCATGTGCTGGCCGGTGGCGACAAGGTGCGCAAGTCGTCGCTGGGTGGCGTGAAAACGGCTGCTGAAATGATCAACTTCATGGGCTCGGCCATTGAGGGCACGGTGATTGAGTCCATTCGCAACCACGACCCGGATCTGGCCCAGAAGATCATGGACAAGATGTTTGTCTTTGACGATGTGATGAAGCTCGACGACAAGGCGATTCAGATGGTGCTCAAAGAAGTGGCATCGGATGCGCTCATCGTGGCCCTCAAAGGCGCGCAACCCGAGCTCAAGGAGAAGTTTCTGGCCAATATGTCGTCGCGTGCGGCCGAGACGCTGCGCGAAGACCTGGAGTCGCGCGGCCCCATGCGCCTGTCCGAGGTGGAAGCGCAGCAAAAAGAGATTTTGAAGACGGTGCGCCGTCTGGCCGATGAGGGAACCATCGTGATTGGTGGCGGTGGCGGTGATGACGCGATGGTTTAAGCATGCGTAACTACACCCGTTTTATCCCCGGAGAAGAGATTGACGCTGTTGAGCAGTGGGACTTTGGCGCGGTTGACACCGCCTCGTTGTTGCTGGCTGCCAAAGGCAAGGCACGCGATGAGGCCTTGGACGAGGTCAAGAGTGAGGCGGTCAGGCAAGAGGGTTACGCCGAAGGGTTTGCCCAAGGCCATGCCAAAGCCACGCTGGAGGCGCAACGCCAGATTGCAGAATTTATAGCAAACCAGGGGCAAGAGGCCGCTCTTGGGTTTGCCCAGCTGTTTATCACGGCCCAAGAGCAACAGGCGCAGGCGGATCAAGTGATTGCCCGTGGAGTGCTGGACTTGGCCTGTGAATTGGCGCGTCAAGTGGTGCGGCAAGAGTTGTCCATCAACCCCACTGTGTTGAAACCGGTCATTCACGAGGCCCTTGGCTTGTTGGTTGCTGAGACCAAGAGCGCCGTGGTCAAACTCAATCCCCTGGACTTTGAGGCACTGGAAGACGTGGTGAAGGCCGAATTTCTAAACCTGTCGCTGACCTTGGTGGCGGATGCCACCCTGACACGCGGGGGGTGCCTGATTGAGTCCGCCGGAACGGTGGTGGATGGCACAGTTGAGAAACGTTGGAAGCGTGCGGTGGCCAGCCTGGGCTTGAGTTCAGCATGGGAGAAACCCCTTGAACAGCCCTAACAGCTCGGCCAAGTGGCAACAGTTTATGGACGATGCCCATAAACGTGTCAATACTGATTGCACGCTGGAGGTACGCGGCACGCTGACGCGGTTGACCGGCTTGGTGCTGGAGGCCACGGGTATTCGGGTGCCTGTGGGTTCGCAATGCCTGGTGTCGATGAAATCGCAAACCCCGGTTCTGGCCGAGGTGGTGGGTTTCTCTAGTGAACGTGCTTTTTTGATGCCGGCAGGCGATGTGCATGGCTTGTCAAGTGGCGCCAGTGTGGTGCCGGCGGCGGCCTTTGTGGCCGTGCCTCGTTTGGGTGAACGACGGCAGTCTGACCGGACAGCGGGTTATGGGATGTTGCGCTTGCCATTAGGCGACGGACTGCTGGGTCGCGTGGTGGACGCCCAAGGCGAGCCAATGGATCGTATGGGTCCGATTGCCAATGTGACATCACTACCGATGGACCGCAAGCAAATCAATGCCATGGACCGGGCGCCTGTGCGAGAAACCCTCGACACCGGGGTGCGCGCCATTAACGCGCTGTTGACGATTGGCCGCGGGCAGCGGATTGGCTTGTTTGCCGGCTCAGGCGTGGGCAAAAGTGTGTTGATGGGCATGATGGCCCGCTACACCCAGGCTGATGTGATTGTGGTGGGTCTGATCGGCGAGCGGGGACGCGAGGTCAAGGAATTTATTGAAGATATTTTGGGCGCCGAAGGGCGTGCCCGGTCGGTGGTGGTCGCGGCGCCTGCCGACGCGCCGCCATTGCTTCGCATGCAGGGCGCCTCTTACGCCACAGCGATTGCGGAGAGTTTTCGGGACAAGGGCAAGCATGTATTGCTGCTGATGGACTCGCTAACCCGTTACGCCATGGCGCAACGAGAAATTGCCCTGGCCATTGGCGAGCCACCGGCCACCAAGGGTTATCCGCCGTCGTGTTTTGCCAAAATGCCAGCTTTGGTGGAGCGCAGTGGCAATGGCTTGCATGGCGTGGGTTCGATCACCGCTTTTTATACCGTGCTGTCTGAAGGGGATGATCAGCAGGATCCGATTGCCGATGCCGCCCGGGCTATTCTGGATGGGCACATTGTGCTGTCGCGTGCGTTGGCCGAGTCGGGGCACTTTCCGGCCATTGACATTGAGCAGTCTGCCTCTCGCGTCATGCACAACGTGGTGTCACGGGAGCATTTTGAGATGGCGCGGCGGTTTCGTGCCATCAACTCACGCTATGAGAAGGGCCGCGATCTGGTTCAGATTGGGGCTTATGTGGGCGGGTCTGATCCGGGCCTGGATGAAGCCATTAAGTTGCACGAGGTCATGGCCAGGTTTTTGCAACAGGATATGTTTGAGTCGTCAGCGCTTAACACCAGCGTGCAGGAAATGATGTCCGCCATGAACCGCGAGCAGGTATTCCCATGAGTGCCATTAAAAGTTTCCTGCTGGCCATTGACATGGCGACACTCAAGCGGGATCAGGCCAACCAGGGTTTGATGCGCGCCCAAAATGCCTACTTGTTTGCACAAGATCAGATGTCACAGCTTGAAACCTATGCAGCTGAGACGGAATCAAGATGGACAGCTGCGGCGCAAATCAGCACTTCGCCGGAGATGATGAAACACCATTACCAATTTATGGGGCGTTTGCATCACGCCATTAGCTTGCAAACTGAGGCACTTGGCAATGAGCACCGAAAAGTGGATTTGGCCAAGCGAGTGGTGCTTCAAGCCGAGTTTCGGCTGGTCAGTTTGAAGCAGGTGTTGGCCAAAAAACAGGCCGGTTTGGATGTTCTTCTGGCACGGCGCGAGCAAAAGCAGATGGATGAGTTTGCCGCCATGCGCAAACCTCAATTTTCAGATGAATATTTCAGTGGAGGTCGATCATGAGTATTGAACTTGGCTCTGCACCAGCCAGCCCCAAAGCGATCGCAGGAACAGAAAAAACTGGTGCCAAAGGCAAAGTTAAGTCGGGTGATGAATCGGATACTCCGGCTGAAGGTGGTTTTGCAGCCATCATGACGTCGCTTGAACAGCCGGCTGAAATAAACGCTGGAACTGATGCGCTAATGAAAGCACAAGTCGCACTGCAACCGACCGTTTTGGCGGACCCCGTCGCCCCCTTGGTGCCCAGCATGCCAAGTGAGCTTGCCCTGTTGTTGGCCCAAGCTGGCGCAGTTAGTGAAGATAAATTTAACAGTGGCGGGACAGTTGCTTCAGAAAGTATGGTCAGCACCGAGAGTTTGATGAGTCGTGTGCGAGGTGGTAGCCCGCAGGCGCTGAACGCATTCCGTGCTGACAAGTCGGAACCTGCAAATGGTAAATTGCTGGTGCCTGGATCTGAAAAGACGGAAGACCTTCCGCAGAGTGTTAATGCATTGCTGGACCAGATGGCGCAAGCCCTGCCGGGACTCAGTCACAAGGCTCATGGCGTTGACTCAAAATCTGGTGCTGCGGCAAACCTTGCGGAGTCGAAATTGCTCACCCAGGCTTCGTTAGCCGACGTGGCGACCCGTGATCCCATCTTGTCAAGCGCCATGCTAGCCAGTGGTTTGGGGGAAGGTTTGATGCGTCAGGCCGACCGGGCTACCAATAAATCTTCAACTCAACCTGCTGGGTTGGGTGTGGAAGGGGCTTGGGGCCAAAGCGTTTTTCAGGCGGGCAATCGGGTTGATGTTCCTTCTGTGACCATTGATCCAACGTCTCAGCCGTTTGAAACGACGATGGCTGAAACGGTCAGTTATTGGGCCACGCACGGGGTTCAAAATGCCGAGTTAAA
>NZ_JBAWYV010000107.1:0-11055 GCF_037143375.1 Rhodoferax sp. | reverse complement strand
ATCCATAACGTTAGTCGCGCATGACATGTGAATCTTACGCAGACAGCCATTGGTTAAGTCAGTGCTGGGATCCAAGAATCAGGATGCTGTTGCCATGCCCAGGCTCCATCAATTGGCCATTCTGTCCAATATGAAGCCAACACAATATGCCCAACATCACTCTATGCTTCCGGCATTGCGAGTCGCATCAAAGGCTGGAACTGACCACTTGCACGGTTACGATGTTTCCCAGTCCTATTCGCGGCGGCTTGGCATGCTCACGGGACTATCTACGCCGTGTGTGGCATTGCCACCGACATCACAGAGCGCAAGCGCGCAGAGAACGCGCTTCGCATCGCCGCCATTGCTTTCGAGTCGCAGGAAAGCATGATGATCACCGATGCCCGCAGTGTCATTTTGCGCACCAACCGGGCATTCACCGAGAGCACCGGCTATGCCAGTGAGGACGTATTAGGAAAGACGCCTCAACTGTTGTCCTCCGGGCGACATAACGCAGAATTTTTCCAGTCCATGTGGAAAACCATCCACCACACGGGCAACTGTCATTTCTGAGTTGTGTTCGTCGAGGCGGATTGAGTTCAGTGAAGACACCCAAGGTGCCAGGGCTGTCAGCGAACGCAAAGCGACCGGTCCAAAATCAGGATTGACACCGGCATCTGTTGCGCTGAGTGAGTGCTGCATGTCAATTCTGCTAAGGGGTGTTTCCAGTGCCAGGAATTGGCCCAAGTGCCGACAGAGACTTAATAACCGCCGACAAGGCACGTGCGTGAGCGGCAGAGCCATTCCAGGTGACGGTCAACGCGTTTACGAGCTCATCGTTAGCTCGCACCGATTCGGCCGTTACTCCGCCCTCGGTCCTCTCAACATAAAGACAAACTTCCTCTGCTAAACGGGAGGCGCGAAACCCTCGGCCACTCAGTATCCTGCTGACCTGCGACTGGCTAGCGCCAAGATCAGCGGCAATTTGCTCCTGCGTTATTCCGCGTGTCTTGCATGTTTTGCGGGCACGTTCTGTACGTGCAAGCATTTCGGAATTTTTCATGCATTAAGGATATTTAAAAGAATAAATGCATATTAAGCGATCGGTTTGACGGTGGTAAGAGGGTCCGTCAGTACAAGAAGGTCGAGCAGACCTACGGCCGGGACGTTCTCAATCTGGTGATAGTTAAGGGTTGCCTCGCCAAGCCCCTTGTTGGTGGCGGTATGAACGCGCGAGAAAATGGCGGTTGAGCGCTTGTTCCGTTTACGTATGCCTCACCCCTCGCCCGCAAGCATGGAACGGATTAATAACTTCCTGGGTAAGAAGCCGCGCGAGCATTTGTCAAAGAAGACAAACGCGAGCAACTTGGATGCAGCTCGCGAAAATTTGATGAGTCAGGTCGCTTCAATCGTCACTAGTTGTTAACGGCGGAGAGGACCGTTCCAAATTCGACCGGATGGGCATGGTGAATTTTTGTGGGGCCGTAAATCATGATGCCAAATGCTGATTTACGACTTTTGTCCAATCGCAAGTCCAATTTGGACGACTTTATTCTCACCATACACCCGCCTACCCTTGACAGTTTTTCTCTCAATTTACAGTTCTTATCTATACGACCACTTTTACTTGGCAAGCCAATCATCCCAGTTGGTATGAGCGGGCACGTAGCACAGAACGCCTGGACAGCCGAAAATGCTGATCCAGATCGATACCTACCCGGTATCGTGTGCAAAGGTGAGTTGACCATTTTGGGCAACGCCGACTCAACAAATGAACAGATCGTCGATGCGGTTATCACGCTCTTGCAGCGGGTGGAACGAATTGCAGCCACAAATATATAGTTCCAAACCTCCCAATTCCTTTTGAGTACAAGGTAGGTCGCGGAATCGCCGAGACGCTGGACAATACGACCAGTGGGAGACTGAGCGTTTATATTGCTTTGGGCATACGAATATGGAATTTCAGATAATTTTTGAATTACTGATTTAATTCTCAATTTACCGGTTTAATTACTACGATCACAATAACCTGCAATTATTGGATCACTATTCGACTGTCACACTTTTGGCCAGGTTACGAGGTTTATCAACATCGGTGCCCTTGGCGCATGCGGTGTGATAAGCCAGCAACTGCAGCGGCACCACATGCAACAGCGGCGACAACTCACCGTAGTTCTCGGGCATGCGAATGACGTGCAAGCCTTCGCCTGATTCGATGCGGGTGTCGGCATCGGCCAGCACATACAGCACACCGCCGCGGGCGCGCACTTCATGCATGTTGCTCTTTAGTTTTTCCAGCAAGGCGTCGTTAGGGGCCACAGTGACCACCGGCATGTCGCTGGTCACCAGCGCCAACGGGCCGTGCTTGAGTTCACCCGCCGGGTAAGCCTCGGCGTGGATGTAGCTGATTTCCTTGAGCTTGAGCGCGCCTTCAAGCGCAATCGGGTAGTGCAGGCCCCGGCCCAAAAAGAGCGCATTGTCCATTTTGGCGAAGTCTTCAGACCACGCAATTACCTGTGGTTCCAGCGCCAGCACGGCTTGCAAGGCAGCGGGCAAATGGCGCATGGCCTTGAGGTGACGCGCTTCTTCTGACTCGCTCAACCGGCCTTTGGCTTGCGCCAGCGCCAGCGTCAGCAAAAACAAACCCGCCAGTTGCGCGGTGAAGGCTTTGGTGGACGCCACGCCAATCTCGATCCCGGCCCGGGTGATGTAGGCCAACTCGCATTCACGCACCATGGCACTGCTTGCTACGTTGCAAATGGTCAGGGTGTGTTTCATGCCCAGGCTCTGTGCATGGCGCAAGGCGGCCAGCGTGTCGGCGGTCTCGCCCGACTGGGTGATGGTGACGACCAGCGTGCGCGGGTTGGGCACCGAATCGCGGTAGCGGTATTCACTGGCCACTTCGACTTGCGTAGGAATCTTGGCGATGCTCTCCAACCAGTATTTGGCGGTGCAACCGCTGTAGTAACTGGTGCCACAGGCCAGGATCAGGACCGAGTCAATTTCCTTGAACACCCGTGCCGCGCTAGCTTGGCTGCCGTCAAACAACTCGGGAACGATACCGTCCACGCCTTCCAGCGTGTCGGCAATGGCACGGGGTTGCTCAAAAATCTCTTTTTGCATGTAGTGGCGATACGGTCCCAATTCAGCCGCACCGCTGTGCGCCACCACGGTCTTGACCGGGCGCTGCGCTGGCAGCACCGGCTTGTGATTCTTGTCAACCAGCCAGTATTTGCCCATCTGGATATCGACCACATCGCCTTCGTCGAGGTAGACGATCTGATCGGTCACACCGGCCAGGGCCATGGCGTCGCTGGCGAGAAAATGCTCCTGACTGTCTTTGCCCACACCCAAAATCAGGGGTGAACCGGCCCGCGCGCCAATCAGGCGGTGCGGCTCGTCTTTGCAAAACACCGCGATGGCGTAGGCGCCATGCAACTGGGGAAGTGCCGTTTTTACCGCTTCGAACAGGTCACCGTCGTACAGGCTGTCGATCAGGTGCGCGATGACTTCGGTGTCGGTCTGACTCAAAAAGACATAGCCCTTGGCCTGGAGTTGCGCCCGCAGGTCATCGTGGTTTTCAATGATGCCGTTGTGAACAAGCGCGATACGACCGGGTTTACTGGCCGCGTCTGGCCCCGTGCCGTGGCTGAAATGGGGATGCGCGTTGTGCACCACCGGGGCGCCATGGGTGGCCCAGCGGGTATGGGCAATCCCGGTGCTGCCTTCGAGGTGGGTCGTGCTGATCTGCTCAGCCAGTTCGGCGACTCGCGAGGTGCTGCGGGCGCGCTGCAAACCGTTGGCATAGACCGCCACGCCGCAGGAGTCATACCCGCGATATTCCAGGCGAGAAAGCCCTTGCACCAGAATGGGAACGATGTTGCGGTTGGATACCGCGCCGACAATGCCGCACATAGACTTCTCCAGAAAATAGGTGCCTGATGGTAGAAGCTTCATTAAGAAATATGCTATTTAAATTTATATAAATTTGGATTTTTATTTCAAATTTAATAGCTAATGTTTTTTTGTTTCATTAATTTATATTTATTGAAATAAAAGTCGCCGCAAATGACCGGGCTTCGACTTTCAATTCATCAAGCCAAGAAACCCCGTGAGCGGCCGACCGTGCCGTTCATCTTGATTCGCCACCGGTAAAACTACCTAAGTGCTTACCCGCTCACGCAGTGCGGTGCAACTCGGTACATTCAAATTTAGTTGTCTACGAATTCAAATGTTCGCGACTCAAATCAAATTTGCGGGAGATCCATTTGTCAGCTGAAATCATTCTTGAAACGCGCGGTTTGACCAAAGAGTTCAAGGGTTTCGTGGCTGTCAACCAAGTTGACCTGAAGGTTCAGCGCGGCCACATCCATGCGTTGATTGGCCCCAACGGCGCGGGCAAAACCACTTTCTTCAACCTGTTGACCAAATTCCTGCAGCCCACCAAGGGCAGCATCACCTTCAACGGCACCGACATCACGCGAGAGCAACCCGCGCAAACAGCCCGGCGCGGCATCGTTCGCTCGTTTCAAATCTCGGCCGTCTTTGCACACATGACCGTGCTGGAGAACGTGCGTGCGGCACTGCAGCGCAACCTGGGCACCTCGTTTCATTTCTGGAAAGCCGAAAGCTCCTTGAGTCACCTGCACGAACGTGCGGAGCAACTGCTGGCCGAGGTGGACCTGCAAAACTTTGCCAGCGAAATGGCCGTCAACCTGCCCTACGGCCGCAAGCGCGCGCTGGAGCTGGCCACCACACTGGCGCTGGAGCCCGAGTTGATGCTGCTGGACGAACCCACGCAGGGCATGGGCCATGAAGACGTGGACCGCGTGACGCAACTGATCAAGAAAGTCTCTGCCGGGCGCACCATCCTGATGGTGGAGCACAACATGAATGTTGTGTCTTCGATTGCCGACCGCATCACGGTGCTGCAGCGCGGCGCCATCATTGCCGACGGCCCCTACACCCAGGTTTCAACAAACCCCCTGGTGATCGAGGCCTACATGGGCACCGTCGACACCACCCTGCAGGGCGCCCACTGAATGACCACCGAACTGCTCCGCATTGAAGACCTGCACGCCTGGTATGGCGAATCCCACATCCTGCACGGAGTCAACCTGAGCGTGAATCAGGGCGAAGTGGTGACGCTGCTGGGGCGCAATGGCGCCGGGCGCACCACCACCATGCGCGCTATCGTCGGCCTGACCGGCAAGCGCAGGGGCTCGATCAAGATCAACGGCAACGAGACCATCCGCATGGCACCGCATCTGGTGGCGCGCCAAGGTGTGGGTTATTGCCCGGAAGAGCGCGGAATTTTTGCCAGCCTCACTGCCGAAGAAAACCTGATGCTGCCCCCGACGCTGGCACCCGGCGGCATGGGCGTGGACGAGATCTACACCATGTTTCCCAACTTGCAAGAGCGCGCCAACAGCCCTGGCACCCGCCTGTCAGGGGGTGAACAACAAATGCTGGCGGTGGCGCGTATTTTGCGCACCGGCGCACGCCTGCTCTTGCTCGATGAAATCTCCGAAGGTCTGGCGCCGGTCATTGTGCAAAAGCTGGCCGAAATGATTCTGACGCTCAAAGCCAAGGGCTACACCATCGTGCTGGTGGAGCAAAACTTCCGCTTTGCAGCGCCACTGGCCGACCGTTTTTACGTGATGGAGCACGGCACCATCGTGAAACAGTTTGCGCAACATGAACTGACCCAAAACATGGGCATGTTGCAGGACTACCTCGGCGTTTGAAACGACGCCAACACTTCATTTTTCAAACCACAACCCACCAGGAAACCGCATGAAACTTAAAGCACTCGTTACCGCCTTGGCCCTTGGATTTGGCGCCGGCGCCTTCGCGCAAAACACCGGCCCGGTCAAGATTGGTTTCATCACCGACATGTCCAGCGTGTATGCCGACCTTGACGGCCCCGCCGGTGGCGAAATGGTCAAGTGGGCCGCGCAGGACTTCGGCGGCAAGGTGCTCAACCGCCCGATTGAAGTCGTGACCGCCGACCACCAGAACAAGGCCGATGTGGCGAGCTCCAAAGCGCGCGAATGGATCGACAAGGACGGCCTGTCGATGCTGATCGGCGGCACCAATTCCGGCACATCGCTTGCCATGGCCAAAGTGGCCGAAGAGAAAAAACGCCCCTTCTTCTCGATTGGTGCTGGTTCGGCCCGTCTGACCAACGAAGCCTGCTCGCCCTACACCGTGCATTACGCCTACGACACCGTGGCGCTGGCCAAAGTGGCTGGCACGGCGCTGGTCAAGGCCGGTAACAAGAACTGGTTTTTTCTGACCGCCGACTACGCTTTTGGCCACTCGCTGGAAGCCGATGCCTCCACCGTTGTGAAAGCCAATGGCGGCAGCGTGGTGGGCGCCGTGCGGCACCCCCTCAATGCGTCCGACTTCTCCTCGTTCTTGCTGCAGGCCCAGTCGTCCAAAGCCCAGATTCTGGGGCTGGCCAATGCCGGCGGTGACTTTACCAACGCCATGAAGGCGGCTAAAGAATTCGGCATCACCAAAACCATGAAGGTCACCGGCCTGCTGGTGTTCATTACCGACGTGCACAGCCTGGGCCTGGCCAATGCTGAAGGCCTGCAACTGGCCGACAGCTGGTACTGGAACCAGGACGAGCCCTCACGCACGTTTGCCAAGCGCTTCTTCGCCAAATACAAGCGCATGCCGTCCAGCGTGCAAGCCGCCGACTACTCAGCCGCCACCAACTACCTGAAGGCGGTGCAAACCGCCGGCACCACCGATGCCGACAAGGTGATGACCGTCCTCAAGGGCATGAAGATTGACGACTTCTACAACAAGGGCCAGATCCGTGCGGATGGCCGCATGATCCACGACATGTACCTGTTCCAGGTCAAGTCGTCCAAGGACTCCATCACGCCGTGGGATTACTACAAGACCGTCGCCAAGGTGCCGGGCGAGCAGGCGTTCACCACGCCCGCCGAATCCAAGTGCGCGCTGCTCAAAAAATAACTAAAACCCCTCACCCTCTTCCCGGCGGGGAGAGGGCACGACGTTAGGTCACATGGAAATTTTCGGCATTCCCCTTCAAGCTTTTCTGGGCCAGTTGCTACTGGGCTTGGTTAACGGCGCTTTTTATGCCCTGCTCAGCCTCGGGCTGGCGGTCATTTTTGGTCTGCTTGGCATTGTGAATTTTGCGCATGGCGCGCTTTACATGCTGGGCGCGTTTGCCGCCTGGATCATGCTCGACCAGTTTGGCATCAACTACTGGTTTGCGCTGGTGCTGGCACCGCTGACGGTGGGTCTGCTGGGCGTCGTGATTGAGCGTCTGTTTCTGAAGCGACTTTACAAGCTCGACCCCTTGTATGGCCTGCTGCTGACCTTTGGCCTGGCCTTGATTGCCGAGGGGATTTTTCGCGAACTGTATGGCGTGTCAGGCCAGTCCTACAACGTGCCTGAACTGCTGTCGGGCGCCACGAACCTGGGCTTCATGGTGCTGCCCAACTACCGTGCCTGGGTGGTGGCGGTATCGCTGGCGGTGTGCCTGGGCACCTGGTACCTGATTGAGCGCACCCGGCTTGGCGCCTACCTGCGCGCCGGCACCGAGAACGCCGCGCTGGTGCAGGCGTTTGGCATCAACGTGCCCCTGATGGTGACGCTGACCTATGGCGCCGGTGCCGCGCTGGCTGGCCTGGCAGGTGTGCTGGCGGCCCCCATCATTCAGGTCAACCCGCTGATGGGCTCCAACCTCATCATCGTGGTGTTTGCGGTGGTGGTGATTGGCGGCATGGGCTCCATCATGGGCTCGATCCTGACGGGTCTCGGCCTGGGCATTATTGAAGGGCTGACGCGGGTTTTTTACCCGGAAGCCTCCAGCATCGTGGTGTTTGTCATCATGGTTATTGTGTTGATGATCCGACCCGCCGGTCTGTTTGGCAAGGAGGCCTGAGCCATGAAACCAGCCAACAAACTCATCGCCGCCACCTACCTGGTTCTGCTGGTGCTGGCCGTTCTGGCCCCCGCGCTCGGGCTCTACCCGGTGTTTGTCATGAAGCTGCTGTGCTTCGCCATTTTTGCCAGCGCCTTCAACCTGTTGCTGGGTTTTACCGGCCTGCTGTCTTTTGGCCATGCGGCTTTTTTTGGCTCGGCGGCCTATTTCACTGGCTACGCCATCAAGTCGCTGCACGTCACCCCAGAGCTGGGGCTTCTGGCGGGGGCTTTCGGTGCTGGCCTGATTGGTCTGGTGGTCGGCTTGGTGGCCATTAGGCGCCAAGGCATTTACTTCGCCATGATCACCCTGGCGATTGCCCAAATGGTGTTTTTTGTCTGCCTGCAAGCGCCCTTCACAGGCGGTGAGGACGGCCTGCAAGGGGTGCCGCGCGGCGCGTTGTTTGGCCTGCTGTCACTAGAGTCGGACACCACCTTGTACTACCTGGTGCTGGTGATTTTTGTGGCCTGTTTCATGTTCATCTCCCGCATCGTGCATTCGCCGTTTGGCCAAGTGCTGAAAATGATCCGAGAGAACGAACCGCGCGCCATTTCACTCGGCTACCAGGTGGACCGCTACAAGCTGTTGGCCTTTGTGCTGTCTGCTGCGCTGGCCGGGCTGGCAGGCTCGCTCAAGACCCTGATCATGGGGTTTGCCACGCTCTCGGATGTGCACTGGTCGATGTCGGGCGAAGTCATTCTGATGAGCTTGCTGGGCGGCGTGGGTACTTTCTTCGGGCCGGTGCTGGGGTCGGGCATTGTGATCGCGCTGCAAGACATGTTGGCCGACAAGGTGGGCTCCTGGGTGACCGTCATCATTGGCGTCATCTTTGTCATTTGCGTGATGGCCTTTCGCAAAGGGGTGGTCGGCGAATTGCAGGCTTATCTGGAGCGTCGTCGGCAAGCCGTCTTGAAATAATTAGAATATTTCATATTTGGGGAAAATATGGAATTCTCAAACCTGGATGCCATCGACCTCCAACTGCTTGACCTGCTGCAAAACGATTCTTCCCGCAGCAACCAGGACTTGGCGGCGCTGGTGCACACCTCGCCGCCCACTTGTTTTCGGCGCGTCAAACGGATGCGCGATGCCGGGCTGATCGAGCGCGAAATCGCCGTTCTCAGCGTCGAAAAACTCCAAGAGGTCGCGGGGCACGGTTTGTGCGCCATTGTGGAGATCACACTTGACCGCCAGGACAACGCGGCGCTGGAAGCGTTCGAGAAGCGCGTGGCCGGGGATGAGGCGGTGCAGCAGTGTTACCGGGTCTCGCCGGGGCCGGATTTTTGCCTGGTGGTGCACTGCGCGCACATGCCGGACTATCTGGCGCTGGCTCAGCGGCTGTTTACATCGGATGCCAATGTGCGCAACGTCAAGACTTTTTTCAGCGTCAAGCGCAGCAAGTTTGGGGCGCGGGTGCCACTGCCGCTATAACGCCGCTTTAACGTCTGCCAGAGGCAGCGTCACGCTGATTCGGCAACCGGCATCAAGCACACCGCTGGCAGACACCGTGCCACCATGGCGTTCAATGATTTTGCGGGTCAGCGCCAGTCCCATCCCAAGGCCTTCAAACTCACGCGCGCCGTGTAAGCGTTGAAACACATGGAATAACTTGGCGGCGTATTGCGGATTAAAACCGACCCCGTTGTCGGTCACAGTCAAGGCGCACAGACCACTGGCGTCCAGTTGCCAGTTCACTTGGATCACAGCCAAAGCCCGGCTGGCGGTGAACTTGCAGGCGTTGGATAACAGGTGCGAGAAAACTTGGCGCAACAGCGCGGCATCGCACATCAGGACAGGAATATCGGTGTCCACTTGCCAATCCACCACTCGATCGGCTAACGCCGACGCCATTTCAGCGCAGACATCACGCACCATTGCCACCACGTCCACCGGCGTCAATTGCAGCCCGACCTGCGATAGGCGTGACAGAGCCAACAAGCCGTCAATCTGGCGACCCATCTGTTTCGCCGCTTGGCCGACGGTGCCCAAATGGCCCCTGATCCCCGCCGGGGCAGCGTCGCCCAGGTCTTCCTGAATAATCTGCACGTAGGCGTTGACGTGCCGCAGCGAGGCCCGCAGGTCGTGCGACACCGAGGCGGTGAACTCATCCAGCTCGGCCCGGGCTTTCAACAATTCACACTTCAGATGTACGTTTTCCAGCCTTAAGGATTCCAGCGCATCCTGTGGCAGCAACCGGTCCTCGGGCTGCTCGTTCATTTGGAGGGTCGATTCCAGTTGGCGATGCTCACCTGCTTGCCCCGGGCCACACTCAAGGCCCCGGCGGGTGTGCTTTTCGTCAGCGTGGAGCCGCCGCCCACCGTGCCACCCGCACCGAGTGTGATGGGCGCCACCAGCACGCAGTTGCTGCCAATGTGCACATCGGCCTCAATCACCGTACGGTGCTTGAAAGCACCGTCGTAGTTGGCGGTGATGCTGCCCGCCCCATAGTTGACGCGCTCGCCCACCGTGGCGTCGCCCAGATACGCCAGGTGGTTGGCCTTGGCACCCTTGGCCAGGGTTGAATTTTTGACCTCGACAAAATTGCCGATGTGCACCTCGGCGCCCAATTTGGCACCGGGTCGCAGTCGGGCAAACGGGCCGATCAAGGCGCCCTCACCTACTTCAATGAAGTCTTTGCTGCCCGGCTTGCCGCCTTCGATGTGGGTGAACGGGTGAATTACCGCCCCGGCGGCGATGCTGGCGTTGGCAATCACGCAATTGGCGCCAATCTTCACGCCTTCGCCCAAACTCACCTGGCCTTCAAAGACACAGTTCACGTCGATCGACACGTCCTGGGCGCAGGTCAGGCTGCCCCGCACATCAAGCCGCGCCGGGTCGGCCAGACGCACGCCCTGCTCCATCAACTGCTGGGCGTTGCGCAACTGAAAGGCCCGTTCGAGTTCGGCCAGTTGCACCGGGCTGTTGACGCCCGCCACTTGGGCCGCGTCGGTGATTTTGTGGGCCACCACTGGCACGCCATCGGCCACGGCAAACTTCACGATATCGGTCAGGTAGTACTCGCCCTGCACGTTCTGGTTGTCCAGCCGCGCCAGCCATTTTTTAAGTTGAGCGGCGGGCACCGCCATGATGCCGCTGTAGATTTCACGAAT
>NZ_JBAWYV010000106.1:0-11056 GCF_037143375.1 Rhodoferax sp. | reverse complement strand
ATGTTTGCCAAGCTGCGGGGCAAGTTTGACCCCAAGTTGTTGCCGGTTTTCATTCGCTGCCTGGGGGTGTACCCGCCGGGCACGATCGTGCAGTTGTCCAATGGCGCCGTTGGCATGGTCGCCACGGTCAACACCGCCCGGCCCATGAAGCCGACAGTGATGATCTACGACTCTCAAATCCCCAAAGAGGAGGCCCTGTTGCTGGATATGGAACGCGAGACCGAGTTCAACATTGCCAAGGCCATCCGGCCAGCCCAGGTGCCGCGTGATGTTTACAACTATTTGAGCCCGCGCAAGCGGGTCAGTTACTACTTTGACGCGGCCTCCGGACGGGCTGTGGAGGGCAAGCCATGAGTCATTTAGCCCAACTGATGCTCGACCATTGCCCGGAGATTTTGCTGCTGGTCAATCCGACAAGCTTGCAGATTGAGGTGGCCAATGCCACCGCGGCCAGCACGCTGGGGTATGCGCCATCGCAAATCAAGGGCTTGCTCATTACCGAGGTGGAGAGCGCCCTGCAGGACGTTTTTTATTGGGAAGATGTTCGCGGCGGCCAGACGCTGGAGGTGCAAGACCAGGACGATGAGTACCGTTGCTGCAATGGTGATTTGCTGAGCGTGCGCAAGTCCATCCAACTGCTTGCGTACGACGGCGTGCCCTTGCTGTTGGTGCGCGCCGTCCTGACGCAAAGCGAGAACGTGGCACAAGATGCGCTGGAGCACACCCTGTCGGAGTTGCGTGCCACTCTGGAATCCACCAGCAACGGCATTCTTGTGATCGATTGGAAGGGAAAAATCGACAGCATGAACCGTCTGTTTGGTAAATTGTGGACCATCCCCGATGACTTGCTGAACTGGCAGGATGATGCCGGTATTCTCGATTTCATCGTGGCGAACGTGCAGGAGTCAGAACTGCTGCGTGCGCGACTGAGTGCCATCGTAGACAACGGCGAGACACAAGACCTGCTGCATCTGCGTGATGGTCGTGTGTTCGAAGCGAGTTCGCGGCCCCAGTATTTGAACGAACAAATCATTGGGCGTGTGTTTGGTTTTCAAGACATCACACAGCGCACGCGGGCGGAAGAAGCCTTGCGCGAGTCGAGCCGTTTGCTGGAGCAACGGGTACTGGACCGAACTGCCGATTTGAACGCCGTGAATGGAAAATTGCAGCAAGAAAAGGACAGCCAGGCCCAGTTGATCAAGCGCCTGGAAGAAACCCAAAACCAGTTGATGCAGTCCGAGCGCATGGCCTCCATCGGGCAACTGGCGGCCGGTGTGGCGCATGAAATCAACAACCCCGTGGGGTTTGTTAACTCCAACCTGGGCTCCCTGCAGGGTTATGTCACTGACATGCTCAGACTGCTGTCGGTGTACGAGCAGGCAGAAAGTAGCCTGACAGTCGCGACACTGCAAGAAATCAAGCAGCTCAAGGCCGATATTGATGTTGAGTTTTTGCGCGAAGACATTGTTTCGCTGTTGGCGGAGTCACTGGACGGGGTCAAGCGCGTGACGCGCATCGTGCAGGATTTGAAAAACTTCTCCCATGTGGATGAATCAGAGCGCCAGTGGGCTGACCTGGAAGTGGGCATGGAAAGCACCTTGCGCGTGGTCTGGAACGAGCTCAAATACAAGGCCGAAGTGGTCAAGGAGTTTGCGGGTGTTGCGCAAATCGAGTGTTTCCCGTTCCAGCTCAACCAGGTATTCATGAACCTGTTGGTCAATGCCTCGCATGCGATTGAAGTGCACGGCACCATCACCCTGCGTACCGGGCAAGACGAGAGCCAAGTCTGGGTGGAGGTGCAAGACACCGGTAAAGGCATCAAACCTGAGAATCTGAGCCGGATTTTTGAGCCTTTTTTCACCACCAAACCAGTAGGTAAAGGCACGGGCCTGGGCTTGTCCCTGGCTTATGGCATTGTGAAAAAACACAACGGGCGCATCGAGGTCAAAAGCGAGGTGGGTCAGGGCAGTACGTTCAGGGTGATCTTGCCGAAAATCTTCCCGCACCCAGCCATCGAGTCGGGTCGCTGATCAGGCGCCCAGGTTGAGCAACGCGGCTTCTATGGCCGCTGCGGTGGCCAGTGGTTTTTCCATTGGAAACAGGTGGCTGCCGTCAAGCATCATGATGCGGCCTTTGGTGATTTTTTCGGTCATGGCCATGCCGACCTGCTTCATTTCCACCGACTGCGTGCCGCCCATAAAAGCCACCGGACATTTGACCGGGTGGCGCTTCAAAATTGATTCCAAGTTGTGCGGCAGGGTGTTGTAGATGGCGGTTTCTACATCACGGTCAAAGCTCAGTACACGTTTTTTTTCGTCTCCGTGAATTTCGTCGTGCGTGCCATAGGCAATGTAGTCTTCAAGCACTTGCGGGTCCCATTTGGCGAATGCTTTTTTATGCCGCAGGTGTTCCAGCGCCGCCTCTTGACTCGGCCAGGTGTTGCGGCGTCGACGGCTGACCGCCCCGGGCGACCACGATCCCACCATTTGCGTGCTTTTGATGACGCCCAGCGTGGTGGCGCGCCAGCCGCCCAGAATGGGTGCGTCCAGCAGCAGCACGCCGCGTGCCAGTTCAGGGGCCCGGGCAGCGGCCATCAGGCTGATAAACCCACCCAGCGAATGACCGACCAAAAAAACGGGTTCGCCTTTTTTTTGCACCTCGGTCTGGGTGAAGTCAATCAGTTGTTGCACCAGATGCGGCCAGTTGTCGGTGACCGGGTACTTCGGATCATGGCCAAATTTTTCGATCGCCTTGACCGTGAAGCCGCGCGCTTTCAGGTGTTTGAACAACACCCGGTAGGTGCTGGCGCCAAAGCTGTTGGCATGAGAAAAAACAACCATTTTTAGATGAGTTTTTCTTGGGGCGTGCTGATTTTCTTCAGCGTGCGGTTGCGGCTGGACTCGACCATCAGCGGCACGCCGGTTTGCTCACCATGCCAGCTCGGGTCTTCGATGCTGTCAAACACTTCACGCAATTTTTGGCCCCAGCTGTTGTGCATCATCTTGAAGTAGGGGTTGTTTTCATCGATGCACACCACCTTGTCGGTCTGGAAGGTGTTGGCTTCGTAGACCACCATGTCAAGTGGCAAACCCACCGACAGGTTGGACTTGAGCGTGGAGTCCATTGACACCAGTGCACACTTGGCCGCTTCATCCAGTGGGGTTTCGGGCGTGATGACGCGGTCCAGCACGGGTTTGCCGTATTTGGATTCGCCGACCTGAAAATACGGTGTTTCGGGCGTGGCTTCAATGAAGTTGCCAGCCGAGTAAACCTGAAACAGGCGCATGCCTTCGCCAGCGATCTGGCCACCAAAAATCAGTGACACATTGAATTCAACACCGGCTTGCTTGAGTGAGGCTGCGTCACGGTCGTAGACGTGGCGAATGGCCGAGCCGAGCACGCGCGCGGCATCAAACATGCTTTTGGCGTTCCAAATGGTGATCGGCTCGCTTTCAGGGTGGTCTTTGAGTTGCTCGATTTGCAGTATTTCACGCACCGATTGAGAAATGCTCAGGTTGCCGGCCGACAGCAGCACCATGAAACGGTCGTTGGGCTTTTCGTAAACGATCATTTTCCGAAAGGTGCTGATCTGGTCCAGTCCGGCGTTGGTGCGGGAGTCAGAGAGGAACACCAGTCCGGCGTTAAGTTTGATGGCGACGCAATATGTCATGTTGTTTTGAATAAAAGTAAAACTGGGGGTGCCGGTGGCACTTGAAATGAATATCCGATTTTGTACCAGCTTGGGGCTGCAAATGCTCCATGCAGAATTCGTGCCGGGCGTAACTTTCCGGGGGATGTCGCTAAGCGGCTACCGTCGGCGTTACGTTGGGCAGTTCAATAATAAAGCGGCTACCTTCATTCGGCTTGGATTCGGCCGAGATTTTCCCGCCCAAAACATTTTGGATCAACCGGTTGGAGAAAGTCAGTCCCAGGCCAGAACCACCCTTGTCAGGGATGGTGGTGAAAAAGGCTTGAAACAGATGGGCGCGCACAGCATCGGTCATGCCCTTGCCGTCATCTTCAACTTCAATGCGAATGTGTGTTTTGCCCAAGGCCTGAGCGCGTAACGTGATCGTCCCGTCCTCCAGGCCGTCAAAACCATGCAGCATTGCGTTTTGGACGAGGTTGGAGACCACCTGACCCAATGGACCTGGGAAGCTGTCCATCAAAAGACCGGGCGCCATGTCAAAAACGACGTGAATCTGGCGTTTTTCAAGGGCGGGCGTCAGAGTGGCCACGACGTCATCAATGAGTTCATCGACCAGAAACGACCTGCGCTGCTGGGTGACCTGATCAATGGACAACTGCTTCAAGCTTGACACCAGTTCGGCCGAGCGCTGATTGGACAGTTCAATGAGCTTCAAACCATTTCGGACAGACTTGATGATGTTTTCACGATCATTTGTGAGCCTTGTGTCGGGCAACTTGGTAATTTCAAAATTATCAATGGATTCATCAATAACGCTGGCGGCCATGATGCTGCATCCAATAGATGTATTCAGATCGTGCGTTATTGAAGGAATCACAGCGGCCATCCGGGCCAAGGGATACGCTTTTTCGTAGTCGATTCGTATCTGGCTCAGGGTGCGATCAGTGTCATGCAGTTGTTCGGTTTGCAATTGCAATTGCGAAGTCAACTGGGCATTGGCCTTGTCTAACTGCAATAGTAAATTTTCCTCATTTTTTTGCAGCGCATGGACCAGCAGCCCGACCAATGAAATATTGGTGACGACCAGCAGCAGAATGAAGGTCCACAAAAACAGCGTGAAATGCAGCGTCGTATCCACCGGAGAAATACCCTCTGCCAGTCTGATGGACAGCACCTGGTAGGCGCGAATACCAAATAAGAGCCCCGCGCCAAGAAACGGCCATGCGATCAGAGCCTTGACCCAGCCCTTGAATCGGTGCGACCCATCACCCCAGACGCACTCCATAAATCCAGAGCAGGTCGTGACGCTGGCAATGATGTTGAACGCCAATGCGCGGTACAGGTAGGAACTGGTATCGGGCGCCAATGTTGCAGTCGCCGCGATCTCAATCCATAGCGGGATATATCGCACCCAAAGGGAAGGAGGCGGGTCCCGCAAGAGCCGCAATATGCCAGACTGGAAGGTGACGAGGCCGAAGATCACGAGCCAGTCAGCCACCTGAAAACTCAGGAATCCGGGGTGGTCAGCACGCTGCAGCATTAATATGACGCCCAAACCGACTGAGACATTGGCCAGAAAGAAACTGGCCGATGCCTTGGGGATAAGACGAAATGCAAGGGCCAGACACAGCCAGGAGATCGCGAAGATTCCGGAAATGACCAGCATCATCAATCTCAGGGTGCTATCTATATTTTCCATTTGGTTTCTATTTTTACTGATCCACTCCTTGAGTCGACATTGGCAGTTTACTTGTCTTGAGCCAAACCATAAGTCACAACGAATATGAATACAGATACTTTTCACGCCAAACCCGCACATCACCGCAAAACAGGCTTCGCCAACAGCGACCCATCGGTCGTCATTGGTGACTTCCCCTGGTATGAAATGGTGTGGCGCAGCTTGCGTGGCGACTTCAAGCCTCTCACAGAACCACAGAACGGCTATGCCTCTTTTGCCGGGGAATGGAGTGTCGCCGTGGACCATGCGCGCATTGCCCAGCGACAGCAGGCACCCGTCGTGACTTGGCTGGGCCATGTGTCAGTGCTACTGCAGCTGGGTGGGCTGAACGTGCTGACGGACCCGACGCTGGCCGATTTTGCCGGGCCATACGGGCGCTTTGGTGCGCCGCGCATGGTGCCTGCACCGCTGCGGGGGGATAGTTTGCCCCCCATCGATGTGCTGCTGATCTCGCACAACCATTACGATCATCTGTGCGACGCGACCCTCGCCGCGATGGTGGCTTCCGGGCAACGACCCCGGATTTTTGTGCCGCTAGGCCTTAAAGCCTGGTTTGACGCACGCAACATTCCGAATGTGACCGAGTTGGACTGGTGGGACCATGCGGATGTGACTCGTGACATTGACGGCAAAGCCTTGCTTGAGCCTATTCGCATCCATTTCACCCCGGCACAGCACTGGAGCCGGCGCACACCGTTTGACACCAATGCATCGCTTTGGGGCGGCTATATGGTGGAACGAAACCCCGGCGCAATCGACGCCTGGCGCTTTCTGTTTCCCGGTGACACGGGCTACAGCGCCGACTTCAAAGCCATTCGCGAACGCCTGGGTGCGGTGGATTTTTTGGCCCTGCCCATCGGTGCCTACCTGCCACGCGACTTCATGAAGAAGATGCATGTAAACCCATCCGATGCGGTCCAACTCATGCTGGATCTGGAGGCGAAGCAAGCCATGGGAGTGCATTGGGGGACTTTCAAGCTGACCCAGGAAGCCTTTGACCATCCGCCGCGAGATTTGGCGGCGGCGTTGCAAGCGCGCGGCCTGACCAAAGATTCGGTCTGGCTAATGCGCCACGGCGAAACACGTGCTGTAGCAATGTGAGAAGCCGTGTCCTGGTCATCACAGCCAGTGGGGCAATCAAGTCCAGCCGAGTTTTACGACGCTGATGACTTAGCGAACCCTTGTAGCCTAGTGCTGGAATGAATTCTGGTATTTTTTGACTTTTTAGATCAGGTGGCATTCAGCCAGTTTGCCGAATCCATTTTCAAAACCGGTCATTCAGCGTTGTGGGAGGCTGCTTTAGTACTATTGCTTCAAATTAAATAGATATATGTCAATAAATTTGGGCATGGCTTTGCCATGACCCATGGGTGGAGCCAATGAATAACAAACTGCCTGTTTTTCCAGCCGAAATGCTGCCGAGTGCCCCAACCCCGCCTCCCGAAAAATTAAAACCTCTGCCCTCTGCACAAGCCCTCTTGCTGTGGCTGGCGTTGGGCTGCCTGCTGCCCGGCATCCTTGGGGCTGTATTTCTTTTTGTTCATCTGCTGAATGAAGGACACACCCAGCTTCAACAATCAACACTGCAGACAGCTCGGGCGCTCGTGATGGCGGTGGACAACAAATTTGCGCAAATCGAAGTGCTCGCGGTGGCACTTTCGCACAGCGCCAACCTGACGACCAACAACCTCGAGGACTTCCACCGCAAGTCGCGTGAGATATTGAAAGCGACCAACATTGCCAGAAATGTATTGATCTGTGATGAAACCGGGCAGGAACTCGTCAACACCTTGCTCGAGTTTGGAGAGCCGTTGCCGCGGTATGGCAATCAGGCGCAATTGCGTCAGGTTTTTACCACCGGACAAACCGTGGTCTCCGATGTTTTTATCGGTGCGGTTGTTGCCAAACCCACGGTCACCGTGGCCGTGCCGGTATTTATCAAAGGAAAAGTAGCCTACGTCCTGAGTGTTGGCATGTCTCCGCAATGGCTTAACGACCTGCTGCATCAGCACCAGCAGCAACATTCGAAACAGTTGCCTAATGAATGGATACTCAGCATTTTTGACAGTTCAGGCACCATTGCCGCCCGCACCCTTCAGGCCGAGCAATTTGTGGGGCAGAAAGCCTCGCCAGTGTTATTGGCCCACTTTCCGGAAAATGAAGGTGCTCTGGAGGTCGATACGCTGGAAGCCACCCCGATTCTGGGGTTTTTCAGCACCTCGGCGCGCCACCACTGGAAGGTGGGTATTGGCATTCCCCGTCAAGAACTGGAATCCGTGTTGACGCAACGGGTGGTCGCGATGGGCGCAGGCATTCTCCTGCTGCTAGGCTTGGGTGTCACCCTGGCCACCGTTCTTGCCAGGCGAATTTCGCAATCGGTCACGGCGCTGACCCTGCCGGCCCGGGACCTTTCCGAAGGTAAAGCCTTGTCCGCACCCCCGGTCTATTTTCGTGAAGCCCAGGCGGTGGTGGACGCCATGGCCCAGACGGCCATCCAATTGGTGGAAAAAACGCATGAGACCCACCTCGCCGAGGTCGATTTACGCGCCAGTGAGAAGGCGCTCAAACAACTCAATCAAGCGCTGGAGGGTAAAGTGCAGGAGCGTACTCAAGCGCTGACCGATCTCTACGACAGGGCCCCATGTGGCTACCACTCGCTGGATGCAGAGGGTCGGCTGGTCCAGGTCAACCAGACGGAGCTTGATTTGCTGGGCTACACCCGCGAAGAGTATCTGGGTCGGCGCATGACCGAGTTTCTTGACCCTGAAAATAGGGTCAGATTTGCGCAGGTGTATCCACTACTGCAACGCGACGGCCAGATCCGAGAGGTTGAATTTGAAGTCTCCTGCAAAGACGGCTCCCGCATCCCTTTTCTGGTGAGTGCCAACATCATCCTTGATGCGCAAGGCCAGTTCGTCGCCACCCGAAGCACGATGGTCGACAACCGGGTGAGCAAGGCGCGCCAGCAGAAAATCTCCGAACTCAACCAATTTCTTCAAGAGGTTCTTGCGTCCTTGTCCTTCGGAGTGGTGGTTTTGAATGAGGCGCGAGAAGTAGTTCTGCGCAACAAACTGTTTGGCATCATCCTGGACTACCCGCCTGAACTGGCGCAAAAGGAGTCCTTGAGTTTTGCGGAGATGGTCAGTTTCAATTTTGACCGGGGTGACTATCCGAATCAGACCTATGAAGCGGCCATGACCGGGTTTCTTCAAACAATGAAGGACCGCCAAACCTTCTGTTTCGAGCGACTCCAGACCAACGGGACCTACCTGGAAGTCCGTGGGCAACAAATTTCCAAAGACTGGATTTTGCTGACCTACACGGACATCACATCGTTCAAAAAGTCCGAGCAAGCCCTGGCGCAAGCGCTTGAGGCGGCTGACGCCGCCAACCAGGCCAAGAGCGACTTTCTGTCCAATGTCAGCCACGAGTTGCGCACCCCCCTCAATGCGGTGGTCGGCCTGTCCCGGCTATTGACGGACTCTCCATTGAGTCGTCGTCAACGGGACTATGCCGAAAATATTCAGTTGTCGGCCAATGCGTTGCAGACCTTGATCAACGATGTATTGGACTTCTCCAAGATTGAGGCCCGCGAGTTGCATCTGGAGCACGCTGCGTTTTCGCTGAGGTCACTCATGCGCACCACTGCCTCGGTATTGGGCATCGGTGTGGGAAACAAGCCGATTGAAGCTTTGCTGGACGTTGCCTCTGACGTGCCCGATACCTGGGTCGGCGATGCTTTGCGCGTGCAGCAAATCCTGCTGAACCTGATCAGCAATGCGGTCAAGTTCACCGATGCCGGTGAGATCGTGGTGTCGGTACGGTGTGTAACCGGTCAGGATGCCTTGGCAGAGGAACAAGCCACCTTGCAATTGAGTGTGCGCGATACCGGTATCGGCATGGCCACAGAATCACTGGCCACCATTTTTAACGGATTTACGCAAGCAAATACATCCACCAGTCGTCTCTATGGCGGCACCGGCTTGGGGCTGGCCATTTGCGCCCAACTCGCCAACCTGATGGGCGGGCACATTGAAGTGGACAGCACCTTGGGTCAAGGTAGCGAATTTCGACTTGACTTGTCACTGACGCGGGGACAAGAAACAAAGTCATCGGCATCAGAAGACCTCCCCGCCAACTTGTTCGTCCTGATTGTGGATGACCACCCCTTGGCGCGAGAAGTTTTGATGCGATCCTGCACGGCCTTGGGCTGGCAGGCGCACGCTGTGGCGTCGGGTGAAGCCGGTCTGCAAGCCTTGTTAAGCAATGCCAGTGAAAAACGTGAATACGACCTGCTGCTCCTTGACTGGCGAATGCCCGGTATGGATGGTCTGGAAATGCTGCGCCAGGCTGACGCCACACCCGGTATCTTTTTGCCATGGGTGGTCTTGATGGCACCCCTGACCGAGATGGAGCAGGCGGTAATGGCCAGTGCGGGCGTCAAACTTGAAGTGACGGCCAAACCGATGACGACAGCCAGTCTGTTGGACGCAGTCGCCCGGGCATTCGGCCGAAAGGTCGGACAGGCCGATGTCATGCCGGGTTTGTTCGATGAATTGCAGTCCGCCATGCAGACCCTTAAATCGTCACACCAGCAATTTGACGCCCGTTATGCCAAAGCTTGAGGCGCGGTTGCCGGTGTTTGATAAGTTATTGACTGTAGTTACTTACCGTCAGCGTCTTTTGACGGTGGGACAACTTTCTTCTGATTGAACTTAAGTGCCGCCAGTGCCAGCTTCTGTTTACGCTCCAAATTGAGCCTCTCCAGTTCTGCGTGGTTGCTCTTCTTCATGTTCGGGTCTTTTCCAAATACGCCTGCCATAGTAGTTTCTCCTTTGGTTCAGTCTAACTGATCGCCTGCCTTACACCTTGCTCGCCAGCGCCTTCAATTGGTACAGCGCTTCCAGTGCTTCTCTGGGGCTTAAATTATCAGGATTTATGGCTGCAACCGCCGTCTCTATTGCGCTGGAAGCTATATTTTCAATAGCGGGTGGTGCCGCAAACAAGTCGACTTGGGCTTGGGATTCGGTGGCTTTGGCTTCCAGTGCTTCCAGCGTGTGGCGGGCGTGGTTGAGCACGGCGGCGGGCATGCCGGCCAGGCGCGCGACCTGAATACCGTAGCTTTTGCTGGCCGGGCCAGGTTGGATTTCGTGCAAAAACACAATGTCGCGGCCCGACTCGACAGCACTCACATGCACGTTGATGGCGGCGTGGTGTTTGGCCGGGAACTCGGTCAACTCAAAGTAGTGCGTGGCAAACAGGGTGTAGGCCTGGGTTTTGTCATGCAGCTGGGTGGCAATGGCACTGGCCAGCGCCAGGCCGTCAAAGGTGCTGGTGCCACGGCCAATTTCGTCCATCAGCACCAGCGAGTTGGGCGTGGCAGCGTGCAGAATTTGAGCGCCTTCCAGCATCTCCAGCATGAAGGTGGACTGGGCGTTGGCCAGGTCGTCGGCGGCGCCAATACGGGTGTGGATGGCGTCAATCGGCCCGAGTCGGCAGGCGCTGGCCGGCACATAACTGCCCATGCTGGCCAGCAAAACGATCACCGCAATTTGCCGCATGTAGGTCGATTTACCGCCCATGTTGGGGCCGGTGATGATTTGCATGCGCTGCTTGGGTCCCAAGCGCGTGTCATTGGCGATGAAGGCGCCGCTGCTGGTCTCGGCCAG
>NZ_JBAWYV010000105.1:0-11125 GCF_037143375.1 Rhodoferax sp. | reverse complement strand
CGCAGGGTCTGGAGCAAGGAAAGTTCTTTTTCATCCAGCACAAGGCCGCCCTTTTCAGCTTTGTCGGCATAGATCAAGCCAAACGGCCGTCCCTTGATGTTGACGGGCAGCAGTAGAAACGTCGGCGCGTTAATTTGCGTGCGGTACCAGACTGGCAAGCGCCCGGTAATGTGCGGCTCGGTGGCGTCACTGATCATGGCGTCAGCGCCCTTGGTGCACACCGCCGTGAACAGGTCCATGGTGCCCGACTGCATCGGCACACGAAAGCCTTTAACCATGGAGTCTACGTCCTTGCCCAAGCCAAAACGGCCGGTTATCGTGTCGGTTTTGGGATCGCGCATGCAAAAAATAATGCGCTGGAAATCCATCGCCCGCAGCATCGTTTCCAGAATCATGCGCAACAAATCACTCAGTTTGACTTCTTCGACCATGGCATTGGTGATGTCCTGAATGCCGGCCGCAAGAATTTGAACCACATGCTTGGCAGGCGCACCAGGCACCTCAACCGCCACGGCTCCGCCAGTTGGCAAATGCGTCACGGTCTGGGTGGCATGTAACTCCAGCGGTGACAAGGTGTCAGGCGCATCAGCTTCATGCGCATGCGGCGAACCGGCCATATCTTCAGGCAGTTTCAGCAGTTTGGCGGCAGCGGTGCCAGGCTTGACCACAATATCCATGGCCGCGGCCATTTCAATCAGCTTTTTGCGCGCCACTGCGGTGGCCGATTGCACATCGCCCGGGTTGACGCCCAGGGATTTGGCGTAGTTTTTGGAAACCAGGGCCAACTTTCCATCCACGAACTTGGGGTCGGTGTGCAACAAAGTGTCGGCGATGTCGTTGGCCGCCAGCGCCGTCCAGCGCAGGCGTTCCTGCGCGTCGGCGGGCACGCGGGAGGGCGGATCCCCCATTGGCTTACGCATGCAGCGCTGAATGCTTTCAGGCAAGCCCCAGACCTTGGACACGCCGATACCCAACTCCTCAAAACTGATGCCGAGCACGCTGGCCGAGGCTGCAGCCTCGCTCACGGGCTGGCGGGTCGAGGACACGAGGCTGCGCACCGTCTGCGCTTCTTCCTGAAAATAAAACTGCGCCAGCAAACGCCCCAGATTGTGGAACATGGCACCAATGAAAGCTTCCTCGGTTTCCCGCTCCGAGTGGCACAGTTCAGACGCGACCGATGCGGCCATGAGCGAGCGCAAAAATTCTTCTTTCAACACTTGGGCTTGCGCCTTGTCCTGCATGTGCTCGAGCAAGACCAGGCTCAATGCCATGTTGCGAATGCCGTTAAAACCTACTAGAGTGACGGCTCGTGAGACTGTGCTGATGCTTCCGCCGCGCGAGTAATGAACGCTGTTGACCAGCCGCAAAAGCTTGTTGGTGAGCGCCACATCCTTCAGGATTTCGTTGGTGACACTGTTAACACTTTCGGTCTCTGATGTCGCCATGCCCTGGATTCGGACCACCGAATCCGACATCGCCGGAAAATCGCTTTTATGACGCATGCGGCGCAGCAAAAACTCAAGCGTGCTACTGCTTCCACCTTTGCTGTTAGCGGCATTGGCACCCTCGCCTGACCCGCCTTGCGCTCGGGCATCTAACCACTTGGCGAGCGCATCCCGGAACATCTTGGCACTGGTGTGGCGCTGGGTCGGGTCAAGCGCCAAAGCGCGCAGCACCACCGCGCGCAAACTGTCGTCCACCGTCGGACTCATGTCCGTGGGGAGTGTGAGCTGTTCGTGAACCACCCGATAGATGGCGCGCAAGGGGTCAACTTCTGCAATCAACGGCTTGCCTGAGAGCAGTTCGGCCAGCACAATGCCTGCCGAAAAAATATCCACCTGAGGTGTCGCAGGCTTGCCCTGCGCGGCTTCTGGCGACATATAGCCCGGCGTGCCACCCTCTGGGGCGCGAGTACCGGGCACGCCAGCATCATTGATGCGGGCTGCGATACCGAAATCCATCACCCGCGCCCGGCCCGCCGCGTTGACGAGTACGTTGGAGGGCTTCAAATCGCGGTGCACCACGCCCGCTGTATGGGCGACATCCAGGGCATCCAGCACATCAAGCATCAGCGCCACGGCCTCGGCTGGCGGCAAGGCCCCCCGCTGCTTGATCAAGGCGGCCAGGGTTTGCCCCATCACGTACTCAAACACCAGGTAGGGTTGCTGGTCATGCACATCGGCCTCAAAAACCGGAACAATGTGGGGATGTGTCAGACGGCTCACACTGCGGGCTTCCTGCAGCCACTGGGCGATGGCGGTGGCGTCTGAGCCTTTGCCGGGCTTCATCAGCTTGATGGCCACTTCGCGCTCCAGCCGCGGATCGAACGCCAGCCAGACCACCGACTGGGCGCCACGACCCAAAATCAGGCGCAGCTCGAAACGCCCCAACATGGCAGGTACTGAAGCCGAAGGCGATGCAGTGGCTAATCGTTTGATGGTGGAGAGGGGGGTGAAATCGGCCATGGATCAAATCAAACGGGTAATGGGGGGAAACTCAGAAACTTTTCAAAGTCTGGCAAGGAACGAGGATGAATGAACAAACTGCACCGGCAAGCGCAGCAGCCATGCAAAGCGACCTCTTTGAAGCGTTCTAGCACCAATTGTGATGTCCCCCGTATTGACTTGGGTCAGATTATGTACCGTTAAAGTACCTAAACCCGGGGGGAAACGATCAAGGCAAGCTGTCTTATTTCAGTTGCACTGACCCTGAAACCGTGACCACGACCGAGGTTTTTCCAGCCTCGATGGGCACGGGGGCATCTGCCATCTCCGACTTGGCTTGCATCGCCAGCATCCGGGGTCTCGGCGAGTAGCCTTGGTCGTTGGCGTTAATGCTGACTTCACGCAGCGCGTAGCCTGAAAAGCCAAAGCTTTTAGCGATGTCGGCTGCGCGGGCTTTGAAGCGCTCAATCGCCATGCCCTGCGCGTCGGCTTCGACCTTGAGACGTTGTTCGCGACTCAGGCCATAACTGACGTTGCCCAATGTGAGCGTTTGAATCTTGCCGGCGACGGCGCTGATGCGCACAAAGTCACGCCCTTCCAGCACCAACTCTGCAGTGCCTTGCCACCCGACCGATTTGCCATCGCGGCCATAACGCGGATACAGGCTGAAGTTGCCGGTGCGCACCTCCAACTGACCCGGCGAGGCAGATTTTCGGGCTTCCACCAAGGCGGCATCAAGCGCCGTCTTGAGCCCAGTTTGCACCGTGTTGGCATCGCTCCCGTCACGCGTGGTGTTCAGGGTGATGGAGAGCAAATCCTGCGTCACTTCAACCGAACCGTTAGCCGACAACTGCACCACGTTCTGCAGAATCGGGGCATTGATTTGTTGCGCAAATAGTGCACTAGCCCCCGTTATAAGTGCATATAACGCTATGTACTTTGCAGCATTTTTCATAACGACTCCGTTGGCATCAAACACCTTGAATGTTTTAACAACTTTAGTCTGGAAGCTCAAGGATTGGCAAATCTAGCCGCACGGTTTTGCAACTGCAAGCGCAGATCAGCACGCTCCTGCGCCGATAAATGCCTTGTTTCTTCGGTGTTTTTGGGTGCCGACTCCTTGCTCTGCGAACCTGCATCAAGCGCAGTTTTAAGTGTTGACCGCAAGGTGGCTGGCGCTTCTGGGGCCGTTCGTGGGGTTTCAAAATGCCGATTGCCTTCGGGTTGCGCCCAAGCGTAAAAGGCGCAAACAAAACCAATCACCAAAATAAAAATCTTTTTCATAGTAGGAACATAACTCTAAACAGCTTGATAAAGCTCCCGACTCAACAAATCGGCTTGCGCTCCAGGGCAACATTTGTAACAGTGTGTCAAAGCTCCTGCTGAAATCCTGATTTTCTGGATTCATACCTGCAAAATGGGCTTTGTTACATTTGAAGTGGTACACCCAATGAGCCAAGACCCTAACCGAAATGACAAAATTCTGGTTGTCGATGACGATTCCAGAATTCGAGACCTGCTTAGACGCTACCTGACGCAAGAAGGCTTTGAGGTACTTCAAGCAGAAGACGGCAAATCTCTCACCCGTATCCTTTTACGCGAGACGGTGGACCTGATCGTGCTCGACCTGATGATGCCGGGTGAAGATGGTTTGTCAATTTGCCGACGCCTGCGCGCTGCCAATGACCGTACGCCCATCATCATGTTGACCGCCAAAGGCGAGGATGTGGACCGCATCGTCGGGCTTGAAGTAGGCGCTGATGACTACCTTGGCAAGCCCTTCAACCCGCGTGAGTTGCTGGCCCGGATCCATGCCGTGCTGCGCCGCCGCCCCGTGCTGGAAGCGCCTGGTTCACCCTCCAGCGACAACGAGGTCGTGAGTTTTGGCAACTTCACCTTTGATCTGGGCGCACGGATGTTGCGTCGGGACAAGGAAGAATTGCCATTGACCACCGGCGAGTTCGCCATGCTCAAGGCACTTGTGCGCCACCCTCGGCAACCGCTTTCACGCGAAAAGTTGGCTCAACTGGCCCGTGGCCGCGAGTTCGAACCCTTTGACCGCAGCCTGGATGTGCAGGTCTCACGCTTGCGCAAACTATTGGAAGTGGACGCCTCTGCACCCCGGTTTATTCAAACTGTCTGGGGAGTGGGCTACGTTTTTGTACCCGATGGTGCGGGTTGAAGCGATTGGCTACAGCACAACCCCATTCGCCTGACGTCAGCGGTTTGATGCCGCTGGAGGCGAGTTCTGGCTATCGAAAATCGATCTCCCGGATGGGCCGAAGTCTCTTCTGGCGCACTTTTTTCCTACTCTCGCTGCTGCTGATCGGCAGCATTCTGGCTTGGCTGCAGACACTTCGTTCTCTTGAGTTCGAACCCCGTGCCATCCAGACCGCCCAGCAAATCGCCTCACTGGTCAATTTGAGCCGGGCCGCCCTGATTCACTCAGACGCCATCGCACGCGTGTCGCTCATTAAAACCATGACCGACCAGGAAGGTGTGCGCATTGAACCGCGCGAACCGGGCGACACCTTCGAGCCCTTTGACACCGATGCACTGGGTCAGCGCATCTCCATGGAGCTCAAGTCACGGCTCGGCCCTGGCACGGTGGTGGCCAACAGCGTCAACAAAAAAGACGGCTTGTGGGTCGGCTTCATGATCGACGGCGACAACTACTGGATGCTGACCGACCGGGCCCGCTTCAACCACACAACGAGCAGCACCTGGATGATCTGGCTGGTCACGGCCGCCGCGTTGTCGCTGGCGGGTGCGGCCCTGATTGCACGCTTGATCAACAAGCCCCTCAAACAACTCTCGTTTGCGGCCAGTCGAGTCCGCGATGGCGATTTTGATGCCAGCACGCTTGACGAAACCGTGGTCACACGCGAAATCCGGGCGGTCAATATTGGTTTCAACCGCATGACCCAGAAGCTGGCCAAAATCGAGCAGGACCGGGCCATTATGTTGGCCGGTATTTCGCATGACCTGCGCACCCCACTGGCCCGATTGCGCCTGGAAACCGAGCTCAGCGTGGCCGACCCGGAAGCGCGCGCCAACATGGCTGCCGACATCGTGCAACTCGACGCCATCATTGGTAAATTTTTGGATTACGCGCGCCCTGGCAATGTCAACTTGACCCCGGTGCCCCTGAAAGCGGTGATCGACAGTTGTCTTTTCAGCATGAGAAGCCGCACCGACATGCGCTTCAACCTGGACCTGGCCGACAACCTGACCGTGCTGGCCGACGAAGTAGAGCTAAGCCGCGTGATCACCAACCTGCTGGAAAATGCAGGCCGTTATGGCAAGTCGGTCGATACCGGCATCGCCGTGGTCGACATTGCGGCCAAGGCGCGAGACAAGTGGGTACTGATCCGGGTTCGGGATCACGGCATGGGCGTCTCTGACGAACAGCTGGAAAATTTGACCAAACCGTTTTACCGGGGTGAAGCCGCCCGCACAGCCGCCAATGGCGCGGGCCTGGGCCTGGCCATCGCGGAAAAAACCTGCACCCGCATGGGCGGCACTTTTACGCTCAGCAACTCCAGTACCGGTGGCTTGTCAGCCAACATCAAACTTCAATTGGCCCTTGCTGACTGAGAAAAAACCACTAGCGCAGTTTCTTGGCAACCTTGCCCGGCACCCGTCCAGCACCGTTATCGCGCGGCGGCAGGCCGGTATTCTGGGTCAGAATGCGGCCTTTCTGAATCGGTTTAAACGCAGCAGTCTGCGGCTTGGCCGGGGTTGAGCTTTTACGACACGCGCTGCTGCTATCGGTCATTGGCTGGTAGGTCGGAATCAGATGGTGTTTGCCATTGCCGATCAGGTCGGCGCGTCCCATCGACTTCAATGCCTCGCGTAAGAGAGGCCAGTTATTGGCATCGTGGTAGCGCAAAAAGGCTTTGTGCAGGCGGCGGCGTTTGTCACCACGCACGATGTCCACGGTTTCGCTGTCGCGGGTTATCTTGCGCAGCGGGTTTTTGTTGCTGTGGTACATCGCCGTGGCGGTGGCCATGGGCGACGGGTAAAAGGTCTGCACCTGGTCAGCCCGGAAACCATTTTTCTTCAGCCACACCGCCAGATTCATCATGTCTTCGTCGCTGGTGCCGGGGTGGGCGGCGATAAAGTACGGAATCAAAAACTGCTTTTTTCCCGCCTCGGCGGTGAACTTGTCAAACAGCGTTTTGAACTTTTCGTAGGTGCCAATGCCCGGCTTCATCATCTTGGTGAGCGGGCCTTGCTCGGTGTGCTCGGGCGCAATCTTGAGGTAGCCGCCGACATGGTGCGTGACCAGTTCCTTGACGTACTCGGGGCTTTGCACCGCCAAGTCGTAGCGCACACCGGAGCCAATCAGAATCTTCTTGATGCCCTTGAGCGCCCGGCCGCGGCGGTAAATCTTGATCAGCGGGTCGTGGTTGGTGGTCAGGTTTTGGCAAATGCCGGGGTAAACGCAACTCGGTTTGCGGCACGCCGCTTCAATCTCGGGGCTGCGGCAACCCAGGCGGTACATATTGGCCGTGGGGCCGCCCAAGTCGGAGATGGTGCCGGTGAAGCCTTTGACCTTGTCGCGCACATCTTCAATTTCCTTGATGACGGACTCTTCAGAGCGGCTCTGGATGATGCGGCCTTCGTGCTCGGTGATCGAACAAAACGTGCAACCGCCAAAACAGCCGCGCATGATGTTGATGCTGAAGCGGATCATCTCCCACGCCGGGATTTTGGTAGCACCGTCGTGGCTGCCATTCTCATCCGCGTAGCTCGGGTGCGGGCTGCGGGCGTAGGGCAGATCGAACACGTAGTCCATCTCGGCGGTGGTGAGCGGAATCGGCGGTGGCGTGATCCAGACATCACGCGCGGTGACGCCAGTGCCATGCGCCTGCACCAAGGCGCGGGCGTTACCGGGGTTGGTTTCCAGGTGCAACACACGGTTGGCGTGGGCGTACAACACGGCGTCTGACTTGACCTGCTCGTAGCTGGGCAACCTGATCACAGACCGGTCACGCGGCGGCACCTTGACCGTTCCTTTGCCGTAGAGCGCGGCGTTGGGCACGAAAGTGAGCGGCTGAATCGCCGGATTCACCGCATTTTTTAAGCTTAATTGGGCTGTAGCCCCCGTGCTACTTGCGTCAGCAGCTACAGAGTTAGTAGCGCTTTTCTCGCCGTCTTCCTTGGCACAACTGCTGCCCTGCCCTGCGGCTTGCTCGCTGGTGGTCTGGTACGGATTGATTTGCGCTTCGACCCGGCCCGGCTCGTCAACGCTGGTCGAATCAATCTCAAACCAGCCTTGGCCCGAGGCGTCATCGCTGCGGCGCACAAAAGCGGTGCCGCGCACATCGGTGATTTTTTCGACCGGCTCGTTGGCCGCCAACCGGTGTGCGATCTCGACCAGCGCACGCTCGGCATTACCGTAGAGCAGCAAATCGCACTTGGCATCCACCACGATCGAGCGGCGCACCTTGTCGCTCCAGTAGTCGTAGTGCGCGATGCGGCGCAGCGAACCTTCGATGCCGCCCAAAATAATCGGCACGTCCTTGTAGGCTTCGCGGCAGCGTTGGCTGTAAACCAGGGCCGCACGGTCGGGCCGCTTGCCGCCAATATCACCGGGGGTGTAGGCGTCGTCGCTGCGGATCTTGCGGTCGGCGGTGTAGCGGTTGATCATGGAATCCATGTTGCCCGCTGTCACGCCCCAAAACAGATTGGGTTTGCCCAGTATCTTGAACGGCTCGGCGCTTTGCCAGTCGGGCTGGGAAATAATCCCCACCCGAAATCCCTGCGCCTCCAACATGCGCCCGATCACCGCCATGCCAAAACTGGGGTGGTCCACGTAGGCATCACCCGTCACCAAAATGATGTCGCAACTGTCCCAGCCCAGTTTGTCCATTTCGGCGCGGCTCATGGGCAGGAATTTGGAGGTGCCAAAACGGGCCGCCCAGTACTTGCGGTAGCTGGTCAGCGGCTTGGCAGCGCGCACGAAAAAGGAGACGTCAACGGGGGCGTTCATAGGAGACACAAGTTAGGGGAACCGGTGAGTGTAAGGTTTTGCACTTGGCAACACCCCCTAAATGGGTACTTAAGGGCGATTGCTCAGGCCATTTTCCCGGTTGTTTTCAGCAAGTTTTTCCGAAACGATTGCGGATTCAAACGCCTGGCACAGGCACAAACCGCCCTTCGTCGGCGCTCTGCTGACCCAGCGTTAGCAGTTGCATCGCCTGGTGAATTTGGTCTGGCGTGACGTTCGGCAGCGCTTCCAGACCTTGCAGATGGGCCCCCAACTCGGCGTAAAAACCAAGGTAGTTTCCGGGTAGGTCCGGCGCGGGGCTGGATTTTGGCCCGCCTTCAGTTTGTAACGTCACCGTGCCCACCAGCGGGTCAAGCCCCCAATCGGCTGTGGAACCCCATTGCGGTCGCCCGCCAGCCTTGAGCGCATCTTCCTGCACATCCAGACCGTGTTTCACAAACGAGCCGAGCGTTCCGTGCACCACAAAACGGGGACCGACGCTGGGCACCAGCGCGCTGCCATGAAGGATCACGCGCAGTCCCGGATGCCGCGTGGGGTAGCGCAACTGGGCATGAAAATAATCATTCACCTGCGCACCTTCTCGCTGGCAGGCCAGATCCACTTGCAGATCGTCGGGGGGGCCAAAAAGTTGCAGCACCTGGTCGACCAGGTGCGCGCCCAGGTCAAACCACAGGCCCGAACCGGGAATGTCCTGTTCACGCCAGCGCTCAGGCACCATCGGCCGGTAACGGTCAAAGTGTGATTCAAAATGCACGATTCGCCCCAACTCACCACTGGCCAGAACCTGCTTCAACGCCAAAAAATCAGCATCGAAACGGCGGTTTTGAAACACCGTCAGCACCCGGTTTTGAGCGCGGGCTGTATTCAGCAAGTCGCAAGTTTCGGTCAAGGTCACGGTACACGGCTTGTCGACCACCACATGCTTGCCCGCCAACAAGGCCGCCATGGCCAGCGGGTAATGACTGGCATTGCTGGTGGCAATCACCACCACATCAATCAATGGGTCGGCAAACACGGCATCGGGTGAGTCAACCACGCGAACCTGTGGCCAGTCGGCGTGGACGGCTTCGGGCTTGCTGGAGCACACACAGGCCAGGCGCAGCCCCGGCACCCCCGAGATCAACGGCGCATGGAAGATGCGCCCGGCGTTGCCATAGCCAATCAGGCCGACGTTCAAGGCCAGGGGAGCAGACATCGGTGCGTTCATTTCAGGCGTATTCATGACGCCATCATCTCCGAAAAAGCGCCCCCGGTGTTACCACGCAGGTACACACCACGGATGAACAACGCACGCCTTTGGCCGCAAAAATACGATATCGTCGCCCCATGCTTTTTTTAAAAACCCACAAGCCTTCAGGTCAGGCCGCAATTCAAAGGCCTTATTCCATTTCTAAATCATTCATGTCTAGGCGTTGAGCCGCAGGTAGTGCTGTAGCACGACAAGGCGAAACAACGACGACAGGGATGATTTAGAAATGGAATTACCCGCTTTCAACGGGCCTGCGCCTGAAACCCATACCCCCTTGAGGAGACCCAAGTGCTCAATTTTTTACCCAAGCCCTTGGTTGGCCTGATCGCCGCACTGCTGCTGGCGTTCAACGCCTTGTTCTGGGTGCCCGTTTTGCTGTTTTTCGCTTTGGTGAAGCTTATTCTCCCGATCAAGAAGATTCGCCTGTTGATCGACCCGATTCTGGTGCGCATTGCCGAAGCCTGGATTTCGGGCAACAGTGGCTGGATGCGGCTCACGCAAAACACGGTTTGGGATGTGCAAGGGCTGACGTCACTGAACCCGCGCAGTTGGTATCTGGTGAACTGCAACCACCAGTCATGGGTCGACATTCTGGTGCTGCAGCATTTGCTGAACCGACGCATTCCTTTGTTGAAATTTTTTCTCAAGCAGCAACTGATCTGGGTGCCCGTGATGGGGCTGGCCTGGTGGGCGCTGGAGTTTCCCTTCATGCGACGCCACAGCGAAGAGTTCCTGAAAAAACACCCTGAAATGCGTGGCAAAGACCAGGCCACCACCCGCAAAGCCTGTGAAAAGTTTGCCCTGATTCCTACCAGTGTGATGAATTTTCTGGAGGGCACGCGCTTCACGCCGGCCAAACATGCGCGTCAAAAATCGCCTTACCACCACCTGCTAAAACCCAAGGCCGGCGGCATGGCGCTGGCACTCAACGCCATGGGCGATAAATTTCAGGCCATTCTGGATGTCACCATCGTGTACCCCGATGGCCCCATCAACTTCTTGGACTTTCTGGCGGGGAAACTCAAACGCGTCACGGTGCGGGTGCGCGCCTTGCCAGTGCCCCAAGACTTGGTACAAGGCGATTACGCTGGCGACCCCGCCGTGCGCGAGGCCTACCAGAAATGGGTGCAACAACTGTGGTTGGAGAAGGATGCGCAGATTGCGGGAATTCTTAAGGAAAATAGGCTTCTAGCCCCCGTCCTTCCTGCGTAAGTAGCTATTTATTTAATAGCATACCAAGTTAAATCGATAACCCGGTTCAACGCAGGTGCTTGAACATTTTGGCGTTAAAAGACTCGGGGATCGACAAGCGCCGGGGGCCGGGCACCAGTTCAAACGACTCGCCGGCGCTAACAAACCCCGGGCGGTCCACCGCCAGGTAGAAGCCGCAGCAACCGTGTTGCGCCATCAGTTTGG
>NZ_JBAWYV010000104.1:0-11373 GCF_037143375.1 Rhodoferax sp. | reverse complement strand
GGTCTGGGTGGCAAAGCGGGCACCAATATTGGCGCTTTTTTGGCCGGTATTGACGTGTTGCGCGAGCAAACCGAGGGCATGAAGCTGAGCGAGATCGTCGAGCGCATGCTGGTCCACAGCGGACTGATTGCGCACTACACCGCTGACCGCGAAGGCGCCGACCGGGTGGAGAATCTGGAAGAGTTGGTGAATGCGGCGCAGAGTTTTGTGTCGCTTGAAAACTTTGGCCGGGATGCCAGCGCGCAACCGATGGATGAGCAGGGCCGGGCCTTGACCCAGTCACCGGCCTCGCAAGGGCTGGACTTCAGCCAGTCGATGCAGGAAGAGCGGGCGCCGGATGCCGATGAAACGGGTGAAACCCTATCGCCGCTGGCTGCCTTTTTGTCCCACGCCGCGCTGGAGGCGGGCGACAACCAGGCGCAGGCCGGGCAGGATGCCATCCAGCTGATGACCGTGCATTCCAGCAAAGGACTGGAGTTTGATTGCGTGTTTATCACCGGCATTGAAGAGGGCTTGTTTCCGCACGAAAACTCGATGAGCGACCGCGACGGCCTCGAAGAAGAACGCCGCCTGATGTACGTCGCCATCACCCGCGCTCGCAAACGCCTGTACCTGAGCCATTCGCAAACCCGCATGTTGCACGGCCAAACCCGCTACAACATGAAGAGCCGGTTTTATGACGAGTTGCCCGAAAGCGCTTTGAAGTGGATCACGCCTAAAAATCAGGGCTTTGGTTCCACTATTAATTCAGGAGCTACTCACGCAGGTTACACGGGGGCTAGAGGCCAATTTGGCACTGATTATTCAAAATACACGGTGGCTGCGGCCCCCGCTCCGGTGCCTGAGCAAAAGGCCGCACCCTCGCACGGATTGCGCAAGAGCATGAAGGTGTTCCATGCCAAGTTTGGCGAAGGCACCGTGGTGTCACTTGAAGGGGTGGGCGACGATGCCCGGGCCCAGATTAACTTCCCGCGCCACGGCGTCAAGTGGCTGGCGCTGAGTGTGGCCAAGCTCACGCCAGTTCCATGACCTGATCAAACCGGCGCGCTGGGTCCCCGGTGCGTTGACAGCTGTCAACACCTGGCAGCGACCCCCGCATGAAGATTCGCCTCAACACCCCACGTTGAGGAGATCGCCATGCCTGCCACTGCCAACCGTTATATCCGCTGGTTTCGAGAACTCTCGCTGACTGACATCCCTTTGGTGGGGGGTAAAAATGCTTCGCTGGGCGAGATGTTCCAGCAACTCACACCGCTGGGTGTGCGGGTGCCGGATGGGTTTGCCGTCACCGCCGTGGCGTACCGCGCGGCGCTTGATGCGGCCGATGCCTGGCCCGAGTTGCACCGCCTGCTCGACACGCTGGACAAGACCGATACCGATGCGCTGTCGCGTGCCGGTGCCCGGGCGCGTGAGATTGTTTACGGTGCTCCCATGCCGGCCGCCGTGGAGCAACAACTGCGCGAAGCCTGGCGCACGCTCAAGGCCGCCAGTGGCGAACATTTGAGCGTGGCGGTGCGCAGTTCCGCCACCGCTGAAGACCTGCCCAACGCCAGTTTTGCCGGTCAGCACGAAACCTACCTCAACATCCAGGGCGAAGAAATGCTGGTTGACGCGGTCAAACGCTGCCAGGCATCTCTTTTCACCGACCGGGCGATTTCCTACCGCATCGACAACGGCTTTGACCATTTCAAGGTCTACCTCTCAGTCGCCGTGATGCAGATGGTGCGCAGCGATTTGGCTTCCAGCGGGGTCATGTTCACCATCGATACCGAGTCCGGCCACCCGGATGTGGTGTTCATCACCGGCGCCTGGGGCTTGGGCGAAAACGTGGTGCAAGGCACGGTGGACCCGGATGAGTTTTATGTGCACAAGCCCACCTTCCGGCAAGGTTTTCGGAGCGTCTTGCGCAAGACCTTGGGTGATAAACAGGTGCGCATGGTGTATGCCCCAGGCCGCACGCGCGAGGCCGTCATCAACCGTCCGACACCCAAGGCCGACCGGCGGCGCTATTGCTTGAGCGATGCCGATGTGCTGGTGCTGGCCGATGCCGCCATCAAGATTGAAGACCACTACAGCCGACTGGCCGGTGAGCGCCGGGCCATGGACATTGAGTGGGCCAAGAACGGGCCTGATGGCGAAATTTTCATCGTGCAGGCGCGCCCCGAAACCGCTATTTCACAGCGCTCGGCCTTGCTGCTGGAGGAGTTTTTGCTGGATGACACCGGCCCGTTGCGTGCGACGGGTCGCGCCGTTGGGGCCAAGGTGGCGACTGGGCGCGTGCGGCTGGTGACTGACGCGCACCATCTGGCGGCCTTCAAGCCCGGCGAGGTCTTGGTGGCCGATACCACCACGCCCGATTGGGAGCCGGTCATGAAAACGGCGGCCGCCATCGTCACCAACCGGGGCGGGCGCACCTGCCACGCCGCCATCGTGGCACGCGAGTTGGGCATTCCGGCGGTGGTCGGCGCCGAGCACGCCAGCGAGGTGCTGCACGACGGCGAGACGGTCACGGTGTCGTGCGCCGAAGGGGCGGTTGGCAAGGTCTACGAAGGCGCGGTGGCTTTTCACAAACAGGTGAGCGACCTGACGAATCTGAAGCGCCCGGCCACCGAGATCATGGTCAACCTGGGTAACCCGGAGTTGGCGTTTCAGGTCAGCCAGATGCCGTGCGATGGCGTCGGGTTGGCGCGCATGGAGTTCATCATCAACGAGCACATCAAGGTGCACCCGATGGCGGTGCTGCACCCCGAGCGCATCACCGATGTGGCGGAGCGCGTGCGGGTGCTGGCGCTGTCGGTCGATTACAAGGACGGTGCCAGCTACTTTATTGAGCGGCTGGCCGAAGGCGTGGGCACGATTGCGGCGGCTTTTTACCCGCGCCCGGTGATCGTGCGCTTGTCCGATTTCAAGAGCAACGAGTACGCGGCGCTGATGGGCGGGCGCGACTTTGAGCCGCACGAAGAAAACCCGATGATTGGCTTCAGGGGGGCAGCGCGCTACATCCACCCGGCTTATGCCGAAGGCTTTGCGCTGGAGTGCGCGGCTTTAAAAAGGGTGCGTGAGGTGATGGGGCTTACCAACCTGAAGCTGATGGTGCCGTTTTGCCGCCGCCTGGAAGAAGCGCGCGGCGTGCTGGCCGCCATGGCCGAGCACGGTTTGAAGCGCGGCGAGAACGGGTTGGAGGTTTACGTGATGTGCGAGATCCCCAATAACGTCTTGTTGATTGATGAGTTTTCTGAATTGTTCGACGGCTTCTCGATTGGCTCCAACGACCTCACGCAGCTCACGCTCGGGGTCGACCGTGACAGCGCCATCGTGGCCGATTCGTTTGACGAGCAAGACCCCGGCATGCGCAAGATGCTCAAAATGGCGGTGGAGGGCGCCCGGCGTAACCACCGGCATTGCGGCATTTGCGGCCAAGCCCCAAGCGATCACATTGAGGTGGCGCGCTACTTGGTGGAGTTGGGCATCGACAGCATCAGCCTGACGCCCGACCGGGTGCTGCGCACGATGCAGGCAGTGCAGGCGATTGAGGTCGCGCTGGGGCGGCCCGGTCGTGTCCCCGACTTAAAAGCGAATTAGCGTTTCTTGTGGCTGGGTGCTGCCGCCATGCCTTCAGGCAGCACAGCACCTTTGAGCGATGCCTGGGCCAGCTTGAAAAACACGTCGGTGTTGTCCAGTACACCGGTAAACGCCCAAGCGCCTGGGCCAAAGGCTGAGAGCGGAATGTCGGTGGCGGTGTGCACGGCGCTGTCGCCCGGCACGGCGCCAGTGATTTGAAAGCGGCTGGCTACGTCACGGAGCATCGGGCCAGCCGGGTAGGCTGCCAGCGGTTCGGTTTTGACGAACGGTTGCTGGCTGTCCTGCAAGGGCAGGGCGTTGCTGCGCCAGTCTTCAAAGCGGTCCACGCCCGCGCCGTAACCCACCAGCAGGCGGTGGTCGATGTCGGTGGTTTCGGGGTAGCCGTCAGCGGCCATGCGGTATTTGGGGAAGCCGGCTTTTTCGTAAATGCCCACCACTTTGTCGCGCACGTTGGCGCTGCCGCCTTCACGCACCAGTTCTTGCAAGCGGGCGTCGCTCACCAGCGAGCCGCCGATCAGGGCCACGCCCGAGCATTCGTGGTCAGCGGTCACGATCACCAGCGTGTCGCCACGCTTGCGGGCAAACTCCTGCGCGACCTTGATGGCGCGGTCAAATTCGATGGTGTCGAGCAACCAGCGCTCGGTGTCCATGTTGTGCGCCTGTTTGTCGATGGATGCGCCTTCGACCATCAGTACAAAGCCTTTTTTCTGATGTTCCAAAACGGCCAGCGCCTTGGTCGCCATTTCGTCGAGCATCGGCTGGTCGGGGAAACCGTAGTCGTCCACCACGCGGCCAGTCTGGCCTTTTTGTTTGGCGCGACGGCCGTCAATCTTGTCCAGCGCCACGTTCATGTTGGAGTACGAAAACAAGCCCAGCAGTCGCTCGGTTTTGGCTGGGTCAATGGTATCGAGGGCGGTTTTGTCAGCGGCGTAGCTAAAGCCTGCGGTCTTGAAATCGGCCAGCAGGTCGCGGTTTTTGTCGAGCTGGCCGGGCGCTGCGCCCCAGCGCTTCACTATGTCAGCCGTGTGCGCCTCGGTGCCTGAAAAAGCGTAATCGGTGCGGTCACCGCGACCGGAGCCGGGCACCGTGGCAGGCAGAAACCACTTGCGACCACCGCCCATCAAGACTGTCAGACCGGTGAGACTGCGGTCATCAAAGAACTGGTCGACGATGCCGGTGCCTGCGCCCCGGTTGCTGGTGTGCACCGCATTGCCGGCGGGCGTGGCGTCAAACACGTCGGCGGTGGTGACCAGTCCCAACGCTTTGCCCTGCGTGCGGTGCAGGTACTCGCTCAGGTACTCGATGCGTGGGTTGTCAAACGGGTCGGTGGTGTCGTCAGGGAACACGCCTTCTTCGTTGTTGTTGTTTTTGTTGCCTGAGACATAGGCCGTCATGCCAGGCGCGGAGTCGGTCACCACCGAATTGAGCGAGGCGGTTTTGACCATGCCACTCACCGGAAACGTGTCCATCGCCAGCGGCGTGATGACCTTGCCCTGGGCGTAGCCACCCGCCACGATGCGCGCCGCCGTGCGCTGGGCCGCGCCCATGCCGTCGCCCAGCAGGATGATGATGTTTTTGACTTTTTGACCACCCGCGACCAGGGGCACCACCTCGAAATTGCCCTGCGCTGTGACGGTCTGGCCGTCGCTCTGGGTGGCAGTCACGCTGAAAGTGTGCAGGCCCGGTTGGCGCACACTGACCGCTCGCACGGTGGCCAACATGGCGTTTTTGGGGACGGATGTCAGGCAGCCGGTGGCGCAGTCGCGCAGGGCGACTGGCGCTGCCACTGCCTTGCCGTCGATGGCAAAACTGGCACTGCTGATGCTTTTGCCGGCCTCGTCAGGGCGCAAGGTGGCTTGCAGGTCAAAGCGCTGGTCGGGCAAAAAACGCGCGGTGACAGGGGCCGCCTGGCCGCTGCTGAACAACTCGCTTGGGGGCGTCAGGCGACTCACCGCTGGCGCGGCCTGGGCAGTCGTGGCCGCCAAAATTGCCAGCGTCAAGGCGCTCAGCAACAACGGAGTGGCAGGGCGATGGGCGGTAGTCGTAGTCATAGGTGGAATTCAGTCAATGGATTAATCAGGGTGCGTAGATGCAGAGCACATTCAGGCCTGCGGCGGATTCAGTGCCGGTGCTGCAAGCTGTGCAAATAGCCTGCAAGTTCAAAAGCGTTCATGCTGCGCGTGGCGTCGGCGTCGAGTTGCAGTCGCACCCACGACACCCGGCCATCGGTTTCTTCATGGCGACTCACGTTCAGCCGGCCGTTCACTGTCACTAGACCCCGCACATAGGGCACGACCCAGTCTTGCATTCCGGGGTCGAGGTAAACCATCACCGTGGTGGCGGGTAAATCATCGGCATCGCCATCGGCGTTTTCGCTCATTTGCACCGGGCGCGGGGTCAGCATGAAGCGCCCGGCCACCGCGTTTTGCTGCTGCACCATGTAGCCCACCAAGCGCACGGTCTGACCATCGGATTGCAGTAGTTTGTCGCTGATCTCAACGCCAGCAGGCCCCATGGGCGAGCGAAAGAAATCACGAAACCGCAGTTCGGTTACCGGGCGCGTGGCAACGGGTTGAATGACTTGGGGCTGGGCTGCGCCCATCCAGAGCGCGGCCGTGGTGGCCAGAAGCACGCGCAGTGGCGTGGTCAGGCTGGCGTGGCGGTGGGTGCTAAAGGGCAGTCGAAAACGGAGTGTCATGGCTTGCTGGCGCTGGCGGCAGTAAATGCTGCCAAGCGTAGTCAGCCTTTATGACGGTGTCATGACGTGGTTTTTTCAGCCGTTTCAGCCGGGAGTTCAAAGGTGTCGCGAAACGTGAAATACAGCGAGGTGAAAAACATGGCCGCCATCAGTAGCAGCACAGGAAACAGCACGTCGCCCGCCAGTTCCGGGTTGCCTACCAGGGCGGACAGCGTGGTGACCAGCACCACCGCCATCACCAGCACCGAAAGCCACATCACGCCAAAGACAGCAAACGCCCAGAAGTTGCGCAGACAGGCCACGGCGCTGAAAAACAGGCTTTTGAGCGGCGTGAAGTCATGCCAGTAAATGAGGGCCGGGGCATGCCAGAACGTCAACGACAAAGGCAGGTGCAGGCCGATAAAGACCCACATGGCGCCTTGAAATTCTGGTGCCATCATCATTTCGCGGGTGGGTGTGGCGCCGCCCAGATAAACGCGGGCAAAGTCGCCGCCGTCCACCAGATAAGACGCGCCCATCGCCAACAGAAAACCAAAGGCATACAACCCGCCCAGCACCAGCATGGCACGGGTTTTTGCTTTGTCACCCCGAAAGGCGACCAGCAACACCAGGGGCATGGGGAATTTGCCCTGTGTGGCCTCAACCGTGGCGGCCATCAGGCCCAGGGTCGCAGCCGGCAGCAGCGTCATGGCCAGCACAAAGCCGATGTAGGGCACTTGCGAGGCGATCGTCATCACGGCCATGAACATGAAAAACAAGCCGGTGAGTGCCAATGGTTGTTTCAAAAACGTCCGAATGCCCAGTTTGACCCAGACGATGCCAGTGCGTGCTGGAAGCAGATTCAAATTCATGAAGTCAGGCCACCGCTGGTGCTGAGCAGGTCCGGGTGGGTGGCGCGCTCGCGCAACACCCGCTCGAAATGGCCGGGGTCATGGGCTTGTAGCATGCTGGCTTCGCGCGGCAGGTACACATCCCACAGCCGTGACAACCAAAAGCGCAAGGCTCCGGCGCGCAGCATGGCCGGCAGCAAGTCACGCTCAGCTTGCTCCAGTGGCCGCACGGCGCTGTAGGCGGCCATGAAACTGTTGGCACGCTCGGCGTGGTGGGCGCCGGTGGGCAGGTCAACACACCAGTCGTTCAGGGTGACGGCAATGTCAAACAGCCAGGTGTCGATGCCTGCAAAGTAAAAATCAAAAAAGCCGGTGAGGTGAGGTTGGCCGTCCAGCGTGTCAAACATCACGTTGTCGCGGAACAAGTCAGCGTGAATCGGACCGCGGGGCAGGGCGGCATAAGCCGAAGATGCCGCTACATGGTTTTGGTACGCCAACTCGCTCTGAATCAAGGCCGCTTGGGATTCGTCCAAATACGGTAGCACCACGGGCACCGTTTCGTTCCACCAAGGCAGGCTGCGCAGATTGGGTTGCGACAGTTCAAAATCGCGCCCTTCCAGGTGCATTTTGGCCAGCGTCGCACCCACCGCAGCGCAGTGCACCGGGGTCGGGTTGAGTTCGCTTTTGCCCGGTAATTTATTGACCACGGCGGCTGGTTTGCCTTTGACCTCAAACACCAGATCGCCCTTGGCATTGGCCGTCGGGTTGGGCACCGGGATGCCGCGCTGCGCCAGGTGCTTCATCAAGCGCAGGTAGAACGGCAGTTGTTCAAACGTGAGCCGCTCAAACAGGGTCAGCACGTAGTCGTGGGTTTCTTCTTCGACTTTGGTGGTGGCGAAGTAGTTGGTGTTCTCGATGCCGCCAGAGCAGCCCTTCAGGCTGGTGAGTTCACCGAGTTTGAGTTGCTGCAGGAGGACCCGCGCCTCTTGGGGAGAGACTTCTGTGTAAACCGCCATGGCTTAAAAACCCAGTATTTTCCAGGTGCGCTCACCGCTGGTGGGTGCGACCTGATAAGCCGGCATGCCGCCTTTGGGTTGAACGTCGATGCTTTGGGTCTCGCCACCGATGCGCAACTCATCAATTTTGGAGTCGGCATCTTCTATGTGAATGCGCTCGGTGCGTTTTTCGACCGCACCGGTTGCGCCAGACGCAGAAGCTGGGGGTGAGTTGGCCGCGGCCGGAGTCGCAGCGGGAGCTTGCGCCCAGCAAAAGCTGGCACAAGACACGGACAGGATAAGGATGAGGGCAGAACGCATGCCTGAATTGTAGTTTGCGACATTGGCGCGGCACCTGTCACTGGCAAAATGGGCATATGAATGAGCCCCAAACAATGAAAAAAACCTTGCTGCTGGTCGATGGTTCCAGCTACCTGTACCGCGCTTTTTTTGCCGGGGGCGACACCATGAGTGCCACCTTGCCCGACGGCACCGTGCAGAAAACAGGTGCCATACGCATCATCATCAATATGCTGGAGAAATTGCGCAAGGAATACCCCTCCGACTACGCCGCCTGTGTCTTTGACGCCAAAGGCCCAACCTTTCGCGATGACCTGTACCCCGAGTACAAAGCGCATCGCTCGCCCATGCCGGACGACTTGCGGACCCAGATCGAGCCGATTCATGAAGTGGTGCGGCTGATGGGCTGGAAAGTGCTGGATGTGCCAGGCGTGGAAGCCGATGACGTGATCGGCACGCTGGCAGTGATTGCAGCCGGGCAGGGCATCGAGGTGGTTGTGAGCAGCGGCGACAAGGACTTGGCGCAACTGGTGAACGAGCACATCACCATCATCGACACCATGAACGGCAAACGCCGTGATCTGGCCGGTGTTGAGGAAGAGTTTGGTGTGCCGGCGCGGCTGATGGTGGATTTTCAGACGCTGGTCGGGGATGTCATTGACAACGTACCCGGCGTGCCCAAAGTGGGCCCCAAGACCGCTGCCAAGTGGCTGCAGCAATACGGGTCGCTGGAAGCGGTGGTGGCCCATGCCAATGACATCAAAGGCGTGGTCGGCGAGAACTTGAAAAAGTCGCTGGACTGGCTACCGATGGGCCGCCAATTACTTACCATCAAGACCGACTGCGATTTGAATGGCTGGGTGCCGGACTTGCCAGCTATGGATTCAATAGCTACTGGCGCAATGAATACGGGGGCTCTAGTCGTATTTTATGAAAAATATGGGTTCAAGGGCTTGGCCCGGACGCTGGGTGGCGCGGCAGCAAATTCTCAAAATGGCGCAGACTCAGGAATGGGGATCGGGTCCAAGAAGCGCAGCCATGCTGGCGCAGACCCCCATGCCGGATCGAAGGCTGAACCGGGCCTGTTTGATGAACCCGACCTCTTCAGCGACTCGCCAACGGAGGAAGCGCCCACCCCGGCGCGCATCTCCTCCTTGGCTTACGAAACCGTTCTGACCTGGGATGCCTTTGACGCTTGGTTGGCCAAAGTGCTCGCTGCTGATCTGGTGGCTGTGGACACCGAAACCACGTCGCTTGATGAAATGCGCGCCGAGATTGTTGGCGTCAGCTTCAGCGTGACCCCTGGCGAGGCGGCTTACATCCCGTTGGCGCACAACTACCCCGATGCGCCCGATCAGTTGCCGCGCGACGAAGTGTTGGTCAAACTCAAGCCCTGGCTGGAAAACCCGGCGCATAAAAAGCTCGGTCAGCACATCAAGTACGACCGCCATGTATTCGCCAACCACGGCATCGAAGTACAAGGCTACGCGCACGACACCATGCTGCAAAGTTATGTGCTGGAAGTGCACCGGCCGCATGGTTTGGCCAGTTTGGCCGAGCGCCATCTGGGGCGCAGCGGCATCAGTTTTGAGGATTTGTGTGGCAAGGGTGCGCATCAGATCTGTTTCGATCAGGTCGAGGTGGCCAAGGCGGCTGAGTATTCGTGTGAAGACTCCGACATGACGCTCGACGTGCACCGGGTTTTGTGGCCGCAGTTGCAAGCCGACGCCAAGCTGCTCTATATATATGAGCTTGAAATCGCCAGCAGCGAGGCGCTGTACCGCATCGAGCGAAACGGCGTGCTGATTGACGCGCCAACCCTGGCCACCCAAAGCCATGAACTGGGCACCCGCATTCTGCAATTGGAAAAAGAAGCGCATGAGTTGGCGGGCCAGCCCTTTAACCTGAGCAGCCCCAAACAGATTGGCGAGATTTTCTTCGTCAAACTCGGCCTGCCGATCGTCAAGAAAACCCCCACCGGCACACCCAGCACCGACGATGAAGTGCTGCAAAAACTGGCCGAGGACTACCCGCTGCCAGCCAAAATTCTGGAGCACCGCGGCCTGGCCAAGCTCAAGGGCACCTACACCGACAAGCTGGCGCAGTTGGCGCATCCGCGCACCGGCCGCGTTCACACCCATTACGCGCAAGCCGTGGCGGTGACCGGGCGCCTCTCCAGCAACGACCCCAATTTGCAGAACATTCCGGTGCGTACCGTTGAGGGCCGCCGGGTGCGCGAGGCGTTTGTGGCACCGCCGGGCTGTGTGATTGCCAGTGCCGATTACAGCCAGATCGAGCTGCGCATCATGGCGCACATCAGTGGCGACGCCGCGCTGCTGCTGGCTTTTCATGACAACATGGACGTGCACCGCGCCACCGCCGCCGAGATTTTTGGTGTGGACACCGCCGCCATCACCAGCGAACAGCGGCGCTATGCCAAGGTCATCAACTTTGGTCTGATTTACGGCATGAGCGCTTACGGTTTGGCCAAAGCCCTCAATATAGACAACACCGCAGCTAAAAACTACATCACACGCTACTTCGACCGCTATCCTGGCGTCAAGTTGTACATGGACCACACACGCCAGAGCGCCAAGGCCAATGGCTATGTCGAAACCGTGTTTGGCCGGCGCCTGTACCTGCCCGAGATCAACTCGCCCAATGGCCCGCGCCGCGGCGGTGCCGAGCGCGCCGCCATCAACGCACCGATGCAAGGCACGGCTGCCGACTTGATCAAACTCAGCATGGTCAAGGTACAACAGGTGCTGGACGACGAAAAACGCGGCTCCAAAATCATCATGCAGGTGCACGATGAACTGGTGTTTGAGGTGCCAGAGTCAGAGGTAGCCTGGATCAAGCACGAGATTCCGCGTCTGATGGCGGGTGTAGCGCACCTCAAAGTGCCGCTGCTGGCCGAAGTCGGCGTGGGCCCCAATTGGGACAAGGCACATTGACAGATAAACCTTTT
>NZ_JBAWYV010000103.1:0-11462 GCF_037143375.1 Rhodoferax sp. | reverse complement strand
GAGTCCACCGGCCGTCTGTTGCCCATGTACGGCCGCGACCTGTTTGACAACCCGCAAGCCTATTCAGCTGACAGCAGCGTGCCGGCACCGGCGGACTATGTATTAGGCGTGGGCGACGAAGTGCGCCTGCAGGTCTGGGGCGCCATGGACTTCAGCAGCAGCCTCACCATCGATCGCAATGGCCAAGTCAACATCCCCAAGGTCGGCGTCGTCACCCTGGCGGGTGTCGCGGTGCGTGATCTTGAAAAAACCTTGCAAGCCCACTTGGGCAAGGTGTTTGCCAACTTCCAGGCTAACGCAACACTGGGCCGTTTGCGCGGCATCCAGGTCTATGTAGTAGGCCAGGCCCGCCAGCCGGGCACGTTTCAGTTGTCCAGCCTCAGCACCCTGGTCAATGCCTTGTTTGCCAGCGGCGGCCCCAGTGCCAATGGCTCCATGCGCAACATCGAACTCAAGCGCGCTGGCAAAACCATCAGCACGCTTGACCTGTACGACTTCATTGCACGCGGCGACAAATCGCATGACCTGGCCCTGATGGCCGGCGACGTGATCGTCATCCCACCGGTCGGCCCCCGTGTAGCCGTGACCGGCGCCTTTGACCAGGCCGCTATTTATGAGCTAAAAACCAGCAGCACTAGCGTGGTAGACATTCTGAACCTGAGCGGCGGCGTGCCCGCTTTGGCCACCGCTCAAAAAGCCCTGCTGGAGCGCATCACGCGTGACAGTAACCCACCCCGACAAGTGCAAGAAATCATGCTCAATGAGCAAGGCCTTAAGCTAACCCTCCACGACGGAGATGTGCTCACCCTGCTGGGCATCAGTCCGGCCTTTGCCAATGCCGTCACCTTGCAAGGCACTGTGGCCGCCCCGCTGCGCTACCGCTGGTTTGAAGGTATGAAAATACTCGACCTCATCCCCGAGCGTGATGCCCTGCTGACCGGCGACTACTACAAACGCAAAAACCTGCTGGTGCAAAACACCGACGTCGCCCAAGCCGCGGGCAGCAACGTTGCCACCCGCATCCGCGGCATGGCCGATCAGATCAACTGGGACTACGCCGTCATCGAGCGCCTTGACCGTCTCACCCTCAGCACCACGCTCATTCCATTTAACCTTGGCAAAGCGGTGCTGCAAAAAGACCCCGCCTACAACTTGGCGCTGCAAGTGGGTGACGTCGTCACGATTCTGAGCCAAAACGACTTGCGCGTGCCGCAAGACCGTCAGTCCCGCTTGGTGCGCGTGGAAGGCGAAGTGGCCGCCCCTGGCGTCTACCAGACCACACCCGGCGAGACCCTGCCCCAGCTGCTCAAGCGCATCGGTGGCCTGACCCCCCAAGCCTACGTGTTTGGCACCGAGTTCAACCGTGAATCGGTGCGCACCCGCCAGCAAGAAAACCTGGACGCACTCACCCGCAAGTTGGAGGCACAGGCGCAAGCACAAACCAGTTCCATTGCTTCAAACAAAGGTGCCGACAACGCAGCCCAAGCTCAACTGCTGCTCCAGCAACAACAAGCGCAAGTACAGAGTCAAATCAATCGCCTGAAAACTTTCAAGAGCAATGGCCGCCTGACCTTGGAGCTTGACCCCATGGCTCAGAGCCTGGCCACCCTTCCTGCCTTGCCGCTGGAAGACGGGGACCGAATCCTGATTCCGGCCGCGCCCGGCTTTGTCTCGGCTTTTGGCTCGGTCAGTAACGAAAACGTCTTCATCTACAAGCAAGGCAAAACCGTGGCCGATGTCCTCAAGTCCGCAGGACTGACCGAAGATGCCGAGCCGGACCAAGCTTTTGTGCTGCGGGCCGACGGCAGCATCATCGCCCGGCGCGACCGAAGTGGCCTGTTTGCAGGCGGCTTTGAGTCCCTGCAAGTGATGCCCGGCGACACCTTGGTGGTACCCGCCCAGATCGACCGCGAAAGTCGCTACAACATAATAGTGCGCGGCTTCAAGGACTGGACCCAGATCCTCTCCAACCTCGGCCTGGGTATTGCCGCCCTCGGCACCATCAGCAAGCTGTAACGCCATGAACCAGAACATCGAAACCGTCGAAGATGACGAAATCAGCCTGCTGGACCTGCTGCAGGTGGTGGTGGACAACCTGCGTCTTTTGGTACTTGGCCCCTTGGTTGCCGGTCTGTTGGCGCTTGGCATGACCTTCACCATTGCCCCTACATTCACCGCCACCACAAAATTCATGCCGCCCCAGCAACAGCAAAGTGGTGCAGCATCCCTCTTGGCGGGTCTAGGTGCGTTGGGTGGTCTGGCTGGTGCAGCAGGGGGTATCAAAAACCCGGCTGACCAATACGTAGCGTTTCTTAAAAGCCGCAGTGTGCAGGATGCGTTGGTTGTCCGCTTTAAGCTCGTTGATCGCTATGAGGTCAAGCTAAATGAAGACGCCCGCAAAGCTTTGGATGCCAACGTTGTTGCTGCCAGCGGCAAAGACGGCCTCATCACCATCGACGCCAGCGACAAGGACCCTGTGTTTGCTGCCCAGTTGGCCAACGCGCATATTGAAGAACTTGGCAAGCTGATGAATCGTCTAGCCATCACAGAGGCCCAGCAGCGCCGGGTTTTCTTTGAAAAGCAATTGAACAACGCCAAAGACAATCTCATTAAATCTGAGCAGGCGTTAAAGGCCAGCGGTGTTAACAGCAGTGCACTCAAGGCCAGCCCAGCCGCTGCGGTGGAGGGCTTGGCCAAACTCAAAGCCACCATCACCGCACAAGAGATCAAACTGGCCAGCATGCGCGGCTATTTAACTGAATCAGCCCCAGACTTTAAACAAGCGCAGACCGAACTCTTTGCCATGCGCAGCCAGATGGACCGGGCCGAAAAAGCTGAGCCATCCTCTACCGGCAGCAGCGATAGCGACTACATCGCCAAGTTTCGTGACTTTAAATACCATGAAACTTTGTTTGAACTGTTCGCCAAACAATACGAGATGGCCCGCGTGGACGAAAGCCGCGAAGGAGCTCTCATTCAGGTGGTAGACACAGCCCTGCCACCGGAACGCAAAGCCAAGCCTAAAAAGGCGTTGATCGCCATGATGTCCACTCTCGCCACTGGTTTTGCGTTGCTGCTCTTCATCTTTATTCGCCAGGCCCTGCGTGGTGCAGCCCAAACACCTGAGTCGGCTGAGAAAATTAGGCGATTGCGCCAAGCTTGGTCTAAGGCCTTGGGCCGCAATTCCTCATTGCGTTCGTAGCGCACCAATCCATAACTTAACGACTTGTAACTGCATGGTAATTGATGCATTGCAGGTTAAGTAACGGTTGCCGAGCCCATGTTTCCGCGTTATTTGTTCATCTGACTCGACACCATTGGCTTCGACCAAAGCTGGTTGCCGATTCGGTCACCGTGGGCGTGAACCAGTTGAATCTGAGCGCCTGGCGCGTGCCTTTAATGTCAACCTGAGCTCCATTAACCAGCGTGTCAACCTGCTTTCAGGCATTTGCCCCGAAGCCATTGCCCTGCTGCAAGACCATCAGTTCACCCCAGATGTGACCCGCATCTTGCGCAACATGAAAGCCGCCCGCCAGGTGGAAGCGGTGGAGCTGATGGTGGCCAGCAACACCATCACCGTGGCGCATGTGGAGGCACTGCTCAAAGCCACCCCGCCCGAGCAGCGTGCAGATGTGCCACCACCGGAGCGCGACAGCAAAACCGCCCCCATGGAGCAATTGGTCAAGCTGGAGAAGGAGATGAGCCAGGTGCAGGCTACCTATAAAGATGCGGAAAGCAACTACGGATCTGAGTTGCTCAACCTGGTGGTGGCCAAGGGCTACTTGACCAAGCTGCTGGCCAACCCCGCCGTCAAAAGCTACATCGAGAGAAAAGAGCCAGAGATATTGAGCCACCTGGAACTGGTGGCCAACATGGGCATCCTGCTTGACTTGGCAGAAAAGCTGATTCATCGCACCGATGTCGGCTTTCTGTTTGTCGGTCGTGGCAGCGACGTCAAGAAGTTGGCTGCAGACGCCCAAGCACGTGGCCTGTTAAACGTATTGTTCCAAGACGAAATTCACCCTGACGAAATTCCCTGCTTATACGCACAATGCCAAGTCGGCCTGGTAGCCCTGGACCCCCGCCACAAATCCCACAACATCCCCGGCAAGTTCCTGACCTACATGCAAAGCGGCTTGCCTGTTCTGGCCAATATCAATGCAGGTAATGACCTGGCAAGCATCATCCGCGATGAAAACGTGGGGCGTGTCAGCGAAGACGGCAGCGCAGATACTCTTGCGCTGCTTGCGCTGGAACTGATTGATGGCTTGGGGAGCGATGGTGGGTACAAGGAAAGGTGCAGAGGCCTGTATGCAAGACTGTTTGCGCCGGAGACTGCGGTTAGGCAGATTTTGGCGGCTTTGAACAAATAGGCCTGTAGCGCACATCTGGTATTCGTGAGTAGCTCTTTTATTCATAGCGTTTTTATCCTATCTGCTCATCTTGCCCGGTTAAACCCTGCGCGGTCCCACGGCCAGATTTCCACGCCATAGCGGTTTTGAATCCTTTTCACCATCGCTTTGGACAAGTCATTGGTCAACTCTTTGACGAAGTAAGAACTGCGCAGTGCAAAGGGCTCCCGGCGCACCGCGTCTCGCTCGTAGGTCAACCCTTCATGCTGGTCCATCAGGCTGGCGCGCTCGCGTAGCACCGCTGCCGAGTTAAACACCCAGTCAATAAAGTCGATCTCTTGCGCTGTCCAGTCGCACACGGGCGCGCTCAGGTAGTCAGCCGCCCATTCCGGACCATTGCGGTTGCTGGCATGCCAATACAGGTGCTCTTTGATTAGGGTGCGCCCGGTGAGCCCTTCTGCGATATAAGGGTTGGCCGCAATGCCACGGCGCATATAGGTGCAGGCATTCACAAAATCCCCTTCCCTAAACGCAATTTGACCCGCCTGATACCAATGTGCCGGTGAATCTGCGGCTTCTTTTAGATAGCTTTTCATGGCGCTTTGGATGTCGCCCGTCATCAGGCTGATGTCGCCCAGCAGCATGCGCACGCCCAGGTTGTCAGCAGGGCACCAGGCCAGCAGCTTTTTAGCCAAAGTCTTGGCGGCCTTGCCGTCACCCCGGTGCATCAGCCCCAGCAGATAGCCGTGGGCCATGCGCAAGAAGGAACGGTTGTCTACCTCCCCCCATGAAATCTGTCCTTTGAAGCTGGGCGGGATGAGGGCAGTAGCCTGCCGGTAGGCTTTTTCACGCAGGTCGGTGGATTCGTCGCGCATCTCAAGGCTCCATAGACGATTGGCGATGAAGTTTTGAATCTCCAACTGGCCTGGAAACTTGACCAGCAGCTTTTGCGCGCGCAGCAGGCCCTGTTTGTGGCTGATGCTGCCTGCTTCCAGGCTGTCAATCAGCTCGTCAAGTTCATCTTCTTCGGCCCAGTCTCTGGAAAAAGTGCCGTATTGAATTGTCTTGTTGGTCTCGTCGTCGGTGTCTTCATGTACAGAAAAACTAAGCTGGGTCGTCATTGCTTGGGTCCTTTTGGGTCTGTGTGGTTGTGAACACCCGGCCTTGGGATGCGATATACCGGCGAATGTCAGGTGCCATGTGTTCTGGCACCAGCATCACGGCAAGTTCCATCGCATCGGCAATGCGCTCGATGGACGACAAACGCGGGTCGCGCTTGCTGCTTTCAATCTCAGACAGGTGCTGCACCGACATGCCCGCAATGCCCGAGACGTTTTCCAGAGTCAGGTGACGCTGGTTGCGGTAGCGGCGAATGGACGATGGGATGAGGGAGATCATTCTGGGTAGTTTAGGCGTTGAAATAAGGCGTAATTCATACGATGGTATGAATTAATGGTATGAAGATTGACTAGGTACTGCAATTTAGACCTCACTCCTAGGAGCGCAGCACCAAATATCTGCTCAGCAGAACTGCCAGTTGCACCTCAGGAATAATTTCGTCGTCTTCTGTGTAGGTCGTTATGTTCATTGGCTACATAAACAGCCAAAAAGCCAATATTTGTTGGTTTTTTTGCAGAAAAAGCACTGCCACCATGGGGTCAAGTGCAGGCTTTGGTGCTTGAGAAATTTGCTGAAGTTCGCACCCAACCAAGTGAAACGAATCTGTAATGTGAATGAAATACAATTATTCTCAATAAATAAAAAAGATTTTCGGTTTACAAACGACAAGATGCTCCATAGGGGGGCCTCATTTTTGAAGTGAAGGAAGAGCATGGCATATCTAATCGAATCTCAACGTATGCATCAGCCAAGTTGATCATGTCCACCTATTTGATTATTTTCACGGTCGCGATGCTTTCAAGCATCGCTTTGGTAACAACACACGATTGGCATGGTCACTTCAGCACGGACAGCACTTTTGGCGTTCAAAAGATCCACGTTCATGACACTCCGCGCATCGGCGGCGTAGCCATAGTGCTTGGCTTGGCGATAGCCTGGTTATTGGCCACGCCCGATGTTCGCGAAATTCTCAGTCCCATGTTGCTGGCTGCAATACCCGCCTTCACTTTTGGTCTGGCTGAAGATGTCACTAAAAAAGTGGGGGTGCTGCCTCGGTTGTTTGCCACGATGTTCAGTGGTGCCCTGGCTTGGTACCTGACCGGCGTGGCAATGCGCAATACCGGCTTTGCACCATTGGACTGGATGCTCACGTTTACGCCGATTGCCGTTTTGTTTACCGCCTTCGCGGTCGGGGGAGTCGCCAACGCCACGAACATCATTGACGGTTTTAATGGCTTGGCCAGTGGCGCTGTGGCCATCATGATAGGTGCAATGGGTTTGATTGCACTCAACGTGGGTGATGAACACCTGGCAACTGTATGTTTCATGGTCGCCGTATGCGCTTTGGGCTTTGGCGCGGTCAACTGGCCGCTGGGTAAATTATTTTTAGGCGATGGCGGCGCCTATTTGCTCGGTTTTTTACTGGCTTGGCTAGCCGTTCTGTTACCCATGCGAAACCCACAGCTCAATGCCTGGACCACCATTTTGGTGTGTGCGTACCCGGTGTTAGAGGTTGGCTTTTCAGTGCGTCGTCGTAGAAATCGCGAAGGTCATCATCCTGGTCAACCTGATAAGGTGCACTTGCATCATTTAATTCACCGACGCTTGGTTCGTCACGCGTTCCCCAATATCAGCGCAACATTACAGAACGGATTTACCAGTCCCTTGTGCTGGTTGTTTGTTGCGACCCCAGCGGCTTGGGCCATAGAGTTTGCCGAAAATACGAGCATGTTGGCCCTTGCGTTTGCGGTAGTCATCATGGGCTATGCCGCCATCTATGCAAGACTGACGCAGTTTCGCTGGTGTTTTAGCGCGCGTACTTTAAGATTGAAAACATTAGTAGTCACCAATGGCTGAGACATTACTGGTAGATGCGCTTTAGTAACGGAAAGTGCCCGAAATCTCTGAGCAAGAAGATCAATGTCATAAAAATTGATATGTTTTTAGGTTAGTATTTAAATCGTATTATTTCTTCGTAACTTTTTTAGGGATTCCAAATGAAATTTAACAAACTCGCAATCGCTGCCGTCACAGCACTGGCACTCGCTCAATCCGTGTTCGCACAAGCGCCTGCTGCGCCTGCAGTTGGTACAGGCGCCGCTGGCACCACTGGTGCTGCCGCTGCTGGAACTACGGGTGCTGCCGCTGGTGCAACCGTTGCAACCACGGCTGCTGTTGGCGCAGTGGCTACTTCCACCATCGTAATCGGTGCAGTTGCTGCGGCGGCTGTTGTGGCTGCTGTGTCCCAAAGCAGCACTACCAACACAAATTCACGTTAATCAGCTGGCTGGTACTGAATAGCGCCTTCGGGCGCTTTTCTTTTTTGTTTTGATTAAATTGATTCGTTGCCACCCATGTTGGGGGTTGTTGTTGCTCGTGACGATGCACTTGCTGGGATGTGCTACGGGCGCTACCCCCTTGGCCGATGTCCTATCCGGCGTTGTGGCTGAAAAGTTTGCCTCCGGCAGTGACTTAAACATTGCGGCCAAACTCAATCCCCTGTACCGCTACCTTCGCGTAGACGTGGCTGGTCGACCTTCGGCACTGTTGGTACTGGGCTACATCGATGCGCATCCGCAAGGAGAAATCGAAGTTTGGTACTCTGCCAAGCACGAAGTGATCAAAACGCAATACGGTCGCATTGTCAGCACCAGTGGTCTGGAGTTGGACTGGCGTCGGGTCGATTTTCCAGTGGCGCCTCCCGACTGGGCCAGCGTGCCACGTGATGGTGCCCGCTACAGTCGCACACGAGACGTGATGCCCGGCCACCACGACGGCATTCGCGATCACATCCAAGTCAATGCTTGGTTGGGCCCTCCCCCTGTGGCGACTTTGACTGGCGCTCAGTGGTTTCGTGAAGACATGCTCAGCACCACCGCGCAGCCACTGCCGCCGGCCTGGTACGCCATGGGCCGCCACAGTGGTCAGCCCGCGGTGGTTTATTCAGAGCAATGTTTGTCGGCCACCTTCTGCCTCAAGTTGCAGCACTGGCCGGTTCAGGAAAGCGCCCCTTGAAGTTACAGGTTTCCCCGCAGCTCAGCTGCATGGCTCAAGCGATATTTTTGTGTTTCACCAGTTGGATCCTCCCCTCCAACTTGGCGCACGCACAGAGCGAACCACATGTAGGTGCCCCAGTTCAAAGCGCCATCATTCCCGGGGAACGTTTAAGCGACTGGTTGCTGCGCAACACCGGCCCCAACACCGACACCACGGCTCTGCAGTGGCAGGTGCAGGCCGAGCACGCGCCGCAGGCGCAATTGCGTCAAGCCACACTGCTGGGTTTGACACAAAGTCCCGGGGTGAAGCTGTCAGCTGAGGCTAAAACCCATTTGTCTGATTGGCTGAGGAGCTTGCCGATTACCGGCCGGCTGACTGTAGCCATTGCTGACGCCCGCTGGCTCCAGTCGGCGCCGGAGCAAGACCCATTTTTACAAGACGGCCACCGCGTGGTGCTGATGCCGCGTCCGACGACCGTCACGGTGGTGACTGAAACCGGCACCCCTTGCATTGCCACCCATGTGTCTGGCGCGTTGGTGCAAGATTACTTGAATGCGTGTTTAGGCGGCGCCACCAGCAGCCAGGTCGATTGGGCCTGGATCGCCCAAGCCGACGGCCGCACCACCCGCTACGGCATAGCCGCCTGGAGCCAGGAACCTCAGGCCGAGCCAGGCCCTGGCGCCTGGATCTGGGCACCAGGTCGAGAGGCTGGTCTGCCCCAAAGCGCGTCCGATAACCTGGCCCGCTTCCTCGCCACCCAGCTACCCGGTGAGTTCAGCTTGCCCAACGGCACAACGCACACCGTGGCCGTGCAACACACGCCGGCTTCGCCCATCCGCGAGGCCCAGGTCACAGCCAGTGACTGGGGCGAAATCGGGCTGCTGCAAACACCCACGGCCCGCATGGCCCCGAGCGGCGCGGTGCGTTTGCACATGAGCCGGGTGGTTCCCTACACCAGTGGCACCGTCATGTTTCAGCGGCTCGACTGGCTCGAGACCGGATTTCGGTACACCGATGTATCCAATCGCCTGTATGGTGCTGCAGATTTTTCAGGCAGCCAGAGCTACAAAGACAAGTCGATTGACCTGAAGCTGCGCTTGCGCGAAGAAACCGCTTTTGGCCCCGAAGTGGCGGTGGGTTTGCGCGATCTGGGCGGCACCGGTTTGTTCTCGGGTGAATATCTGGTCGCCAACAAACGCTGGGGCAATTGGGATGCCAGCCTGGGCTTGGGCTGGGGTTACCTGGGTGGGCGTGGCAACATCAAAAATCCTTTGTCTTTCTTGGGAGATGCTTACCTTACCCGTCCAGCTGCAGATTTTGGCCAAGGCGGCACCACCAACACGTCTGCCATGTTTCATGGCGCCACCGCGCTCTTTGGCGGCATGCAGTGGCACTCGCCTTCAGACCCGTGGATTTTCAAATTGGAGTTGGATGGCAACGACTACCAGCACCAACCCCAAAACAACAACCAGCCGGCCACCAGCCCGTTGAATTTTGGCGCGGTTTACCGCTACTCTCCCAATATCGACTTGAGTTTTGGCCTTGAGCGGGGCAACAGCCTGATGCTCGGAGCGACCCTGCATGGGGGCTTGCACCAGTTGTATTCACCCAAGCTGCTGGATCCGGCCTTGACCAAAGTGCTGCCCACGGCGCCGGCCGAGTTGCCACCTGCCGGATGGGGCGGTACGGCCCAAACCATTGAGCGCTTTACCGGTTGGTCGGTGCGCAGTATCACGCACCAACACAACAGCACGACCGTGGTGGCCGAGACCGATGCGGCTATTCACCTGCAAGAGCGCATTGAGCGCGCCGTCACCGTACTGCACCGGGATGCGCCGGCGGCTTCTACCCGTTTTGTGTTGCAGCTGCGAGAACGCGGCCTGCCCATGTCTCAGGTGGAGGTTGACCGCACTGAGTGGGTCATTCAGCACACCCAGGTTGAGCCCCCTGCTTTGCGGTTGCCAGCGTTGCAGGTCGTGCCGGGTCAAACCACGAATATTCCTGCGGTGGATCCCGAGGCCAAGGCCAGCAGTTTCTGGCAAGGCAAGGCGCCCGGCTTCAGTGCTGAATGGGGCCCCAGTTATAGCCAGATTTTAGGCGGACCCGACAGTTTCTTTCTCTACCAGCTTGGCCTGCAAAGCAAGCTGGAGCACCGTTTTACGGATACCACATGGGTCAGCAGCGCGTTTGATCTTCGACTGTTGGATAACTACGATAATTTCAAATTTGCTGGTACCAGCAGTTTGCCGCGAGTGCGCACCTTCCAGCAAGAATTCACCACGACCTCCAAGCTCACCATGCCGCTGCTGCAACTTACGCATGTGCGTGACCTTGGCAACGGCCACTACGTCAGTGCCTACGGTGGCATGCTGGAGTCGATGTACGGCGGGGTGGGAGCCGAGTGGTTGTACCGTCCCTGGCAAGGGCGCCTGGCATTCGGCGTCGATGTCAACCAGGTGCGCCAGCGTGATTTTCATCAAAACCTGGCGTTTCGGGACTACAGCGTCAGCACTGGGCACGCCACGCTGTATTGGGATACCGGTTGGCGCGACTTGCAGGTCAAGCTCAGCGCAGGCCAATACTTGGCGGGTGACGTGGGTGCCACGATTGATGTCAAACGTGTGTTCTCCAACGGTGTGTCGGCAGGTGCCTGGGCGACCAAAACCAATGTGCCAGCCGAAGTGTTTGGCGAGGGTAGTTTTGACAAAGGGCTGTACGTCACCATACCGTTTGACGTGATGCTGCCCAAGTCCACCTCCGGCAGCGGCAACCTGATTTGGGATCCGCTCACGCGTGATGGTGGGGCACGGCTGAACCGCATCTTTACGCTCAACGACCTGACCCGTCAGCGCGATTTGCGGGCTCTCTCCTGGCGCTCCAATACGCCGGTGGGCGCAAGTTCAGCTGAAAACAACAGCTATGTGCTGCGTGAACCTGGCCCCTACCTGTTTTCAAACCTGGGCGCAAACACCGCCACTTTGGGACGCCAAGTGG
>NZ_JBAWYV010000102.1:0-11690 GCF_037143375.1 Rhodoferax sp. | reverse complement strand
AAGCGGCTTACGGAGTATATTAATGTTTCGTTATTTACGTGTCAATGTACTAGTGATTTTTCCAGTCGAAGAAACCTGATGCGTAAGGAACGACTTATGTGCGGCACTTGATACGGTTTATTGAGAATCGGCAACTCATAAGCACTTCAACAAACCCAAAGTATTCAATTGGCGAAACGTTAAAGACAACGCCAGTCTTTCTTGGAGTAAGGCTATGAAAATCATTTCAAACAGCAGCAGGGGACAATGCCATTGGGCGAAAGGTATTTTGATCGTAACAACGACCTTGTTGTCCATGAGTTCCCCGATACAGGCGCAACTCGAACATCGAGTCAGCCCCCCCAAAGTGGAATGGAGAAATTAACAGGTTCCATGAGCATGACTGGGATCTCTGGTAGGGCGGTCATTAGGCGCACGCCCGTCACCGAGGGCGCATGGGTTGGTGGCGGGTCCTGGGGGCCAGTTGGTACTTTTATCCCACGCCGGTTTATCCCTACCCCAATCGAGCCGCCCCCCGCCGTTTTGTTAGCGCCACCTGTCGGCACGGCACCACCACCGACTCAATACTGGTATTACTGCGAAGCATCACGCAACTACTACCCTTTCATAACGTTTTGGTGCCAGCGCAGGTTGGAAATTTTGGTGAATAAATCCGCGTTTCACTAGCAGTGCATGTATTCCAGAGGAAATATGGTGCCGACTTACGCTTATGCCATTAGCCGGTAACCATCCCATCAACCACCTCGATAGTCTTGTCACACCGGCCAGCCAGTGCGGCGTTGTGGGTCACAAACAGCACGGTCGTGCCATGTTCACGGTTAAAGCGGCGCAGCAGTTCAAACACCGTATCGGCGCTTTTGGTATCCAGATTGCCCGTAGGCTCGTCGGCCAGTAACAGCGCTGGGTTCATGGCCAGCGCTCGGGCAACGGCCACGCGCTGCTGCTGGCCGCCACTCATGTTGCCGGCGAGATTGTTTTGCCAGGTCGTCAAACCAACGCTTTCGATCAGGGCAGCTGCGCGTTCCCGCATCGCCTGATTTGGAAATTCTGCTGCACCCAGCATCGGAATCATCACATTCTCCAGAGCGGTAAAGGCCGTTATCAAGTGGTGGTACTGAAACACAAAGCCGATATTGTGTCCGCGAAGCCGCGTGAGCGCATGGTCATCCAGCCGGGTGGTTTCTTCACCACACACTTGCAAGGCGCCCGCCGTGGGCCGGTCCAGCAGCCCCACGATATTGAGCAGCGTACTTTTGCCGGAACCCGACGGCCCCATCACGGCGCAAAACTCGCCCTTGTGGAGCGTCAGATCAATGCCTTGCAGTACCTCCGTCTCAATTGGCAAGCCGACGTTGAAGGATTTTCGCACCCCAGTCAATTGCACCACCACCTCAGGCGCGGCCACGGTTGCGTTATTGGCAAACACTGGCAACGGTGACTCAACCACGAATCGCCACCACGGGGTCGAGACGCGCAGCGCGTAGCGCTGGGGCAAAGGCAGATGCCAAGCCGGTCAGCGTCGCCAGGATCAGCGCGGCGATGAACATCAAAGGGTCAAACACCAGTGGGAAGAGCGGTGTGCCGTCTGCATTGCGTGCCAAGCCTTGCCACAACCACAAGCCCAATGCGCCGATGGCACATCCAGCGACTGAACCACCCAGCCCGAGCAACCCGCCTTGCAGCAAGAACACACGCAAGATCTGTCCCTGTGAAATTCCCATTGCACGCAATATACCGATCTCACGCGACTTTTGCACCACCGAGACCACCAGCACGCTGGCGATGCCAAACGCAACGGAGAGACCGACAAAAAAACGAATCGACGTATTGGCCGTGGTCTGTGCGCTGACCGCCGCGAAGAACTGGGCACTGGTCTTGATCCAACTGTCCGCCTCTACACCAGTGGTCGCTCCAATTTGTTGCGATATTTTTTCTGCTGCATAGATGTCATGCACGGTCACTTCAAGGCTGGTCACGCCACCGGGCAAGCCAAGTAGACTTTGTGCGGTGTGCAGCGTCGTGTAGGTGTTACGTTGGTTGGGGCCCTTGTTGCCAAGGTCAAATATACCCGCGATGGTCAAGGTCACGGCAGCCCCATTGGCGGCGGTTACCCGCAGCTTATCTCCGACGTCAACCCCCAAGTCACTGGCCAAGTCGGTGCCAATCAGAATGTCGGTGGCGGTGATGCGAGCGTTGCCACGCAGCAACTTGTCGCCCAGATCGACGATGCGGTAATACTGTTCTGGTTCGACACCGAAAATCGTGACTGCACGGCTTGCGCTCCCCCGCACAATCAGCACCGACCCACTGGCCACCGGCGACACCACCAGAACTTCGGGCATCGAGCGCACCTGAGTGGCAACGGACTGCCACTGGTCAATACCTTTGAGCCGCTGCAGCGGCGGCTGAATAATGGCACCTTCCAAGTCACCACGCTCCGTATCAGCACTGCCACGCAGGGGGCGAGTCACATCCTGTGGCGGGAGTAACTGGATATGAGACTGAGCGGACAAAACACGGCGGATGAAGTTGGACTGCAAACCGGCCAGCAGTGCCGACATGAAAACGATCACGCCAACGCCAATCGCTACGCCGGAGACGATGAACAGGGTCTGCATTCGCCCCTCACGTAAAAATCGGATAGCAACGATCCACTCAAACGGCAGCCAGGTGGTAAACATGCTGTTCGCTTTCAGTCCGTCGAAGCTGTCGCCCGCACCCGTGCCCCTGCCGTGATGCCCGCCGATGCGGGTATCACCAGATCGCCTGCACTCAAACCATCCACCACTTCGGCAAAACCTGCGCTGCGCAATCCGAGTCGAACCGGGTGCCGTCTGGCCCGGCCATCCTGCAGGCGTAAAACCCAGGGCGCAGCGCTGTCAGCGTCGTGGAGGGCATTGCTGGAAATCACGACGGCGTTGGGCTGTCGCGCGACCTCAATATCCACCGAGACAGTCATATCCTGCTTGAGAAATTTGGGTGGTGCGGGCACATCCAGCTTGACCTTCACCGCACCCGTCTGCGCGTTTACTCCCGGGTTGATGTAGACCAGTTCGGCCGGAAATCGTTGCTTTGGATACGCATCTGCGGAAACCAGGGCCTTTTGTCCAAGGGACAGCAGACGAAGATTCTTCTCATCGATTTCCACCACCATCTGCGTGCTGCCATCAGGCGATAGCATCATCAGCACCTTGCCTGGCTGCACCACATCGCCGACTTCGACACTGCGACCAATCAAGGTGCCGTCCACCGGCGCACTGATCACAGCGTAGCGAGTGCGGGCATGTGCAGCCTCAACGTTGGCCTGCGCTTGAACAACCGCAGTTTCTGCCAGAGCATAGTCACTGCCAGTAGGACGAACGGTTTCGACTTGTTTCTGGCTTGAGCGCAGTTGGGCATCTGCCAGTTCAACTGCCTTTCGCGAGTCTTCCAACGCCGCAGCCCCAATAAAATTTTTATCGAATAGTTCCTGATTGCGGTGTAGGGCTGATTGCGCGTTGTCCAGGTTGACCATGGCCTGGCGCTGCGCTTGCTCTGCTACCGGCGCCTGCACTTCACGCAATTGTCGCAAGTGGGCTTGCGCCTGAAGCACGGCTGCGTGAGCTTGACGTTCGGCGGCTTGCAACTCGGCAGACTCCAATTCAATCAGGGTTGCGCCCGCCTGCACACTTTGGCCTTCTGAAACTGGTATGCGAACCACTGTACCCGTCATCTGTGCACCAATGTCAACCCGGTGTGGCGTCTCGACATGTCCACTGGCTACCACGGATTGAACAAAATCACGCTTTAAAACAGTCTGCGTGACGACCATAGGCCCGAGCCACCAGCGCACGGCCAATGAAGTGAGCACCACAACCATAAGCAGTACAAATAGAAGCTTCCAGCGGTACTGGCGTATGAATGTTGAGATAACCATTGCAAATGCTTTGGGTGCGTATTGATCCAATTTGATGAATTGCAAGCCATGTTGAATTAAGACGCGATGTATAACAATCAAGAACAAACCGATTTAGATCGGCGGTAGTTGTCAGTCACCCTGCATCAATTTTCCGGTCGAACATATTCTGAATGTCAAACGCATTGACTCTGTCGTTTGATTGGCCCAAAACTCGTTGCTCTTTGGTATGTTTTTGTATGGCAAAAGCAAGCTTTAATTTTGACTTTGGGTCTACAAAATTGCTTGCGAATTCTCAACGGAATCGATGTCCTTGCGAAGGTCGCTTGAGGGCAATGCTTAACGAGCTTGTAACCGCCATTGGATTCTCGACTTCCAATGGTTTTATTCGCCTGAATAATGTTTATAAAAATTGCCAATTACCGATCACTCTTTACCATCGCTTCATTGAATTGGTACAAAGGGGCACATTTCCAAGTTCAAGATAGATGGCAAGAACCTAATCAGTGAGTGAATCCATGAAAAAACTACTTCTTTTGTCTGCGTCTCTGGCGGTGTCAGGTCTTTGCCTGGCGCAGGAGATGGCGCGCGTGATGTCGGCCAGCCCGGTCATTCAGCAAGTCAGCGTGCCGCGCAAAGTGTGTTCCAGCGAACAGGTGGCGGTTCAGCAGCCCAAATCCGGTGCCGGAGCTCTCATGGGTGCCATAGCAGGTGGCGCCATGGGTAATGCGGTGGGTGGCGGCAATGGCAAGGCTGCAGCGACCGTGCTGGGTATCTTCGGCGGGGCAGTGGTCGGTGACCGGATTGAGGGAGCACCCGAGGCGCAGCTTCAAAATATTCAGCACTGTTCGATGCAAAACTTTGTTGAGAACCGCACTGTCGCGTACAACGTGGCGTATGAATATGCGGGCAAGCACTATTCAGTGCAAATGCCGTTCGACCCGGGTCCATCCATCCAGGTGCAAATCACGCCTGTGATATCAGGTCCGCAAACGGCATCCCCTGTCAACGCTCAGGGTTACCCGCCACAGGTTTATTCCCAACCGCCTGTAGTTGAATACCGGCAGGGATATCGCAGGTACTAAATTTCAACGAAATATCGGCTTTTCATCTTTAAAGCAGTCTCCATAGTGCAATTTATTCACAACATGAAATACAAACTTCAAGCCCGAAATCGCCCGACAAAAACCGCGGCGATCTTGTTTTCGGTAGGGCTTGCATGCTTGGCAGCTTGCGAAATCAGCAGCGCCCAAACGATCTCCAGTACGACAACCGTGGCCCGAATCCCTGGCGCACTGCCAGACATGACGAGCATCGCTGAAAGTCTTTCGCCAACGGTCGTGAACATCAGTGTGCGTGGGACGCGCAAAGTATCGACCGCCGCTGAAACATCGGGAGACAAAGGCAACGACGCGCAGAGCTCGCCAGAAGAAAATGCAATGAACGATTTTCTGCGTGAATTCCAACAGCGTTTTGGCGGTCTGCCGCCCTTGATTCAAATGCCCGTGAGGGGAGAAGGCTCTGGTTTTGTTGTTCGCGCTGATGGGATCGTCCTGACCAACGCACACGTTGTCAGTGATGCTGAGGAAGTCGTTGTTAAATTTACGGATCGGCGTGAGTTCATCGCCAAGGTGTTGGGGTCAGATAAGTTGACGGATATTGCGGTCCTCAAGATAGAGGCCAGCAATCTTCAGGTGGCTGCGCTCGCACCCACGTCACCGCTTCGCGTCGGTGAATGGGTTCTTGCCATCGGATCGCCGTTTGGCTTCGAAAGCACCGTAACCGCAGGGGTCATCAGCGCCACCCGACGCTCACTCCCCGGTGATGGATCCGTCCCGTTTATTCAGACTGATGCCGCCATCAATCCAGGGAATTCAGGAGGTCCGCTGATCAATATGCGGGGCGAGGTCGTTGGCATCAATTCTCAAATCTATACCCGTACCGGGGGCTACCAAGGTTTGTCGTTTGCCATCCCGATTGATGTGGCGCTGCGTATCGAGCAGCAAATTCTGAGTTCGGGTCAGGTTCATCACGCCAGGCTTGGCGTGGAAGCGCAGGATGTCGACCAGACCTTGGCGGAGTCGTTCAAGCTCGCCAAGCCGACAGGCGCCTTGGTCGTCAACATCGAAAAAGACAGTGCGGCCCAACGCGCGGGCCTGCTGAGTGGCGACATTGTGCTGACATTTAATGGGCATCATCTCGAATTTGCGGGTGATTTATCTGCAAGCGTGAGTCAGGCTCAGCCGGGGGAGAAAATCGACCTTGAAGTATGGCGTTTGGGAGCGCTGAAGACTTTGCATGCGCAACTGATGGATGCCAAATCACCGGCACCAGCAACTTTCGACGTTGAAATCTCGCTGCCATCGGGCCGCTTTGGTCTGGCGCTCCGTCCTGCGAAACCCGAAGAGTTACATGGTTCCGGCGTTGTTTCGGCCTTGCTCATTGAGCGTGTCAGTGGGCCCTCCGAGCGGGCGGGGATATTGCCTGGCGACTTGTTGCTGGCCATCGATGGATTGCCCGTGGCGACCGTGGCACAAGTGAATGTTGTCGCGGCTCGGTCAATCAAGTCGGCAGCGCTGCTTGTGCAACGGGCAGGAATGAAAATTTATGTTCCGATGCGATTGCTATAAGACGCGTGTAGTCGGCCCGCAGCGGTAACACCACACGCGACTTCGCCAAAACATCAACGGGCATTCGTCGCACCAATCGGTGCACGAGGAAGCACCTACTCTGAAAACATATGAAAAAATTGATTTGTTTGCTACTTGTTTGGGGCCCGCTCATGGGGCAGGCGCAATTGGCTGAGAAAGACGCAGTGATGCAAGGCGTAAAAACAACCGGCAGCAGCCATATGACTCCATCTCTCGCCAAGCCCATCGTGATGTACGACCTCAGTTTGGATCAGCTTCATGATCGACTGGTATTGACTCCGCAGCAACAAGATTTTTGGATCGCTTACGAAAACAAGGTGACTGCCTACACAACTGCGTATTACCGACAAAGACCGGTGCTGCCATCGTCCGATGTTGTCGCCCCGCTTCAAGTCAGCAGACTGGTTGATAATTTGCAGAACCGACTGGCCGCATTGGAAGATGTTGAGTCTTCGGCAAAAATACTTTACGCGAATCTGATGCCTGAGCAGCAAATCATCGCTAATCAAATGTTGCTACTGACGATTCCAACATTCTCACCATCCAACCTGCCTGCTGAAGATACGCACCGCAAAGACTCGAAGGCAGAAGTAAACAAACGTTCACGCCGTGGTGGTGCTGGAACTGGCATGGGCGGACCGATGTTGGGGAACTGATTCGAGTCGAATTTTTGTAAATTAACTCAGTCTCAAAGGGATGGCTGTCTGTCTTTTGTTAAATTGTTTTTAATGCTCTCAAAAATCAATTGATACGGCAAACCCGTACTATTAACCCGGTAATTTTAATGACTCCGCTCCCCGATAGCTCAACTGGTTCACTCATCTTAAGCAAGGGCGCGTGGGCGCGACTTTCGCAGCTTGGACGTGCTTGGCCTTGGCTGCTAGCAACCTTGCTGGTGGCGGGTGGCGGCGGGTTCTGGTTGTGGAAAGCGCAAGCGAATGATCCAACCAAAGTAACGTCGACCCCGACGACCAACACACCAACAGCTGGAGGACGGCGTTTCGGAGGCGGTAACAATGCGCAACCGGTGTCCATCGAGTTGGTTCGGCGGCAAGACATTCGGGCCACGGTCAGCGCTATCGGCAACATTACAGCATCCAACACGGCAACCGTGCACGCGCAGGTGAGTGGTGTTTTGCAGAGTCTCAATTTCACGGAAGGCCAGCAGGTCCGGGCTGGTCAGTTGATCGCACAAATTGATCCGCGCGCTTTTCAGGCCAATGTGAACCAGGCGGAGGGGAGCCTGGCGCGAGACCAAGCGCAGTTGGACAACGCCAAAATTGACCTTGCCCGCTACCGCGACTTGCTCGCTCAAGATGCGATTCCCAGGCAGCAGCTCGACACCCAAGCGGCACTGGTGCGCCAGCTTGAAGGTACCCTTAAGCTGGATCAGGCGGCCGTGGAAACGGCCCGACTGCAACTGTCCTACGCTCACGTCACGGCCCCCATTTCTGGGCGCGTTGGCCTCAAGCAAGTCGATTTGGGCAACGTGGTGCAGCCAGGGGATGCGAACAGCCTAGTGTCGATCACGCAAACCCGTCCCATTGCACTGATATTTGCCGTCCCTGCGGCTAATTTACTCGGCATCACCGCTGGGTTGAAGGGCAAACAGCCCATGATGGTTCAAGCTTGGGATCGCTTTGGCAAAAAGCAACTGGCTGAGGGCAAAGTTGCATCGATCGACAACGCAATCGACCCCACCACAGACACCATCAAGATCAAGGCCTTGTTTGCCAATACGGACGACACCTTGTTTCCTAACCAATCGGTCAGCGTCTCCCTGCAACTGGCCACTTTGAGCCAGGTGTTAGCCGTGCCGCAAGCCGCCGTTCTGCGTGGTGCGCAGGGTTTCTATGTGTATGTGGTCAACCCGGATAACTCGGTCAGCACCAGGGTGGTCACGCCTGGCACCGTCGATGGCGGCTGGATGGCCGTGGACGGACCGCTACAAAGCGGCGACAAGGTGGTGATTGACGGCACCGACCGCCTGCGCGAGGGCGCCAAAGTGGAAGTGATTGACGCAAGCACCGCCGCCAGGGGGGTTGCCAAAGCTGGCAAACGAGGTGTTGACCGCGCTTCTGCGCCCGCTGGTTCGGCCAGCGCAATCGCGGCCGATGTCGGCGCAAGCGCGGGCAGCCGTGTCACGGCGACTCCACCCGCGACGCCGGATGCCGCTGTCAACAAGCCCGAGCGAGGCCGCTGGATGGAGGGCCTCAGCCCTGAGCAGGTTGAAAAAGTCAAAGCCATGAACCCGGATGACCGCCGTGCCTGGATTCGTCAGCAGCGACAGCTTTCTGGCGATTCCGCAAGCCGCTGAGCCGCGTTCCATGAACCCCTCACGCCTCTTTATTGAACGTCCGGTTGCCACCTCATTGCTGATGCTGGCCATCTTGCTGGCGGGCCTGCTGGCTTACCGGCTGATGCCCTTGTCGGCGTTGCCGGAGGTGGACTACCCCACCATCGAAGTCACCACGCTTTACCCAGGCGCCAGCCCGGACGTGATGTCCACCACCGTGACCGCGCCACTGGAGCGCCAGTTTGGCCAGATGCCGGGGCTGAACCAGATGACCTCCACCAGCTCGGGTGGGGCCTCCATGATCACGTTGCGCTTCTCCTTGGGTCTATCCCTGGATGTGGCCGAGCAGGAAGTGCAGGCCGCCATCAACGCCGGGGCCAACTTGTTGCCCAGCGACTTGCCCATGCCCCCGATCTACAGCAAGGTCAACCCGGCCGATGCGCCGGTGCTGACGATTGCCATCACCTCGCCCTCGATGCCGGTCATCAAGCTGCATGATCTGACCGAGAACCGGTTGGCGCCCAAGCTCTCGCAGGTGGATGGCATCGGGCTGGTGAGCATTGCCGGTGGTCGGCGTCCGGCCGTGCGCATTCAGGGTGACCCGCAAAAATTGGCATCACTGGGCCTCTCGCTCGATGACGTGCGCACGGCGATAGCTAGCGCCAATGTGAACCAGGCCAAGGGCAGCTTTGACGGCGCACAGCGTGCAAGCACCATTGATGCCAATGACCAACTCAAGTCGGCCGCCGAGTACCAGAACCTCATCATTGCCTGGAAGAATGGCAAGCCACTGCGGCTCAACGATGTCGCCACCGTCGTGGATGACGCCGAAAACCTGCGCCTGGCCGCCTGGTCTGACCGCACGCCGGGGGTCATCCTGAACGTGCAGCGGCAACCCGGCGCCAACGTGATCCAGACCGTGAATCGGGTCAAGGCCCTGCTGCCCAAGTTGCAAGCCTCGCTGCCGGCCTCGGTCGATGTGCAGATCATTGCGGACCGCACCACTACCATCCGCGCGTCTGTCGACGACACCGAGTTTGAATTGCTGCTGTCAGTCGCGCTGGTAGTGATGGTGATTTTTATGTTCCTGCGCAGTGCCAGCGCCACACTGATTCCGAGCGTGGCCGTGCCTTTGTCCTTGGTGGGCACCTTTGGTGTGATCTATATGGCGGGATTTTCGATCAACAACCTGACGCTGATGGCGCTGACCATTTCAACTGGTTTTGTGGTGGACGATGCCATTGTGATGATCGAGAACATTGCCCGTTTTGTCGAAGCGGGCGATTCCCCGATGCAAGCGGCGCTCAAAGGCTCCAAACAAATTGGCTTCACCATCATTTCGCTCACGGTGTCACTGATTGCGGTACTCATTCCACTGCTTTTCATGGGTGACGTGGTTGGGCGTCTGTTCCATGAATTTGCCATTACCCTGGCGGTGGCCATTTTGATCTCGGCCTTTGTCTCGCTCACACTGACCCCGATGATGAGCGCGCGGCTATTGCGCCCGGAACACGAGGCCAAGCACAGCCGGTTGGGGGCCTGGAGTGCCAGTGCGTTTGATGGCATGGTTGCGCAATATGGTCGGGCACTGGACTGGGTACTGGACCGTCCACGTGCCACGATGGGCGTGTTTGCGGTGACTTTGGCGTTGACTGCGGGGCTTTACGTGATGGTGCCCAAGGGGTTTTTTCCGGTGCAGGACACCGGGCTGATCCAGGTGATCACCGAGGCCACGCAAACCACCTCGTTTGAGTCCATGGCAACACGCCAGCAGGCGCTGGCCGATGTCATTCTGAAAGACCCGGATGTCGATCACCTTGCTTCTTTCATTGGTGTCGACGGTGCTAACCCGACGCTCAACACCGGGCGCATGCAGATCACCCTGAAAGACTTTGCCAAACGCACCGCATCGGCCAGCGAGATCATCATCCGCCTGACCGTGGCCACTTCGCACGTGCCTGGCATCACGGCTTTCATGCAACCGGTACAAGACCTGACCATTGAAGACCGGGTGTCCAAAACCCAGTACCAGTTTCTGCTGAGTTCGCCCGACATGAAAGACCTGAGCACCTCAACTGCCAGACTATTGGAAAAGCTCAAAGCACTGCCCGACCTGCGCGATGTGGCGAGTGACCTGCAAAACGAGGGTCAGCAGGCCTTTGTGCAGATTGACCGCGAGGCCGCAGGCCGCCTTGGCGTCACCGTGGCAGAAATTGACACTGCGTTGTACAACGCCTTCGGCCAGCGCTTGATCTCCACCATTTACACCCAATCCAGCCAATACAGGGTGGTGCTGGAGGCGGCACAACAGGGTGCGCGGCGAGGCCCGGCAGCGCTTGAAGGGCTGTATTTGCCCGGCGTGACGAGCACCGTCAATGGCCTCAGCAGCACCGTTCAGGTGCCGATGACGGCTGTGGCTCAAATCATTGAGCGGTCTGCGGCGCTGGCGATCAACCACGTGGCGCAGTTCCCTTCCGCCACCGTGTCGTTCAACCTGGCACCGGGGGCGTCACTCGGGGCGGCCGTCGAGGCCATCAAATTGGAAGAGGCAAAACTGAACCTGCCGCCCAGTGTAGAGACCAGTTTCCAGGGGGCTGCTGAAGCCTTTCGCGCCTCCTTGTCCAGCACTTTGCTGTTGATTCTGGCGGCGGTGGTCACCATGTACATCGTTCTGGGGGTGCTGTATGAGAGCTACATTCACCCGCTCACCATTTTGTCCACCTTGCCCTCGGCCGGCTTGGGCGCCTTGTTGGCCTTGTTGCTGGCGGGGCAGGACTTGGGCGTGGTGGGCATCATCGGCATCGTGCTGCTGATCGGCATCGTCAAGAAAAACGCCATCATGATGATC
>NZ_JBAWYV010000101.1:0-11884 GCF_037143375.1 Rhodoferax sp. | reverse complement strand
GGCTTCGGAGGCCAATACTCTATCCACTGAGCTACAGCCGCACTTTGCAGTAAAACCGCAAGAGGACTATTCTCGCACACCACCAAAAATCACTTGGCATCTTTGTAAAGTCGTCCATGCCAATATTCACAAGTCATAGCTGTAGTGAATTTCAACGTAAGTAGACGCTTACTTCTCATAAAATATCAATGATATTTCGAGGCCAAATCGATCTTAAACCCGGTCAATCTAAAACCATTCCAAGGATGGACTAGCAACGTAAAAACTACCATGTGCCCAGTTTGTGCCCAATCTGTGCCTTGTCTGTGCCCGGTGTTTTTGACGTTCAGCCCACAACGATGGACGATGACCATAGGTCTTGTGCCCAAATCTAAGCGATTACTTCGCAATCGAATTGACAGTCGAAAACCCACTCTGCGTCGCGTCACTATTTGAGCTGTTCAATATGCGACTGGCATAAGCAAATCCAAACTGCTGCGATGCGATTCAACCACGCCAACAATCATCAAACATCGCAAAATACATTCTCGTAAGTACCACTTATTTAGATCACGCCCAACACGCTGAAGTTTATCTACTACTGCTGCATTGGCACCTGTTTACCAGGCGTGCGCACAAGTAATTCAGGCAATTCGATTTCAAAATAATCGCAAAGCTGATCAAGAACATCCAGCTCAATTCGTTCCGCAGTTTCGTAATAAAGCCGTGTCAGCGTGCCACGGTTAATGCCAGTGTCACGAGCAACGTCGCTGATCTTGAGCTTACGTTCCCCAAGCAAACGGGCGAAATTACAGCTAATCATGTTGGAAATTTTAAAAAATAATCTTCTACAGATCAAAATAGCTTGAAAATTGATGAACTTAGGACATAATGACCTACAGGAGATCAATAAATTTGCTTTAAGGGCAAGTTGACCTCCTAGTGTATCGAAGTATCAACAGGAGTATGAACCATGCAAACTATGATTCCTGTGGCACAGCCACAGACCTATCTCACCACAGATGAGCTTTCTTCACGTATTAAATACGACAGTCGCACTATTCGTGAGCGACTAAAGGACAGCGTTTTACTTGAAGGTCGACACTACATCCGGCCATTTGGCGGTCGCAAAACTCTCTACATTTGGGAGAACGTTGAGAACGACATGGCAAAGTATTCCCATATCGGGGCGCTCGGGATTCCCATGGCAAACGGAAATTCGATCCATGGGTAGCATCCGAGTCCGCCCCGAAACTGGCTCGCTGTTCATGGACTTCAAATACTACGGCAAGCGGCTCAGAGAGCAAACAACGATGGCAGACACCACTGCCAACCGCAAACGACTGCAAAAAGTCCTTGACCGCGTCGAGACCGAAATCACTGCAGGGACCTTTGACTACGAAAAAACCTTCGGCAAAGCACCTCCGTTAGCCAATAAAGTCGAACCGAAAGAAGATGTACAGACAGTCGCCACGAAAAAATTGCTACCCAACGGAACGCCTTTTTTCCAAGAGTTTGCTGACCTGTGGTTTACCGAAACGGAAGTTTCCTGGCGCCGTAGCTACCGTATCACCCAGCGTGGAGGGATTGATAAATACCTGACCCCGTTCTTCGGACTAAAAGAGGTCGGCCAAATCACCAAGGCAGACGTATTGGCATTCCGGGCTTCACTCGCCAAAGTCACCACTCGGAAAAGTCAAAACACATTGTCCAACCGACGCATTAATGCGGTGATGAAACCGCTGCGTCAGATACTTAATGAAGCAGCCGACCGATTTGAGTTTACCTCTGTGTTCACGAACATCAAGCCACTCAAAATGAAACGTAGTGATGTGCAGCCGTTCTCTATTGCGGAGGCGCGCCAAATCATCGCCACTGCGCGCCCGGATTACAGAAACTACTTTGTCGTGCGCATCCTCACAGGCAACTATGCAGCACAACGTGCATACCGTTCATCCTTGCCTCAGCAGCATGAACGCAGTCTTACCTATGTGGCAGCACTGCTCTTACCGTGCGGAATGTTCTACCACCAGCACCCCGCGTTCAAACAAAGGGGACAAAATTTTACCCAAAGTCGGGCGTACTGGCGCATGGAGTCCAGCCGATTACTATCACCCGCTCTGCGGGAATTGCGTTGGCGCAACTCGGCCATTGCCGATATTCTGGCAACCGTACTGGGATTTGACTGTGGTGATGACTGCGACCCGCAGCAAGTGGCTCGGATCGGCACGGCGGCCTACTTGCCCAACGAATGGGTAACAACACTGTGGTCGCGCGCATGACAAAAAAATGAGCTACTAAAAGGGTACTAAAAGGAATCCAGAGCATCCTCGCGTTTACGTTGACTCTCCGAAAACGAAACCCCGCCCTTGTGCGGGGACTTGCTCGCACCAGCTCTAAGTTTCATTCCAGCAAGCGAGAACATCATGCGACACTTGCCAGATGGCCCATACTGAAATAACAGAGTCTTGGCGAGTATGCGGTCCATCCTCAATCTCCCGTTTCTTTAACGAATAACAACGAGTCATCAACTTCTGATTCCAAAAATGCAAGCGGCTCCGTGAATCAATTTCCTGAATCTCTTAGAGTTGACAATCTGCCGCACCGAACTATGTCGTGGACCACATTGAATACTCACAAGAATCAATGCAGAGTTCCATGAAGCGGTCCTTCAATTCAACTCGGCTGAATCATATTGCTGACATTTGCGGCGTCGAATTTTGAGACCGGTCTGCAGCGTGAAGAGTCGTTCGCCACGGGCAGCTTCAGGGTATGCCAATTATGTGTTTTTGGTTGCTGGGCAGTGCTCCCTTTGTGTCAAGGATGGCGAATATCCGGCTTAACAAAACCCTTTGGTAGTAAAACTCATTTCACTACCAAAAATTGGTTATTTCCCAGGTGAAATTTCAACAACGCTGGTAGCTAAAAATGGTTTTTCGCTTGATAATTAAAAGCGATTCCTCTAACCCGTGCCCCCGGTTGAAGGCCATTGAGGCCCAGAACACGCCTTTTTTGCAACCCGTGCATGAACGAATATTCGTTCACAGCAACAAGGCAGCCCCTAAAAACGGCGCGGGCAAACGTGTTAAATCTGTCTTCTTCTCCAGCGCTGCCGGTGGTTTCATCGCCAGTTGCCGCAATGCGCATTGCCAGTGCGTTGCAGAGTGACCTTTTCAACAGTTCCACTATTTCGACAATTGCCTTTGATGCTGCGGGCAAAATTCAGGGGTTCAATGTGGGTGCTGTGCGCCTATTGGGGTACAGCAACGCGAATTTAACGCACCAACTCAATCTGATCGATATCTGCGAACCTCAGGAATTGGTGAGGCGAGCAATGGCCCAGAGCGTTCATTTCTGTGTCACAGAAACACCAGGTGTTGCTAGTATTTTTGCGTTGAACTGCCTCCATCAGGATGGTCATCGCTTACCCGTCATTGCGTCTGTCGTGGCCTTGAAAATTGTTGAAGGTGCTGAATCAACAGGCTTTTTGTTGGCTGCCGTACCGTTTGTGTTGCTCGCTTCCCTGCAGCAGGCGCTCAAAGGATTTAACGGTGGTGCGACGAAGCTGGAAGATCAATACGGCCTCACTGTCGAGTGGCCAAGCCATGTCGCGCCTGTGACGCGCTCACTTAACATCCTTAAAACCACAAACCACTCACCACATCGGCGGGCTGAGGCGGTGGCACGCAATTACCTGTCGGAAGCCTCTCGCGAAGACCAAATCATGTCGACCGATAAAGCGCAGCAGGCCTTGTATGAACTACGCGTGCATCAGACTGAGCTCGAAATGCTGGCTGAAGAACTGGAATGCACAAAGATTGAACTTAACGCCGAAATAGTCGAGCGCAAGAAACTTGAGAAAGTTCTGCGAGAGAGTGAACTGCGTTACCGCACGGTAGCCGATTTCACTTCAAACTGGGAATACTGGATTCTGAGCGATGGCACACTGCGTTATGTGTCGCCTTCGTGCGAACAGGTCAGTGGCTACTCGCCAGCCGAGTTTTACGCCGATCCCAATTTGCTGAGTCGGATTGTTCATCCTGAAGATCAGCAGCTGCATGCAAGGCACCAGCACAACGTGATCGAAACGGCTATCCCAGATTCCCTTGATTTCCGAATCCGCACCAAGGGTGGTTCCGTTCGCTGGATCGCTCATGTTTGTCGACCGGTCTTTGATAGTGATGGCAAACCCAATGGTGTGCGTGCCAGCAACCGCGACAACACCGAGCGAAAGCAGATGGAGGAGCAGGTGCACCAACTGGCGTTTTATGACCCGTTGACTAAACTGCCTAATCGCCGATTGCTGGATGATCGTCTGAACCAGATGATGGCCAACAGTAAGCGCAGTGGTTTTTACTGTGCCGTGATGTTTTTGGACTTAGACAACTTCAAATCAATCAACGACAAGCATGGGCATGAGGTAGGTGATTTACTACTACAAGAGGTGGCCACACGCATGAGAGACTGCGTGCGCGAGATCGATACCGTGGCTCGCTTCGGCGGAGATGAATTCGTCGTGGTGCTGGGAGAGCTTAATGGCAATAAGGAAGCGGCAACTAAGCAGACTCGCACCATTGCCGAGAAGATTCAGACCAGCTTGTCAGCCCCCTATTCGCTAAAAGTCCTGCAAGGAGGGGGAAAGGATGATCTCGTCGTGGAGCACCATTGTTCTGCCAGTATTGATGTTGTCGTCTTTGTAAATCATGAAGCGAGTCAGAACGAGGTTATGAAATGGGCCGATGCAACGATGTACGAAGCGAAGAAGGGCGGGCGCAATAAGATATTGTTTTATGGGGAAAAGGGCTGTGATTGAATGACGGCTCCTGAGGGTCTAATCCCGTCCGCGAGGGTGGCAATTCAAAGTTTTGGCATCGGGGACTCTTGCGGGTCTTCAAAAGTCCGCCGCTTTTCTCCGAACCTGACCTTCAAACTGAACGGCTGCAATGGAGAAAAACGTGAACCTGCAAGGCAGCGGTTCCTGACATAGGTCTGCCCGAAATGTTTCCTCCAGACCCGACACTCACCCCAGTAGCCTGACCGTCAGCAATGTAGCGTCGATTTCGAGGATCGCTGAAGCCCCAACGAACATCTGCGGCCAATCGCTAAAGCTCATTTGAAAGGCTGCTCTAACCGCCAAACCTGACATTCTTTATTAAGACCAAATACTACGCCACCAGTGCAAGGCGCAGGCGAAACAATGAGCCTTCACCAACAGTGCTTTCAATATCAATCTCCCCGCCCTCAGCGTTAATAATGGAGCGCACCAGATAAAGACCCAGACCGGCACCTGGCACCATCTGAGCATTGCCACCCCGGTAAAATTTTTCAAAAATTTGCCCTGTCTCTTTTGTCGAGATGCCGATGCCGTGATCCTCGACCTCAATCCAGCCGTTGTTAAGGCTTTTGCCAACGCGCAACGTAATTGGACTTCCGAGCGGGGCATATTTGATAGCGTTATCGATTAGGTTGGAGAGCGCCAGTCTCATCATTGCCCGTTCCGCATGTACCGGCACAACCGTGTCGGCCATTTCAAGCCGCAATTGGTCGGAGGTATGTAACAAGTGTTTCCAGTTTTTTGCGGCTTCATTTGCCAGGTCACGCAGATCCAAGGTCTCGCCATGGATCTTGTGTCCGTCAAAGTCAAGCCGTTCGTGGGTCAAGAAGTTATCCAACAGCGAAACCATGCGCCGCACTGCACGGCGAATCTTCTCCTGCCTGGGGGCAATAAATTCATACGATGCCGTCGCTGACTGCGAACAGGCAATTTCAACCGACTGGGCCGTCGCATCAATCACCGCCAGCGGTGTGCGGAATTCGTGTGACACCATCGCCACAAACTGACGTTGTTGATTCACTGCATCGCGTTCGGCCGCCAGTTCAGCGGCTAGTTTGGCATTCAAAAGCGTTTCCTGTTCGGCGTGGCGAACCCGATCAACCACGGCAATGTTAAGCAGCACGATGTGGATGATCGACCCCAGCACTGTGATGTAGTCGGTCGGTATATTGATTGCTGTCCAGCCCATCAATTTGGCCACGGCAAACGGAATGGCTAAAAAATTAGCCGTAAAAGCCAGCGTGTAAAACAGATATTCACGGTGCCCACGCCAAAGCAGCCAGGGGCCGGCAAGAGTTATTCCAACATTCATGATCGCCACAACCAGCATCAACCAAGGGGCAACCACACCATACTTTCCTAATATGGCGGCCAGAGCACACAAAGCGTAGAAAATCAGCACGGCGTCAAAAAGTCGGTTCAGCTTTGGAAAGTGCACACGCAAGCGCAGTACCCCGACAAAAAAGTGAGTCCCAATTAAAAAAACCAGACAGACGGAAACCCCCACCAAACGACTGGCCACCAGCGGTTGGTGTGAAAGAACCCACTGTGATGCAAAGCCATTCGTCGTCATCATGACGATGGCCAACATCGACAGATAGCCACAATAACTGAGGTAAATGCGCTCGCGCAGCCAAAACCAAAACACCAGATTCGACATAATCCCCAGAGCTAGGATGCCGAAATAAACGCTGAACAGGCTGGTATCCGTCTGTGCCGAAGACAGCAGACCGGCATATTGCCAAGCCTGCACCCGCACTAGCATCGTGCTGGAGGTTTTTATGCGCAGGTAGAGCGTGATGGGCCGATCATCAACAAGGCGGACTGGAAAAACAAAACTGCGGTGCGGGATGGGTCGGTCTGCAAAAGGTTGCAAGTCACCCAGGTGAGTTGCATCAAAGCCACCATCGCTGCGTGGCGCAAACAGCGTTACATGATTGAGGTAGGGCTGTGTCACCTCAAGCAACCACTGGTCAGGCACTTGTACCGTGCGTTGTAGCGTAAAGCGCAGCCAGTACGTGTCGGTGGTGTAGCCTGCGCCAAGAAAGCCCGGCAAGCCCGTGAACTCGGCCGCTTTGGCTGGAACTGTGACATCCTCAATGCGCAACAAACCGCTCACATCACGCAAGGCGGCCAGATGGCCGGACAAACTAGCCGACTCGTGCAAACCCATTTGCGACGTCAGCACCAGTGCCTGGGTGGGCCAGGAAAAGGCGGAGATCATCAGTGCCAGCAAAAATTTCAAGATCAACATAAAAACTCTTCGTGGGGACTCGCCATTATCAAGTCGTCCCAAGATTTTTAATTCTTTAAGACCCAGCGTGAGAAAGTGGTGAATAAACGTCAATCAGCGTGAGTGACCTACGCCCGGTCCGGCGATAGACTCGGTTCAACAAAGTTAGGCTGTAAAAATGATTTGCACAACTCCTGCTAAATTGCGCGTTTTTTTGGTTGAAGACACGGCAGATCTTCGCGAAGAAATCGTCTTTGGACTAACGGCACTGGGTTTGGATGTCAGTGGTTTCGGAGATGCAATCGGACTTTACCGCGCCTTGGCGGTCAAGTCTTGCGACATCGTCGTCATCGATGTTGGATTGCCAGGCGAAGACGGTTTTTCCATTGCCCAGCATCTCCGCAACAACCCCACTTTGGGAATCGTTTTTCTCACCGCCCGTGCCACTCTTGATGACCGTTTGCATGGCCTCGGAATGGGCGCTGACGCCTACCTGGTCAAACCTATTGACGTACGTGAACTCGCCGCCACCCTGCGCGCAGTGGACCGCCGCCTTTTCGGCAAGCCCGAAACAACTCTGGTTGCGTCACTCGCCGCCAAAGGCAGCCCATCAGCCCCAGTGACCGCATGCTGGAGCTTAAGCGCGGATGACTGGGTCTTACGCAACCCACAAGGTTGCGAGTTGACAGTCACCGATACCGAGCGACGATTTCTCAAAATCATGGTGGCGTCCGCTGGTCAGGTGGTCGAGCGTGAAACGCTCATCGATGCCTTCGCGCAAATTGTGAGTGACTACGACCCACACCGACTGGACGCGCTCGTTAGTCGCCTGCGCAAGCGCACCGAGATGGCCGGTTTGGGTAGCCTGCCACTGCAGTCGATCCGGGGCACAGGTTACGTTTTTAGCGTGCAAGACCGGCGATTTTTTTCACGTGACGACATTTAAAATGTGAATATTGGTGAGTTTTGGTGAGTTTTGGTGAGTTTCACGTGATTTAAGGTGCGTGATTTTTGAGGACTTTTTGATTAAGATCAAGATGCGCGAATTCGCTTGCTTGGACGCCACTCATGAACACCTCAGTGCATCAATTAACAACCATCTTCCGTCAGCGCCTCAAAAAAGACTGCCTCCTACAGAGTTCTAAGTCCACGGCAGTCAAAGTCGTCAGCTCACTGTGCTTGCTGACAGCCGCCACGGCCTTCGCCCAAGACGCTGGCTCATTGCTTCGTGATGCCGAGCGTCAGCGTCAGGCACCCGTTCCAGCGAGTCCGGCAATTCTTGCTCCGGCCATCCCGCCTACACCGCAACCCGTCGGCCCGCGCTTTCTTGTTTCACAGTTTCACCTTGAAGGCTACACCCTGCTGAGCGAAGCGGATCTGCAAGCAGTGCTCAGTTCTTGGGTGGGCCGTGAGTTGTCGTTCGCTGAATTACAACAAGCCACCGATGCCATCACTGAACGGTATCGGCGTGCTGGCTACTTGGTTAGAGCTTACTTGCCAGAGCAAAAGCTTGACAGTGGCAAGGTCAATATCATCATCATTGAAGCCCGCATGGGCAAAGTGCAGATTGAAGAAGGTGGCGTCGCACAGCGGATCTCTCAAGAGATGGCTCGTGACACCCTCAGCGCCCGTCAAAAAACGGGGGACCTCTTCAATCTGGAGCACCTGCAACGCGGCATCAACTTGGTCAACGATATTCCAGGGGCCGAAGCCACACTCATTCTTTCGCCATCCCAAAAGCCGACTGAAACTGATGTGATTATGAAAGTCAAGGACAAACCATTGTTGTCGGGCACCGTGCTGCTGGACAACAATGGTTCACGCAGCACGGGAGTGAACAAACTGTCGGGCAACTTCTCCCTTGATAACCCGACAAAAATTGGCGACCAAATTCAGCTCGCTAGTGCATTCACCACGGGCAGTAATTACCTGCGTTTGGGTTACAGCATCCCTATCGGTCATGACGGCCTGCGCGCCGGTGTTCATACCTCGGCCCTGCAATACAACATTCCATTACTGAAGGCCAATGGCACCGCCGCAACATGGGGCTTTGACGCGCGTTATCCCCTCGTTCGCGGCAGCACCGACAACCTGGCTGTGATTGGCACCTTCGATACACGCAGGTATCTCAATAACGTCGGCGAAAACGTCACGTCCGACAAAGTTATGAACGTGACCTCGGTGGGTTTGTCTGGCGATCACATTGATGCCTACGGCGGTGGTGGTTTTAGCTTTTCAGGAATATCCCTGACGGTTGGCACACTCGACCTCTCGGCAAACGCAGCCGACCTGGCGGCTGATGCCTTACCTGGCAGAAATGGGAGCTTCAGCAAAATCACCTGGAATATCGGACGACTTCAAAAGTTGAGTTCCGACACCAACCTGTGGCTCTCTGCCAATGGTCAATTCGCCGGCAAAAACCTGGACAGTTCAGAGTCGTTCTCACTGGGTGGCCCTGCTGGTGTACGCGCCTATCCCAATCAGGAAGGCTCGGGCGACGAAGGCTGGTTAATCACCGCCGAGGTGCGCCACACCCTCAATTCCAAACTGATGCTGGCCGGTTTTTATGACCACGGCCGTGTCGTGCAGCACAAAAATGAGTGGGCGGGCTGGAATACAGGCAGCCTGGCGGGGCAACCCGCGTCGTACGACCTCAAGGGCCTGGGCGTTTCGCTGACATGGTCAGAGCCGGGCAATTACACCGCCAAGTTGGCGTGGGCCCATCGCCTTGACAACAACCCATTGGCCCTCGCCGCGACCGGCAATGACGGGGATGGCACCAAAGTGCTGGATCGACTCTGGCTGAACCTGGTTAAGTATTTCTAAGTCACGGGTCACCTGGTTTCGCCGAATTTCAAAGAAGCATCAAAATGAATAAAGTCTATCGTCTGGTTTGGGACGCACTTAACAACACCTTTGTCGCTGTTGCTGAAAACGTCAAGGGACGCGGCAAGCCAACCAGCTCTCGCGTTGGATCGAGTCACGGGGTACGAAATAATTTATTGGCAGCGATCGGGGCCGTCTTTCCGATAAAAGTCTTGTGTGTCTGCATCGCCTTTATCGGCAGCAATGCTTTTGCGGCGCCGCCCGTCAACGCGCTGCCAACGGGGGGGCAAATCACGGCGGGTCAATCATCCATCAGCCAGTCTGGCTCGACGATGAGCATCAACCAAGCCTCGCAACAAACGGCGATCAACTGGAGCACCTTCAATATCGGAGCGGCGGCGCAGGTCAACTTCATCCAGCCTAACGCCTCGTCGGTCGCCCTCAATCGCGTTCTGTCAGCTGACCCGTCGGCCATTTACGGCAAGCTCACGGCCAATGGGCAGGTGTTTTTACTCAACCCGAATGGCGTGTTGTTTGGGGCCGGTTCTCGGGTTGATGTGGGCGGACTGGTGGCGTCCAGCATGAAGCTCTCCGATGCCGACTTCATGGCCGGTAACTACCGCTTTACCAAGGATGGCAGTGGCTCGGTCATAAATCAAGGCACGATGACTGCCCGCGCTGGCGGTTATCTTGCACTCTTAGCCCCAACGGTGGAGAACGAAGGCATTCTCAGTGCCAACCTTGGCACGGTCGCCCTGGCGGCTGGGGATGCCATCACGCTCAATATGGGCGGTGACAGCCTGATTTCGGTCAAGGTCGAACAAGCCAGTGTGGACACCCTGGTGCGCAACAAGCAACTGATTCAGGCTGATGGCGGTCAAGTATTCCTTACGGCCAGTGCGGCCCAAAGTCTGGTGAACCAGGCGGTGCCCGTGCCCGGTAATGTTGCGGGGCAAATGGTCACTGTCGATGGTGTGACACGCTTGGTCACCGCCGCAGTCGAGAACACCGGCACCATTCAAGCCCGCAGCATCCCCAATGCGGTGGGACAAGTGCAAGTCGGCGCTATTGCAATGCTAGCCAATGCGACCAACGGCGTGGTCACCACCAGTGGCACGCTTGATGCGTCCTCTGCGACTCATAACGCGGGTTCAGTGACCCTAACCGCCGCCGATGTGCGGGTGCTGTCGGGCGCACGCATCGATGCAACGGGTGCCACGGGTGGTGGTGTGGTTTTGGTGGGCGGCGAAGCGCATGGCGCTGGCACGCTGGCGCACGCGCAAACGGTCACTATTGAAGCCGGTGCGGTGGTCGATGTGTCTGCCACCCAAACTGGCAAGGGCGGCACTGCAGTGGTCTGGTCGGATAGTGCCACGGTGATGGACGGCACTATCCTCGCGCGAGGTGGCCAACTTGGGGGTGATGGTGGTTGGGTGGAAACATCCGGTCGGACGCTCAATCTCGCCGGCACCGTGAATGCCGGAGCGACCCATGGCCGCAATGGCGAATGGCTGCTTGACCCCAACGACCTGACCATCGCCGCCAGCGGCAGCAGTGTGACGGGCGGGACGACCTACCAACCGGGAACAACCGGCACCATTCTGAATAGCTCGATCAATACAGCACTCAATGCGGGCAGCAATGTCACGATCGCCACCAGCGCGGCGGGCACGGGGGGCAGTGGCAATATCACGGTGTCAGCAGCCATCACGGCCAACAGCAACACAGCGGCCACCACCGCAGCTAATTCGCCAACCCTGACTTTGCTGGCTGATGGCAGCATCACCATTGGTGCGAACATCGATATTCGCGCTAACTTTTTGGCCAAGGCCAATGCCAATATCACCGACACCGGTGGCTATACGCTGAAGACTTATGGGCAGGATGTGACTCTTAACAGTCGTGCCAGCAATGCGGCGAATGGCTCGATCGGCATTTCCAGCGCGACGATCCTGAGCAACGGGGGCAACATCAGCCTGTACGGCGGATCGAGCTTTGGCGGCAATGCGATC
>NZ_JBAWYV010000100.1:0-11935 GCF_037143375.1 Rhodoferax sp. | reverse complement strand
TCGAAGGCGTGGCCGCCATGACCGACGAACAACTGCTGGAAGCCATTGGCCGCAAACGCGGCGCCTTGCTGGGTGGGCAGCGGGTCAATATGCAAAAAGCCGGTGAGATTGCGATTTATGACTTTCGCCATGCCGTGATGGGCCGCATCACCCTGGAAACGCCTGAGGAATTTGCCGAATGGCTGGCAGCGGGTGAAAAGTTGGATGCCGAGCGCCAGGTCAAGAAAGATGCGATTGAACTGGACCGCAAAATTCGTTTCAAGAAGATTCCGCGCCCGAACCATCGGGAAGCGCCATAAGTGCTGGCCCCGGCAGATTATTAATCTCGCTTGAGCACCAAGTCAGAACAGGGATACGCCACACAGGGCAGGGCGTAGCCTTCGGCTTTTTCTTCGGCGCTCAGGCCCGGCCATTCAATCTCGTAGCGCACCGACCCGCTGACCAATTGGCCGATACAGGTGCGGCACGTGCCATTGCGGCAAGAGCTGGGCCAGTCCAGGCCGCCTTGCTCCAATGAAGTCAGCAAGGGCTGATTTGTCCAGGCATCGGCCTGTTGTCCGTCAGTTGCAAGGCTGGCGATAAAAAATAGAGGATTATCTGGGGTGGTCATGGCTCTATTGTATTAAGCATTAAATAGCCCTCTAGCCCCCGTATCTATTGCGTAACTAGCTATAAAATATATAGCGTATTTTATAAACCCCCTTTTGATATGAAAAACATCTTGCCCCTCAGTCTGCTAATCAAACCCGATAAAAATGACCCCTTGCCGCTCATTCTGTACCACGGTCGTAACTGTCCGGACGGTTTTGCAGCCGCGCTGGCCGCCTGGTTGTATTACGCGGGAAAAGCCGAGTTTCTGGGTCTTGATCATGGCGATGTGAAGCAACTGTCTGACCTGCCTGCCCTGACGGGGCGGGCCGTCTACATTCTTGATTTTTCGTTTTCCAACGAGATCATGCATGGCATTGAAGAGCAAGCGGCCAAGTTGGTCATGCTCGATCACCACAAGAGTGCGGCCGAAAAACTGACCGGTTTTGCCTGCCGTTGTGGCGTGGTGCATTTCGACATGCACAAGTCAGGCGCGCGCCTAGCCTGGGAGTTTTTTCATCCGGCGAAACCGGTGCCTGATCTGGTGCGATTTATTGAAGATCGCGACATCTGGGTCTGGCAATACCCCGAGAGCGCCGGTTTTCTGGCTGCGCTGGACATGGAACCCTTTGAGTTTGAGCGCTGGCAGGCCATTGCCGCCTTTGATGCCCCGCAGTTAGCCAGTTTCATGGCACGCGGCCAGGCGATGGACGAGAAATTCAGCAAGCTCGCCGACCTGATTGCCGAGAGTGCACAACCCCTCATCTTTAATGGTGTGAGCGGCTTGATGGTGAACGCGCCGGGTGTGTTTCACAGTCTGATTGGCGAGTTGCTGTCCCGTAAGAGTGGCACTTTTGCCTTGATGTGGAGCATCGATAAAACCGGGGTCGTGAAGGCTGGCTTGCGCTCGCAGCGTGGCTATGACTGCATACCGCTGGCAGAGAGCATGAACGGGGGCGGCCATGCCCAAGCCTGCGGTTTCAAGGTCGACGCCAAGCGCCTGCCCGAGTTGCTGAGCGGCACGTTTAACGCCGAGTCTTGATCCCCGGCGTTAATGTTTTGTCGCTTAATTTTCCAGTTTAAACACAGCCACGGTCTGCACCAACTCCAGAGCCTGTGAATTCAAGCTGCTGGCGGCGGCGGCCATTTGCTCGACCAAAGCGGCATTTTGCTGAGTGGTTTGGTCCATCTGAACCACCGCTTCGCCGACCTGCGCCACGCCCAAGGCCTGCTCGCTGCTGGCGGAACTGATTTCGCCCATGATGTCGGTCACGCGTTTGATGGCGCTCACCACTTCGGTCATGGTGCTGCCGGCCTGGTCTACCAGATGGGTGCCATGGGCGACTCGCTCCACGCTGGCGTTGATGAGCAGTTTGATTTCCTTGGCCGCTTCGGCGGACCGTCCGGCCAGCGAGCGCACTTCACTGGCCACCACGGCAAAGCCGCGCCCTTGCTCACCGGCTCGGGCGGCTTCCACGGCCGCGTTCAGGGCCAGGATGTTGGTTTGAAACGCAATGCCGTCAATGACTTGAATAATGTCTGAAATCTTGCGTGAGCTTTCGTTGATGGTTTTCATGGTGTCCACCACCTGCGCCACCACTTCTCCACCCTGAATCGCCACGGTGCTGGCGCTCATGGCCATCCGGTTCGCCTGGTGTGCGTTGTCGGCATTTTGTTTGACGGTGGAACTGAGTTCCTCCATGGAGGCAGCGGTTTCTTCGAGCGCGCTAGCTTGACTTTCGGTGCGGGCAGACAGGTCCATGTTGCCCTGGGCAATCTCGGCGCTGGCGGTGGCGACCCCGTCGGAGCCTTGGCGCACATTGCGCACCACCGAGGCCAGACTGCGTTCCATAGAAGACAAGCCACGCATCAAGGCTGAAATTTCGTCACGTCCGGTGGCGTCAATTTCCTGCGTTAAATCGCCTTGGGACACGGCATCAGCAAACTTGACGGCTTGTGCCAGTGGCCGGGTGATGCTGCGCACCAGCCAGATAGCAGCGCCCAGCGCGAGCAAGGCTGCCAAAAGGCCTACACCCGCAGCGATAAGCCGCGTGGTGGCGATCAGTTGGCCATTCTCGGTGCCGGTGGCCTGCACTTTGGCAACCTGACGGGCATCGAGCTTGGCCAAGGCCGAGAGAAACGGGGCCAGCATCGGAATCATTTCTTCGTCAGCCGCATAAGCGGCCTCGGCTTGCTTTCCGCCTTGCACCAACTTGACGATGCGCTGAACGCCCGCGACATAGCTGCCATGGCGCTTGCGGGCTTCTGAAATCAGGGCTGCGTCGTCGGCAGAGCCAGCCAGATCGCGCTCGAGTTTATCCAGCCCCGAACTGATGCGCGTGTCACGGTCAACGATTTCCTTGGCCAGCTTGGCCTGCTGGTCGCTGCTGGAGGACAGCAAAATCACCATGCTGGCAATCGCGTTGTCTTTGGCCAGCAGGTGCATTTCAGAGGCTTGCGCCTGGACTTGTACACCCTCACCCATGGCGACCGAATTGGCCGCGCTCTTATACAGGCTGGTTTGTACCGAGATCACCAGCAGGGCGATGGTCATGATGACCACGCCGAAAGCCAGTCCGACGCGGGCGCCGATTTTCAGGTCAAGAAATTTGGTCATGGGGTGCTGGATCAGCCGCCCAGATCACCCACGAGTTGCTGGCATTTGGTAATGCGTTCTTTCTGAATGCCACCGGCGATCTTGCGTGCTTCATCGTCCTTGCCTGCCAGGATGGCGGGCACCAAGTCCACTTCGCGGGTTTTCTTGAAGGCGTTCCAGGCTTCGTTCAGTTCCTTGAACTGGGCTTCCTTGCCGGCGGGCGCTTTCATCTTGGCGAGGTGAGCACTGACGGCATCTGCGGTGGCCTTGACGATTTTTTGTTGGTCAGCGCCGCGTTTGTCTTTGTTGGTCATCATCGTGACGAGTGACTCGCGTGCTGCGCTTAACTCGGTGCGCAGATCGGTAAATTCGTTGGCATGGGCCAACGAGGAAGCGGTCAAGGCCGTGAAGGCCACAAAAAGCAGTGAAAGTAATTTTTTCATGATTTAGGCAGTTGATTTTTAAAACAATTTGATTAAAAAGAAAATAAATACTCGTAATTTATTATCGGTCAAGAAAAAAATTCACTTAACTTGAGAATTGTCACGAATATTAGATGTTCATTCTAGGCCTGCTGGCCTGACTTGCTGCCACAAAGGTGAGTCAATAGAATATTGCCTCCAAAGTGGCAGCCTTACATCACATCATGGAATGCAAACCGATCGTATTGCCTTCCGTGTCCTGAACTATGGCGATAAAACCGTAGGGGGCAATGCTCATCTTGGGCTGACACACCACGCCACCGTGGGCTGTGGCACGCGCGGACTCTATGGCGCAGTCAGCGCAGGAAAAGTACACCATCGTCCCACCGGTGCCCGGCTTCATCTGCGGGCTTTTCACCAAGGCGCCCGAGGCACCGGTTCCGGCTGCGTTCATTGGGAACGCCAACATTTGCATGTCACTGCCAGACGTTTGGGGCAATGCCTCAATCGGGTGTCGAAACACGTTTTCGTAAAACGCTTTGGCCCGTTTGATATCTTCAACATAAATTTCAAACCAGCCCACTGCATTGGGCTGAGTACGAGAAGTTTCCATGACGACCTCCGTAGGTTAAGCGGCGCACCAGCGCGCCGGGGCGAAAAATTTTAGTCTTGTGAAAAAGGTTCTGCAAGCCCACTGAGGGAGGTGCCATGCTGGCACTAATTTCACCTTGGCGCAATTCCAGAGAGCGATGCGGCTGCGCACTGAAGCGTGAGAAACATTTAGTCAGGCCACAAATATTTTCGAATTCAACAAAGCGCGGTGCAGATTTTTGATTAATAGCCAGCCCAAGAAAATAGAAGGTAAACATTCCCTTGTTCTTTGTCTGGAAGCCTTAAAAAGATTAATAATGAATTGTCTAAACAGGAGAAAACATGCAAATCCAAATCAACACAGACCACCATATTGAAGGTCACGAAACCCTGATCGCTTGGGCTTCGGACGAAGTTACCAGCGCTTTAAGCCGTCACAGCGGGCACATCACGCGGGTTGAGGTTCATCTGAGCGATGCCAACGGCCACAAAGGCGGACAAAGCGACAAACGTTGCGCGATGGAAGCGCGCGTGGAAGGCCGTCCGCCTCTGGCAGTAACGAACAATGCCGACAACTTGCACCAGGCTGTTACCGGTGCTGCCGAAAAACTTAACCGTTTGATTGAAAGCAGCCTGGCACGTGCTTCACGGCCAGTGCCTGAGCCATTGCCAGAGTAAATTCCCTCAAGCTTGCGGGCCTGCCAGCGGTTTATTCCCGGTAGGTTCCCGGCGCCAAGCCTTCCAGCGAGTGGGGGCCAATGGCAGCGCGAATCAGGCGCAGGGTCGGAAACCCCACCGCGGCGGTCATACGTCGCACCTGGCGGTTCCGGCCTTCTTTTATTCCCAATTCAATCCAGCTCGTAGGAATAGCTTGCCGAACCCGAACCGGCGGCTCCCGCTCCCATAACATGGGCGGCTGCACCATCTGACGCGCCCGCGCTGGCAAGGTCATGCCGTCATTCAGCAACACGCCTTGTCGCAAGCGTTCCAGCGCCGCTTCATCGGGCAGGCCTTCCACCTGGACCCAATAGATTTTTTCCATCTTGTAGCGCGGATCGGCAATGTGGGCCTGGAGCTTGCCGTCGTTTGTGAGCAGCAGCAGGCCTTCGCTGTCGGCGTCGAGCCGCCCTGCAACATAGACCCCGGGAATGTCGATAAAGTCTTTGAGCCCGCGCCAGCGCCCCTCGGGGGTGAACTGGCTGAGCACGCCGTAAGGTTTATTGAAACGGATCAGGCGTGGGGTTCGGTCCAAAGCACTCATTTGGAGGTTTGGTGTTTCTTCTGCTCAAGGGAGCGTTCTTCAATCATTTCGATGTGGCACGTAGGCATATCACTTGGCCCTCAGGCCTTGCACCAGCGCGCCCAAGGCAATACCTCCCAGCGCCCACAACAGGCTCCAATTAGCGGTGCCCAGGCTCGCAATGGCCGGGCCGGGACACACGCCACACAGGCCCCAACCCACGCCGAACAAGGCTGATCCCACTGCGGTGTCACGGTTCCAGACGCTGGGATGCACATGAAATTGGTCACCCAGCAAGGGTTTGGACAGCAGGCGGGGCGCCAGTTTGTAGGCCACCACCACTACCAGCACGGCGCCGCCCATAACCAGCATCAAGCCGAGATCTGAGAATCGCAAAAATCCCAACACCACCTCGGGCCGAATCATGGTGGACAACGCCAGGCCGAAGCCAAACAGTGCACCTGCCAGCAAAGTGGCCAAACCGCGTGCCGCCCTCATGCCAGCCACCTGGCCGCGAGGTTGGCCGTCAGGAAGGCGGTGGCCATGAAGGTCAGCACGGCCATCAGCGATGGCCAGCGCAACGAACCCAAGCCGCAAATGCCATGCCCCGAGGTGCAGCCGTTGCCAAGTCGCGCGCCGTAGCCCACAAAAAAGCCACCCACAGCCAGTTGCCATGCCGGCACAGTCGTGGTCTGAGGTGCGCCGCCCGCCCAACCCAGCCACCAGACCATCGCACCCAGGATCATGCCCAGTGCATAGACGAGTCGCCAGTTGCGCGAATCCACGAATCTTGCCTGCTGAAAAAACGGCCGTTGCACCGCAAAGGACCAGGTGCTGGAAAACAGCGTGCTCATGCCGCCGATGCGCCCTGTGAACAGGAATAACAAGGACACGCCGGTGCCAATCAGCACCCCGCCCAGCAAGTAATGCTGCCAGCCGTGGGGGAAGATGGATGTATATAAGTTCATGGCGATGGATTATCAGGGAGGATGCGCAAACGACCACACCAGCAAAAGGTTGTTGGCCGGCATGGCGTGGCGTGCCATCAGGCGCAAGCCGACACGACCACCTTCTTTCTCTACATCGCCGCGCCCTCGAATGCCCCAGCCGGGGTTTTGCGCGCGCAGGCTCTGGTCAAACGTGAGGTTGCCCGGTGAGGTGAGTACATCATCTTCCAGATAGGGGCCGTAGGTGATCAGTCGCCCGCCCGGTGCCAGGTGCCGAGCGCTGCCACGCATCAGTGAGGCACAAGTTGCCCACGGTGCGATGTGCAGCATGTTGGCGCAGTAGATGAGGTCAAACCGCGCATCGTCGGGCAACCAGCGCGGGGCCATCACGTCCAGCAGCAGCGGCGCTCGTATATTTTCCAGACCCTGTTGGCTTGCATTCGCTGCAATGCTCGTCAACGCGTGAGGTTGTGCATCGGTGGGTTGCCAGTCCCACTGCGGCAAGCCAGCGGCAAACCAGGCCGCATGCTGGCCGGTGCCCGACGCAATCTCCAGCGCGCTGCCGCACTCAGGGAGCACCTGGCTCAGCACCTCAAGGATGGGCTGCTTGTTGCGGTCTGCCGCAGGGCTGAAGTCAGGTGGAGACATGACGCAGGTGTTGGCCCGTAGATTTAGCCAGCGACGAACTCGTAGGAGACGTCTTCGCTCTCGACCATGTCCAGAATGTCGTTTAACACATCGTCGTTCTCGGTGCTGGTCCAGGTTTCTTCGGGGTTGCTGGCAAACAGGGGTTCAATCGCCATGTCCATGAATTGGTTGTCGGGAAGCTTGATCACCTGGCCGCCTTCAGAGGTTTGAATCAGTTCCCATTCATCGGGGACATTCATGTCTAATTTGATGGTGATGCTGAGTTTTTTCATGTTGATTTCCATAATTTATGAGGGGGGAAGGTTAACCGAAACCTCCACGTACCCGTTTTGCGGCTTATGTTGTGCGAGAACGGCTCCTGCCGGGTGCTACCAAGCGCTCGTGCATCGCCGTGTTCAGTGCGATCAACAAAAGCGCTATTTATCCGTCAAGAGCGAACAAACCCTTGAGTGAAAAGCGCGAATTTTGTAGGCCAGAAGATGGCCCACGGTTTCGAGATAGCCTCTGGATTTTGCGCGTACCAACCACTTGGATAGCCACTCGATCCAACTGTGGGTGACCAAATGATCGAAGCGCTCACACTCGCCGCAGAATGTTTCAAATTGGGCATATTCCTGCAAAATTTCCTTGGCAGTTGACTTCAGTGCCCCGATTTCAGACAGAAAAGCCCTGTCGCGACTTCGTTTCAAGTCAAGAATTTGAATGGCCCGGTCCAGATAGGTTTGAGCCATCTTGGCAGACTGCAAAAAACCATAGTCGTTGATGGAAATCGTGGCAAGACGATGCGTTCCTTCAACAATGAAAACGTTGATTTCATCTGAGTTTTCTGGCCATTGCGCTTGCATCGCTAACAACTCCGTGCGTGATTCTCGGTAGGTTCGACATGTATGACTTCATCATTTGGTCAACCCTTTCAAATGTCAATACCGTCTAATCAAATCGAAACACAGGTTTACGCGCAATGATCAAAGAGACGCACGGTTAGGTGGCGCACAGGATAGAAATATCCTGCCTTGCCGAGATCCGAATTCCCCTTTTACCCTCAACCGCCAAGCTTGGCGTAGTACTGCGCAATGGCGGGTGTCTGGGCAATGCGCTGGGTGTGGGCGGCGAGTAGCGGGGCAATTTTTTCAACCAGATCGGTCGGCACATGGTCCAAGCGGCCGGAAGTAAGCCCGCGCACAAAGGTAAATACCTTCAGATCGGCAATGGTCAGGCGGTTGTCGGCAAAGTATTGGCCGCCGTGGGCTTGCAACTGCGTTTGCAGCCAACCCAAATACTGAGGCAGCGCGCCATTGACCAGCGCGGTGCGGGCCTCTTTGAGCGCGTCACCGGTCAAGCCGAAGGTGGTGCCGAGTTTGACGTTGGCATCTTCCACCCCGTCTAGTACCTCGTCACACAGCAGCGCCTGAAATGCATCAAGGGGGTACAGGCCCGTGAGCTTGCCCACGTAGCGGGTGATCGCGTCGCTTTGGGTCACCTGCACACCATCTACATGCAGCACCGGCACCTGACCCAGCGGCGTGGACTTGCGCACCTCGGCAAAGTCGGCAAAGCCAAAGCGGCTGTCTTCAAACGCAATGCCGCCCATGTGCAGGGCCAAACGCGCAGGCTCGGCGCGGCCACCGTTAAAGTCGAAATATGTGAGTTTGAGTTGGCTCATGGTGATGTCCTGTAGTGGTTGCGCAGCAGCCCGCGCGGGTTGGTTTGGCGGATTCTAGGGCGGTCTGGGGCGCCCATACTGCAGTGGGGCTTTGCGGCCTGCCAATCCAAACAGCTGGGCACTAGTCACAGTTTTTTGCACCGCGTGGTCGATGTGGACAGCGCCGTGCCTGAAGTGGTGGAACTGGGTGCTGCGCGGGTGCCGGGGATTCAGAGTTGAGGCGTGAGACTGCGCCCCGGGTTGCCAAGCAGATCCGCCAGCACACGTTGGCGAACCTTGAGAAAAAGGGCGTCGGCCATCGTGGATGATGCGGGGAGATTTGTTTTAATAACCATCATGGGGTTGATCATGACATTAATGGGGGGGTTTTATGCTTCAAGCCCCCGTCCTATAAGCGCAAGCAGCTATTTAAAAGATAGTACCTATGCGCCCGCCAAACTCACCGACTGGCGTTTGGCGCCGTCCAAAGTCTGGCCCTGATCGGTCTTCCACTCCAGCCAGCCGTTGGCCGAGCGCCCCATCACCGCAATGGCGGCCATGCTGGGGCTGGCGAACACATGGTCGCGGGTGAAAATGGTTTAGTCAGCGTGGCGAGCCGTGTTGGCTTGCTTGGGCTTGATGCCCGGCACGACAACGCCAAAGGCATCGGCCATGCGCTGCGCCTGTTTGGCCGATTGCTCCAAGGCTTTTTGCAGCGCCTTGGGGGAAGGCATCAAACGACTTGGCTGAGTTTTTTCAGTTTGTGCCATGTTGCAGTCTCCGTTACGGTCAGTTGGGTTGCGAATTGTGTGGCCACAGGTAAGGCCTGAGAGGAAGACGAATTATCGAACAATACCCATTCATCGGCTATTGGCGCGTACATAGTAAAGAAGTTGTTCAAACTTCGTCCAAACCTCCGCCGCACTACATCAGGAGGCACATCATGGCCACCCAGAACTACGCGCAGCTTCACACGGCGTATCGCCAATTGGGCATTTGCCAGCGAAAAGTAGTAAATAGCCACCAAATAGCCTTGTGCTTTGAGTCGCCGCAAAAAAGGCGCAAAGCTTCGACTGGAAAGGGTGGATTCAAAAGCAAAGTCTGCCCCGGCATCACCTAATTGATGCAGCCGCTTGAGCATGATGCGACCCGCCTCAAACGCCACTGCGTCCGTATTGCGCCCGGACAAGCCGCGTGCGATGTAGTCGGCATTGACAAAGGTTTCAATGCCAATCGTTGCGAGGATGGCGTCTGCGTGTGTCGATTTGCCCGCGCCGTTTGGGCCAGCAAAGATGACGACTCGGGGTGATGGCTTGGATGTGCTGGGCATGGCTCAGTTAAGGTGAAAATCCTGCGGCCACAAAAAGTAGGGGCCAAAGCGTGGCTTGGCGACGAACTGCGCGCTGACTTTTTCTCCATTCAGTATGTCGCAACATCAAACTGGGTACCCCATCTTTGTCTCACTAATTCAATCCCGTTTTTAAGTGTTTCGTGGTGTTTAGCTTGCGCTATGAGAAGAAAGCAAACGTTCGAGGTAGCGAAGCTAAAAATAGTACTCCCGTCTGTGGCTTGTTTTAGCTGTGTTACCCGTTTTTTCATGTACCCCTGCCGCTCTTCTCGAGGAAAGTGTTGGTAAATTAGCAATGAATGGCCAAATTGGTACGACTGTTTCACCTCATGGAAAAACAGAAACTTGCTCGAGTTCATTCTGCCGTACGGGCGCGATTTGATTTCAAGTCCGTTATCGGGGTCAAAGAAAACGACATCAATGCCATGAAGCCGCGATAGAACATCTTGAAATAGAGTTGTGCGTGCCGCAGCATTGTCAGCAATAAAGTCATCAACGTATCTCGCATTTGGCAAGATGGCATCTTGTTGGACGCGAGTTACAGTCCTTGCACGATGCGTGTGCACCATTCCATGAAGCTTGTGAAAAAGCTCCGCGTCGTATTTTTTCCAGCGCTCTGGTTTGTCAAGATATTCCAGAAATTGACCGTCATTGCGCATGTCATCGGTTGTCAGTAGCCAAAAAATACCGCAGCTCAGTGCCCCGTCACTAAATAGAGCACGAATGAGACCGTACTTTCGAAAATCATTGATGTCTGCGACATATTGGTTTTTCATGGGGCAAATGAGACTTCAGTTTTACCGGCATTAGCTACTTCCCCCAACTATCCTTCAACCCCACCGCCAGATTAAACACCGGCTTGCTTCCTTGAACGTGGTCCACCCGATCCGCCACAAAGTAGCCATGCCGTTCAAACTGGAACTTCTGATCGGGCAGCGCATTCGCCAATGAGGGCTCCACAAATGCGCTGATGACCTTCAGGCTGTTCGGGTTCAAACATTCCAAAAAGTCTTTGCCGCCCGCATCGGGCTGGGCATCGCTGAACAGGCGGTCGTACAGCCGTACTTCGGCGGGGACGCCGTTGGCCACGCCGACCCAGGTGATGGCGGCTTTGACCTTGACCAGGTCGCTGCCGGGGGTGCCGCTCTTGGTGTCGGGCACCACGGTGGCTAGCACTTCGGTTATCACACCTGCGGCGTCTTTGGCACAGCCGGTGCATTCGATCACGTAGCCGCCTTTCAGGCGCACCTTGTTGCCGGGGAACAGGCGTTTGTAGCCTTTGGGCGGCACTTCTTCAAAATCTTCGCGTTCAATCCATACCTCTTTGCCAATGGTGAAGTGGCGCGGGGGCGGTGGCTCTACCCCTTCGGGTGGGTGGGGCAGGGCGGGCTGGGTGCAGGGCTCCAAGTGGTCGGTGCCCATCACTTCATCCCAGTTCGTCAGCACGAGTTTGACCGGGTTCAGCACGGCCATGCCGCGGTGTGCTTTGACTTCCAGGTCTTCGCGCAGGCAGCCTTCGAGCGTGCTGTAGTCGATCCAACTGTCGCTCTTGGTGACGCCAATGCGGTCAGCAAATAGTCGCAAACTCTCGGGCGTATAACCCCGGCGGCGCAGGCCGACTATTGTTGGCATGCGTGGGTCGTCCCAGCCGCTCACTTTGTGGTCGTACACCAAAGCGGCCAGTTTGCGTTTGCTGGTGATGACATAGGTGAGGTTGAGTCGGGCAAATTCGTACTGTTTGGGCGGCGGGGCGCTCAGCAGGCCGCCTTCAATCAGGCGCGCCATCAGCCAGTCGTAAAACGGGCGCTGGTCTTCAAATTCGAGGGTGCAAATGCTGTGGGTGATCTGCTCAAGCGCATCTTCAATCGGGTGGGCAAAGGTGTACATCGGGTAGATGCACCATTTGTCGCCCG
>NZ_JBAWYV010000099.1:0-12027 GCF_037143375.1 Rhodoferax sp. | reverse complement strand
GGCATCAAGGTGTTTGGCAAAGACCTGGACGAGATGGAAAAGCTGGCCAAACAAATCGAAGCCGTGGTGAAAACCGTGCCCGGCACCAGCAGCGCATTTGCCGAGCGCATTACCGGCGGCTTTTACCTCAACATCGAACCCGACCGGGAGCAACTGGCGCGCTATGGTCTGGCCGTGGGCGACTTGCTGGATGTGATTGGCACCGCGCTTGGTGGCGACATGGTGACCACCACGGTGGAGGGACGGGAACGCTACGGTGTCACGGTGCGCTATCCGCGTGAACTACGCAGCGACCCGCAACAAATCGCCCGTGAAGTGCTGGTCCCGACCGTGGACGGCGCCATGATCCCGCTCGGTCAACTGGCCAAAGTCGTCGTCGCCAAGGGTGCACCCGGCATCCGTACCGAAAACGCGCTGCTCTCGGCCTATATCTACGTGGATATCCGCGACCGAGACATTGGCGGTTATGTGGCGGACGCCAAGAAAGCCGTGGCGGCCCAGATCAAGTTCCCCAGTGGCTACTACGTGACCTGGAGCGGGCAGTTTGAATACATGGAACGCGCCATCGAGAAGATGAAAGTCGTCATACCGGTGACGCTGCTGTCGATCTTCCTGCTGCTGTACCTGAACTTCCGGCGCATCACCGAGACCCTGATCGTCATGCTCTCGGTGCCCTTCGCGCTGGTGGGCGGCGTCTGGCTGATGTGGCTACTGAACTACAACCTGTCGGTGGCGGTGGCGGTCGGCTTTATTGCGTTGGCCGGGGTGGCGGCAGAAACCGGCGTCATCATGCTGATTTACCTGGACCACGCCTGGGAAGCGGTCAAGGCCCAATGCCGCGCCGCCGGGCGCGAACCCGGCGTCGACGACCTGTACCGGGCGGTGATGGAAGGTGCCGTGGAGCGCGTGCGACCCAAGATGATGACGGTGGTGGCCATCATGGCCGGCTTGCTGCCCATCCTGTGGGGCACCGGCACCGGCTCCGAAGTGATGAGCCGCATTGCGGCGCCGATGGTGGGCGGCATGATTTCGAGCACCGTGCTGACACTGGCCGTCATTCCAGCGATCTACGCGTTGGTGAAACAGTGGCGATTGAAACGCGGCATGGAATGAGAATTGGCATGAACTTTGAGTGCTAAGAAGTTCACCCTCAGAGAGTCGCCCCGGCAGATAATGAGAAAATTAGTCGCATACCCACGTTTGCAACCAAGGCAGCCGAATCACTCATGCCCATTGAATCACCTAAAACCAGTGCGCAAGGTATTGCGCTGTCGCTCAAAACCAAGGCGTTGATCGTCATCATCGCGCTGATTGCCTATTTCGCAGGCATCTCGATGTACGCGCTGCATCAAAAAAATCTGCTGTTGGGTGAGATGGTTTTACTTGGGGCATTGGGCCCGATGTTGATTGGGACCGCCGTTGGAATTTTTTTCTGGCGGTTGACGGTTGCGTTTAACAACCTGGCTGACACCCTTGACCAGAAGCAGCAAGAGTTGCTGCTTGAGCGCCAGAAGTATTTTCATCAAGAAAAAATGGCCTCCATTGGCGTACTTTCAGCCGGTATCGCGCATGAAATTGGAAATCCAATAGCGGTGATTTCCGGCGTTGCTCAAGAAATGATGGAGCATTGTGCTACTGAGGGAATCACCCATTCACTGGAAAAGTCTCATTACGCCCAAGCAGAATTGATTTTTGAGCAGGCCGCACGTTTGTCCGCGATGACGCGCGAGATGGCTGAATTTGCCTCACCACTCGCGGTGGAACCGCAATTGCTCGACCTGAATGCACAACTGCGAAGTACCGCCAGTTTGATCCGTTACGACAAACGGTTGAGCAAAATCAGCCTGCAGTTCAACCTGGACTCCCAGTTACCCGCAATTTACGGCGTGGCAGATCAACTCACCCAAATGATCATGAACCTGGTCATCAATGGCATGGACGCATTGGAGGGCATCCAGGACCGCCCTCCTACTATCACGATCACAACAAGCGTAGAAGCTGAACGTGCCTGCCTGATGATCACTGATAACGGCATGGGGATGAACCAGAAGATATTAAATCGGGCGTTTGAGGCGTTTTTTACGACCAAGTCAGCCGGTAAAGGCACCGGACTGGGCTTGTCCCTTTGTTACTCGATCGCCCAGGCGCATGGCGGAACTATTGAAATTGAATCCACGCCGGGCGAAGGCACCAAGGTCACTGTTTTCTTCCCCCTGAATAATCCACATCAAAACTAAAACTACAGATATGAAGTCCATGAAGGTTATTGTTATTGATGACGAACCCGCCATCCGCCAAATTTTGGCGGCAACTTTGGCGAAGGCAGGCTACGACGTGCAGCAGGCTCAGAATGGACAGGAAGCTTTCGAAAGTTTATCCAAAGGTGACATTCAAGTTGCGATTTGCGACATCCGGATGCCCGGCATCGACGGGATTGAACTGGTGGGCCGCGTTCGGTCTGCCGGCATCGATACCAACTTCATCATGATGACCGCGTTTGGGTCAATGGACACGGCCATCGAGGCCATCAAGGCGGGGGCATCCGACTACATGGTCAAGCCGGTACGAAAAGAGGAAGTACTTCACCGGCTTCGTAAAATTCAGGACATTCGTGGATTACGCGCAGAAAACCGGGTGCTGCGCAGTCTGGTGCATGACATGAAAAAGGAAGCCTATCCTTTTATCTCACCTGAGATGTGCGCCGCAGACCGTCTCGTCTCCAAAGTGGCCCCCACTGACAGTACCGTTCTCATTACGGGAGAAAGTGGTTCCGGCAAGGGCTTCATTGCTCGTCAGATTCATGCCCAGAGTGCCCGCGCCCATGCGCCATTCGTACCGGTGAACTGTGGCGCGCTGCCTGATAATTTGATTGAAAGTGAGTTGTTCGGGCATGTGAAGGGCGCCTTCATGGGGGCCAACAAGCTTCGAAAAGGCATCTTCCTTGAAGCCGACACAGGAACCATTTTTCTCGATGAAATTGGGGAGTTACCGCTCTCGCTTCAGGCAAAACTACTGCACGTCATTGAAGACAAAACGATCAGAGCCGTGGGCAGTGAGCAGGCTCAGCGCGCCGATGTGCGAATCGTGACCGCCACCAATCGGGACTTGTCAAAAATGGTCGCTGATGGCAAGTTCCGCGAGGATTTGTATTTCCGCCTGAGCGGCTTTCTCATCCACTCGCCGCCATTGCGGAATCGGCAAAAAGACATTCTTGGCTTAGTGCGTTTCTTGCTTAAAAGAGGCGCAACGAACATGAGTGAAGCCACTGATGTCACGATTGACCCCAAAGCTGAAGAAATGCTGGTCGCCTACGAGTGGCCAGGAAACATCAGAGAAATGGAAAATGTCATCGACCGCGCATTGATATTGGCAGATGACGGGCGCATTACCTGCTCTGATCTGCCTTTACAAATAACCAAAGGAGCCACTTCGTGCGACCCAACTCTTCAGACCGGCAATATCGGTGACAGTCTGCGGGATCAGGTTCGGCGCTATGAGAATTCGGTCATTTGCAAAGCCATTGCGGATGCCGACGGAGATCGCCGGGTCGCGGCGCAAAAATTGGGTCTGGGCTTGTCCAGTCTGTATAGAAAATTGGAAGAGTTTGAGGCGTTAGGAATATAGCGCGCATCGAGTGAACTCAATGATTTTTCAGGATGAGCGTCAACTCTCGATGCTGATCAGTGAGTAATTGAAAAAGCGCAAAGATCGGGGCCGGCATATTGCGCGGATCATGCGCGCTTTCCAGCGCTTGCCAGGTGCGTGACTGCAATCCGCCTCGGCTCCCCGCCTGCACGGGATACCCCATCAACTCCGCGGCGTCGACCTGGCTCAGCCCTGCCGCCAAGCGGGCACTTTTTAGCTCATCTCCGCTTGGGGTGTGCAAGGCAATAGGCGTGATAGTTGTCATTTTTAACCCAAAATATTATTAAGCTTGGGATTGCTGATTCAGCTCACGCCGTCTCTTCCCCTGATAGTGGTACTTGCTCTGCCTTCAGACGGGTGCGTACAAAGTCAACATGGCCGCGCAAACCATAGAACATATCGCCAAAGGAGGCGGGCACCACAATTCGATTGACACTGGCTTCAATGTCATCGAGTTGGCGTAATAATTCCACCCTGCGTTGTGGCGTTTTTGAAGCGAATACATCTCGCTCAAGGTCCAGCAGAACCTTGTACCAACGATGAATACGAGACTCCACGCGCCAGCGATAGATGGCTGGCGCAATCTTTACCCCCGGAATGACCAATAACGCAAGGGGCACCAGCACCGCTAGCGCCCGGGCAATCAAACTTGCCAACCAAAATGGGAATGTTCGATAGAGAAATGATTTTCCGGAGGCGTAGTAACGCGCCGCATCTGGACTCAGCCGAAATTCATGCTCCAACGGCACAGGGAACTCTCCCCGCTTGCGGAATAAACCCGGTCCGCTGTGCACTTCGCGCGCCGCCTCCAGCAGCAAGTCGGACAAGGCAGGGTGCAAGTTGTCTCGGGCAATGAGTTCAACAGTAGGGGCTATGAGATTCAAATCTTCAGAGGGTAGGTTCTTGCCAAAATCAAGTGAACCTTTTGGCAATACCAATTTACTGAGATAGCCAATGCGTCGGATGTAGGCGTCGGCCTGCGAGACATCGAACAAGTGGATTTCGGGTGTTCGCAGCAATCTGCGCAAGGTCTCGGATGAGGTCGAGTCCCCCATCAAGAAGATGGCATCAACCGAATTGTCTTTCAGGTCTTTTTCCGGATCCTTTGCGTCCACTTCAATGAAGCTTGACTCACCCGTTGGCTCAATACCATTGGCTTTGAGAAGCTCCAGAGACAAAGTTCTGGTTCCACTGCCTGGCGCACCAATATCAAGTTTGGCACCTTGGAACTCCGACAAAAAATGCCGGACCTTGCCATGGTAAAAAATCAGTAGTGGCTGGTAGTTGACACTTCCCAGGCTCATCAGCGCATTGACTTTTGTCTCTTTAACTTCGCCGCCAAGGACAAAGCCGACATCGACAGCATTGAGCGGTGACGTCAGTCGCTTCAGGTTTTCTGTGGAGCCATCCGAGAGTAATATCTTCAACGTCACACCGTCCCTGGCGAGGATTTTTTTGTATTTCTCAGCGTTGCGATTGAAGCTGCTTCCTTCCGGTCCGGAGGTGATGGTCAGGGTGTTGGGTACTGCCACATGCATAAATGCAAACACACCAAGACTGACCGCCAATCCAATCGCAAGCAAAATTCCTAGGTACATAGCAATGGCGCGACTGCGCCAGGATTCAAGCCACTTCAGCCACCGGGGAAAGTATGTGAACACGTATTACTCCCGGTCCATCTACTTGTCGCCCGGGGAATTCAGGCTCGGAACCGGATGCGCCTCAGTATTCAGCGCAGTCGGTGTCGGTGTCGGTGTCGAAACATGCCATTTCACTTGCGCAGGAATCGCGGAAAATGGCAGATCACACTCTTTGGAGAAGCGCCATACGACAACGTATTTGGAATGATCCACATGGGGTTCAAAGCGATCCAACCCTGTTAGCAACTGGTCCTGCAGCGCCGCTGAGTAGCGCAGCAACTGCTCACTCCAGCGCATGATCAGCAACTGGATTTGCACCTCCGCCAGACCGGGCCCACGCGCCAGGTAGTTGACCTCAAATGTCAACCAATTCGCTGGCACCCCATGCATTCTCAGGAGGTCCTTCAGCACGACACCGATGACATCTTCTTGAACGACCCCGACTTGCTGCGTGCTATTGAGCCTGGTCGAGATGGACGTTTCAAGCGTTGGATTTTGAGGCTGGATGGGGTTGCGTTTCAAAAATTCAAACATGGTGTGTCCCTAAAAATTCCCAACCAGCAAGCAATCAATTTCCCTGGCCAGAGTGGCATATGGCAGTCGTGTTACGGTAATTTCGGCGTTCAGCAGGTGAACACCGGCGTTGCCTGAAACATTTGTTTTTATTGTCATGATGACGGCACTGTACACAAGTAACGACCGATCACAATCACGACGTGAACCAAATTATCCCAATCCAATACATCAACCCGGTTTTTCGACCTCCCAGCGAGGCGCAGTCCCTGATCCTGCCCGTCACGAATGGCTGCTCCTGGAACAAGTGCACTTACTGCGAGATGTACACCGCGCCCCAAAAGAAATTTCGCGTCACCGATGAGCAAGTGGTTCTGGAGTCTATCCAGCGCTGCGGTGAACAGTTCGCAGGCCAGGTGCAGCGGGTCTTTCTGGGTGATGGCGATGCCATGGCCCTGTCAACTCGTCGTCTCTTGACCTTGCTGGCGGCGATTAAAGACCATCTGCCCAAAGTTCGGCGCATTTCAAGCTACTGCTTGCCCAGCAACTTGCGCCACAAATCGGTACAGGAATTAGTGGCCTTGCGCGAGGCAGGTTTGTCACTGGTCTACGTCGGCGCCGAGTCGGGAGATGACGAAGTGCTGCTGAAGGTCAGCAAGGGCGAAACGTTTGAGAGTACGCGGGACGCCCTGGACAAATTGGGCGCTGCAGGCATAAGCCGTTCGGTGATGCTGCTCAATGGGCTGGGCGGTCGCTTGCTATCCAAACAGCATGCTGACAACTCTGCTCACCTGATTAACCTGACCCAGCCTGAATTTCTGGCCACCCTGGTGGTCAGTTTTCCCCAAGGAGAAGACCGGTTTCGCCAAGCTTATCCAGAGTGGGCACCGCTCAACCAGCAGGAACTGTTTGTCGAGATGGAACAATTCCTGCAAGCCCTGGAACTCAAGCGCACGGTATTTCGCAGCGATCACGCTTCCAACTGGCTGGTCCTCAAAGGTGTTTTGGGGTCTGAGAAAGAGCGTCTCTTGCAGGAAGTGAGAAATGCCATCGACCGTCCTCAAACCAGCCGACTCCGTCCGGATTGGCAACGGGGCCTTTAAAGTAGGTTGAGATGCTAATTTGCCCCCATGACGTGCATTAAGAATTCAAGTTCTTCCTTGGATAGGTCAGACGCTACAGGACTGATTGGCATGACTTTCGCAAGGTCGCTGGCGTAGGCCCAGGCCTGTTGTCCGACCAGGCAGTTGTCACAGTCCAGATTGCGCTTTTTCCCGGGGCTACCGGTGGGCAATATCAAGGTAAAAGATGAAATACCGCGCCGAAATTCATCCGGATTGTCAGCATCGATTTCAACAATTTTCAGCTGCCCACCATGCAACTCGAAAATGCGTCGGGCAATCGGCACCCTGATGTCAGCGGCGACGCCCATGGCTGCGCTCGCCATGGAAACAGGTTTAGTAGCACCCGTTATGCCGCTGTCACCATCGCCCAAAAATTTAGCGGTCAACACCACAAAACCACCGCTTTGGCGTACTTTCAATTCAATCGGGTTTTTCGCTGTTGCGCCTTCATCAAGGCCCTCCAGGAGTCCACGTAATCCGCATTTCAGCCACTCGGCGTTGCCGTAAACCACACCCATGTGATTCGGATAATCATTCTGTGGTGCGTTGACACTGTAATCACAGCGCCGGTGGGTCATTGACCCCAGGACATCGCTGACCAAATCTTCCAGGGAGATTCTTTCACCGGGTGAAATGGAGTCGACTTCGTTGAGTTGCGACAGAAGATCAATGGCCGCCATCAGTCGGTTCAGATGCGCCGAGTTTTGGATGATGGCGGTCAGGTCCAGCGGCGCATTTTGATGGCTTATGTTCGCCAGTTGTTCTTGTAGCTTGGTTATTTTGTGTCGAATTTCGGCACTAATCAGTATAAAAATACCCTGACGTTGGTCTGCTGCCTGAGTCACGGGAAGGGTCTGTATCGGCGTAAACAGGAGCGCGTAACCGGCTTCGCCATTGCTGCACAGATAGGTTTTTACCGGTTTGGCATTGCGCTCATCAAGCCCCAAAATTTTCACACTGACAGGAGATTTATTTTTATCCCGGATGATCTCCTGGATCAATGTGGCCAATTTTTCAGCGGCATTGAAGCACGGCTTCAACCACGGACTTGCTGCCTTATTGAAATCCGTGATGTGCCCCGACTTGTTCAGCAAGACGACACCTTCGGATAGGTTTTCGAGCATTTTCATGTCGAAATTTAACTCCATAAGAAACCCCTCATTTCTTGACACATTTTGTTATTTATTGGAGTTTAATTAGTATTTAAAAGTTTTTTAATTTTTTTAAACGAAATATCAACTATTATTTTTTCCGTTGACTTAAATCAATTCGCTGAACCTTAGGACTTTTTTTGCCGAGCAGGGAGGGGAATCGCTGACGTCAATCCAAAAATTTGAATCGGGGCGTGGGCCAGCGCTGAAGCCTGCAACCCACGACAATGCGGATCATGAATTCTCATAAAAAACCTGCTCTTTCCATGCTCGATCTGGTCGCGGTGCGCGAGGGCGGCACCGTCGCAGATGCATTGACTATTGCCTTGCAAACCGCACAAGCGGCGGAGTCACTTGGCTTTGTCCGTTACTGGCTGGCTGAACACCACAACATGCCGGGTATTGCAAGTTCTGCCACGGCGGTTCTGGTCGGCCATATCGCCGGTGGCACCCAACGTATTCGGGTTGGCTCAGGCGGCATCATGCTGCCTAACCACGCCCCGTTGGTCGTGGCTGAGGCATTTGGCACCTTGGCCGAGCTTTATCCAAACCGTATTGATTTGGGCCTCGGACGCGCGCCTGGAACAGATGCCGTCACCATGCGGGCACTGCGTCGCAACCGGGTTGAGACCGAGGAAGACTTTCCACGTGAAGTAGCAGAACTTCAGCAACTGCTGGCACCTGTACAGCCAGGGCAACGGGTGGTTGCATCGCCAGGTGCTGGCACCCAGGTGCCGATCTGGTTGCTCGGTTCCAGCTTGTTTTCTGCGGCACTGGCCGCAGAACGCGGCTTACCCTACGCGTTTGCGGCCCACTTCGCGCCCCGCTTGTTACTGCAGGCGCTGGATGTTTATCGGACCAACTTCAAACCTTCTGCCACGCTGGACAAACCTTATGTGGTTGTGGGTATCCCGCTGATCGCAGCGCCCACCGATAAAGAAGCCCAATACCTGGCGAGCAGCACCTATCAGCGCGTGCTGGGCATCTTGACGGGTCAACGAGTACTACTGCAACCGCCGGTGGCCGACTACCTGTCGCAACTGGATTCAAGAGCGCGCGCAGGGATTGATGATTTCCTGGGTGCCGCTGTTATTGGTGGGCCAGAGGCCATAAGCGCGGGCTTATCACACTTGTCGCAACTCACAGGCGCAGATGAGTTCATGTTGGTCTGCGACATCTTTGACCCCTTGCTGCGCGTGCGCTCTCTGGAAATTGCGGCTGCTGCAGTTGCACCCTGACTGATCTCCTTATGCAGATGACATTGTTTGTGGTGGTCTAATTTAAAAAGACACAACGCCTGGAGGCTTATTTAACCGATATGCCCAGGGCTGTCGCCAGAGACTGTCGCGACAGTGGTTTGATGAAAGCACCCAGCACACGAAGCTCCTTCGCAAGGGCGATGTCCTGCGCCACTTCCAGCATGGCTTTATTGACCCCCGTCACCAAAATCAGACCCCCCTGGTAGCGACGCTTGGCGAGCTCACCCAGAAATTCAATGCCATCCATGTCCGGCATAAAAATATCACAGAGGATCAGGTCAGGCGGATTTGCCATCTGATCCAAAACACCTATGGCGGCGAGGCCATTGCTTGATCCGTAAACAGTGCTGACGCCCAAAGTCATCAACTTTTCGCATAAATTATCTTTACTGAACTCTTCATCATCAACCACCAGAGCCGACTTAATACTTCCCGATATCACTGCGTTCATCTTGGGTACTTCCTGAAATTAGTTATTAGCTTCTTATACATTGTTACTGACTTGCAGCTAGCCGCTCAGCCGCAGCCAAGGCGAGTTTCATCGCGGCCTCAAGTTGAGCAAGTGCCAGCGCAGGGTCTGACTCAGTGCGCAACACCCGCTCCACCTCGGCAGCACAGGCATAGGTTTGCGGCAAAGCCATGTTGGCCGCTACGCCCGCGAGTTTGTGCGCCAGCGCAATGGCTGCGGGTCGGTCTGCTTGAAGCAAGTGCTCGGACAAGACGGCTACGGCATTGCTGTAGACCACTACAAAGCGCTTCAAATAGTCCTGATAAGTGACCATATTGTTCCAGTTATCCACGCCTTTGGCCACGTCCATGACAGTTTGATCGACACCAATTTCACCACCTGCTGAGGCCTGAGGCGAAGCACGCACAGGCCAAGCCTCCAGTAGTTCTGCGCGCGAAGGACGGCCCCAGGTCAACCGCTGGATCATGGCGATGGTCGAGGGCACATCAAACGGCTTGCTGATGAAGTGCGTCATGCCAGCGGCGTGCGCGGCATCTTGTTGCGACTTGAAGGCCCCGGCTGTCAGCGCCACGATCGGCAGGGTGGCGAACTGCGGCATCTGGCGCAACTGGCGCGTGGCCTGAAGGCCGTCCATGACGGGCATTTGAACGTCCATCAGGACCAAATCCACGTCCGTGGGGTGCGCCTGCAGCCAGTTCACCGCCTCTTGCCCGTCTGCTGCCAACGACACAATGGCACCTTGCCCAGAAAGAATGCGCCGCGCCACTTCGCAATTGATGTCGCTGTCGTCCACCACCAGCACCCGAATGCCCAACAGCCCTTGCCCCGCCGACTGATGCAAGGCAAACGAAATACCGTCGGTAGCTGCCCGTTTGCGCTTGGCTTCGGTCATCGCGTTATAGAGCTTCGAGGTGGTCAGCGGTTTCTCAAGCAGCGCATCTACCAGTTCGACCCCGGATTGACATGTAAGGCTCACCAGTGTTTGGTCGGTTGTCATGATGATGAGGGGGCACGTCTCCTGCGACACCCCTTCGCGGATGGCGCGCACCGTGGCCAACCCATCAATGCCGGGCATTTTCCAGTCCAGCACCACCACTTCAGGCAGCTTCCCGCCCTTGCGCCCCAGCACATGCGAGAGCACCGCTTCCCCGGAATCTACCGCGTGAACATGCCAGCCCAAGCCTTTCGCAATAACACGTGCTTCACTCAAGGCACTAACGCTTTGGTCCGCGACCAGCGCGTCCACAGGCACGAGGTTGTTCAGGGACAGGTCGGCATCCGCGACTGTTTTCAAAGGCAAGGTGAACCAGAACTCGCTGCCCTCACCGAGAACACTGGTCAAGCCAATTTCACCCCCCATCAAACTCACCAGTTGACGGCAAATCGTCAAACCCAGCCCGGTGCCGCCAAAGCGCCGGGTGGTGGAACTGTCAGCCTGCGTGAAGGCGGCAAACACATTCGCCTGCAACTCTGGAGCGATACCAATGCCGGTGTCGCGCACTGAGAAACGCAGCACGCTTTCCTCGGTGCTGCTGGAGAGCAGTTCGGTGCGTAACTCGACTTGGCCCAGGTTGGTGAATTTGATGGCGTTGATGCTCAGGTTGATCAGCACCTGCTCCAGCCGCAAGGCATCCCCAATCAGGGTGAAGACACCCGCCGGCGGTGGCTGGATGATGAGCTTGATGTTTTTATCGCCCACCGCCACGCCCAACACCACGGAGAGGTTGTCAATCACATCGACCAGACGGAACGGTGCCTGCTCGATCATCATCTGGCCGGCTTCGATTTTGGAGACATCCAGAATATCGCTGATCAGGCTCAGCAACATGCGCCCGGAGGCCCTGATTTTGCGCACCATGTTGTTGGCGTCCAGGTCCAGCTTGGCTTGCTCGAGCAAGTAGGCCAGTCCCAAAATGGCGTTCAGCGGCGAGCGAATCTCGTGGCTCATGCTCGACAGGAAGTCTGACTTGGCCAGGTTGGCCTTGTCGGCCACCAAGCGGGCGCTTTCCAGCTCACTGTTTTTTTCTTGCAGCACCTGGTCCAGGCGCTTGCTTTCGGTCACATCACGCGCGGCAGCAAACACGCCCTGCAGTACCCGGTCGCGGTCGTAAAAGGTGGTCGCATTGAGCGACACGACGGTTTCCAAGCCATTGCGGGCCCGCACGGTGAGCTCGTAGTCGGTGATTTTTTTACCGTTCAACACCAGGTTCATGGCGGCCACGGCCC
>NZ_JBAWYV010000098.1:0-12054 GCF_037143375.1 Rhodoferax sp. | reverse complement strand
GCTGCGCGGGTAAATCTTCTCGTGCGCAGCGTAGAGGGAGACCAGCACCTCGTCTGCCGGGGGTGGTGTGTAGCCTTCTTGCGGGACGATGGGGATGATTTTTTTAGCCCCTGTAGTTTGATTGTTCACGTGTATTCCTTCGTCGAATCGGTATTGACCATGTGGTTGGCCATTTGGGAAAAAGTTTCTATCAAGTGGGCTAAAAACGCCGCATCGCTGACCTGTTCGCTCAGTGCCTGGCGCATGCAGAGCATCCATTCGTCGCGCTCAACCGGCCCCACCGCGTAGGGGGCGTGGCGCATGCGCAGCCGAGGGTGCCCTTTTTTGGCGATGTACAAAGCCGGACCACCAAACCAGCCCGAGAGAAACTCAAACAGCATTTCTTCGCTGCCGGTGAGGCTTTCCGGGTGCATCCGGCGCACGGTATAGGCCTCGGGCAACTCGTCCATCAGTTCGTAAAAGCGGTGGACCAGGCATCGAATGCCAGCCTCGCCGCCCAGTTCATCGTAAGGTGTTATGGGAATTGGGTTCGTCATGGGTTGATTCTCCATCAGTGTGCCTGCAAGGGTTTGGAGGTCAAGGCAGCGATGCGCGCCAAGTATTCGTCACGAGAGACGCCGGCAAACAAGGGGTGCCAGCGTCGTTGCTCCAGCACAGTGCTGACAGCGCGGGCACGGCGCTCGTGACTGGAAAATAACAAGGTTTCATCGGGCAAGGTAAACAGTCGCTGCGTCACGCTGTCCCACAGCTCTTCAGGATCGGCTGGTGTGGGTTGGTGCGGGCATGCCTCAATGGCCAGCAGACCACCACAGAAAAAGCGGTCCCGCCAGGCAAAACTCAAGCATGACTCGGTATGGCCTGGCGTCGAAATCACCCGAATAAGTTCGTGACCAAACGCCAGAATGTCACCCTCAGCGGTGAAGTGCGATCCGGCCTGTAATGTCCCTTGTGCCAGCGGCGCCCCCAAGCCAGCGAGTAACTGCGGCTCTTTCGGTTGCAGGTGGTCGTGTTGGTGGGTGCGTAGCACCCAACGTAGCCGTAACTCTCGCTCTGCCAGCAAGGCCAGCAAAAGTGGCACATCGCGTCCATGGGGGTCGATCAACACCGCCTCGCGGGCGCCTGTGTCGGCCAGCAAGTAGGTGAGCTCACCGTTTGTTTCGTTGTGAATGATTCGAAAGTACATTTAAATTTTCCTTGTGCCTCAGGCGGCGCCGTCCTCGCCAATCAGCAACCGGCCATCGCTGAGGTATTTGTGGGGTGGAACTTCGAGGTTGGTCGGGGCTGGTTTGTTTTTGTAGACGCGGCCAGCCAGGTCAAACGTGGAGCCGTGGCAGGGACAAAAAAAGCCGCCTTTCCAGTCGCTGCCAACGCTCGGGTTGCCCGAGTTGACGGGGACGGCAGTAGGCGAGCAGCCCAGGTGGGTGCAAATGCCGATGGCGACTAAAAACTCCGGCTTGATGGAGCGGTGCGCGTTGCGTGCGTACTCGGGTTGCTGGTTTTTGGTGGAGGCGGGGTCGACCAGTTCGGCGTCCAGTGCGGGCAGGCTGCCCAGCATCTCGGGCGTGCGGCGCATCACCCAGACCGGCTTGCCGCGCCACTCCACGGTCTTCATGCCCCCGGGCGCGATGTCTGAAATATCGGCCTCCACGCTGGCGCCCATCGCTTTGGCGCGCTCGCTGGGCGCAAAGCTCGACACAAAGGGTACGGCCGTCGCGAAGGCTGCCACCCCGGCTGTGGCGGCTGTGATCAGCACCATTTTTCTGCGCTCGGCATCATGTTCGTGGGCGTTGCCAGAAAGGGCATCAAAGGCGGGGCTAAGTGAGGTCATGTCAATTTATTGAGTTGAAGTTGGCAGCTTTCAGGGGTCTTGAATGACTGCGCTGATCTCAATAGATCAAGAAGCGTGCCATCCGGAGGGTTTTAAAAACTCATTTGAAATCAATGGGTTAAGAGGTATCTCTTGCGTCGGCGTTAGTTGCATGCAGGCTGAGTTATGCCTAATTTGGCAGATGCTGCCAAATTAGGCATAAACTGACAGTCGCTTGAAAGGAGCCCGCGTGAAGCCTTTGCCCGAACTGATGTCGTACCTTGAAGGCTTGCCCGAGCCGCATATTTTGTTTGACACGCAGTACCGCATCCTGGCGGCCAATGCGGCGTACCGGCGCCAGTTCAGCCCCGAGCGCAGCGTGGTGGGGCGCACTTGCTACGAGGTGTCGCATCACTTTAGCGTGCCGTGCGACCAGGCGGGCGAATCGTGTCCCTTGGTCAAGGCCCGCGAATCGGGGCAGCGCGAGCGGGTGCTGCACCTGCACCACACGCCCAAGGGTGAGGAGTACGTCAACATTGAACTGGCGCCCTTGCTCAATGCCGGTGGCGAGCAGGCGTTTTTTATCGAAAAAATGGAGCCGCTGCGCGTGGCCCAGAGCCAGTCGGCAGCCCAAGGCTTGATTGGTCGCTCGCCTGCCTTCCAGCAGATGCTGGGCTTGGTGGCGCGGGTGGCGCCTTCCATGGCCACGGTGTTGCTGCTGGGTGAGTCTGGAACCGGCAAGGAACTGGTAGCCCGGGCCGTGCACGAGGCCAGTCCGCGTGCCCACCGCCCCTTGGTGGCGGTGGATTGCGCCAGCCTGCCGGAAAATCTGTTTGAGTCCGAGTTGTTTGGCCATGAGCGCGGGGCCTTTACCGGGGCCAACACTGCCCGCGGCGGCTTGGTCGAAGCAGCCAGTGGCGGCACGCTGTTTCTGGACGAGGTGGGCGACATTCCGCTGGCGATGCAGGTCAAACTGCTGCGTTTGCTGGAGACCGGAACCTACCGACGCGTCGGCAGCACCGAGCAACGTCACGCCGATATCCGTGTGGTCTCCGCCACCCACCGCGACCTCGACCAGATGGTCACGCAAGCCCGGTTTCGGGAGGATTTGTATTACCGTTTGAGTACGTTCCCCATCCACCTGCCGGCCTTGCGTGAAAGACGCGATGACATTGCGCTGCTGGCCACATCCCTGCTTGCGCGCGTGGCGCCGAACCGAAAACTGAGCCTCAGCGCTCCCGCCTTGGTCTTGCTGCAGGCGCAGGATTACCCCGGCAATGTGCGCGAGTTACGCAACCTGCTGGAGCGCACGACGCTGTTGTGCGATGGCGACATGATCGAGGAGACGCATGTGCTGCAGGCGCTGTTGTCAGGGCGGCGCCCGTCGGTCGATCCGGTTGTTGCACCCCAGACCAGCCCCGGCACGGCAAGTCTCACGCCGACGCCGGGCGCGCTGAAGGCGGTTGAACACGCCGCTTTGCAGCAATTAGCGGCGGCACATCCCGGCAGCCGTGCCGAGTTGGCCGCCCGCCTGGGCATCAGCGAGCGCTCGCTGTACCGCAAGCTCAAGGCGGCCGATGGTGGGTCAAACGCCTAAGATGCCCGCATGATTTTTCTGTTGCTGTTTTTGGCTGGCGTGGCCTTGGTGTTTTATGTCTTTCCGGATTGGCCACTGCTCGCGGTGTTGCTGGCGCCATTGGGTTTGCTACTGTTGGGGTGGTTGGCCAAACAGGTGCAGCGTCGTGTCAAGTCTGTAGCCCGGCGCAAGCCCTGAAGATTGACTCAGGCGTTGCCTGCGTTGTCAGGTCTTCGGCAACGCCAACACTTGCTGCGCAAACGCCGCCACCTGTTGCCAGTCGGTGAACTCGATCACCGCTTTGGGGTCGGTCGGGCCATGCGTGGCGCGCATGATCAGGCGGATCATGAGGCGGTCAAAAAAGCGGTAACTGGGGTAGTCGAGTTTGCCGGCAAACACGGCGGTGAGGGTCGGCTTCCAGCTGATTTGCCGCAAGAACTTGAGCAGGTAAGGGTTGGTCGACGGCTGGCTTTTTTCGGGCTTGCGAGCCACGATGTTGACTGAAAAAAAGGCGCTCGGCAGGCGTTCCAGCAGCGCCTGATGGCGGGCAATGAATTGCGCCACTTCGGGCTGGTGATGACCGTAGCGGATGCTGGCGCCGATGACGATCTTGTCGAACTCGCTCAGGCTCAGTGCCTCGGCCTGCGCGAGCGGCGCTACCGTGACGCGCTGACCTTGCTCGGTCAGCAGCGCCTGCAAGCGTTCACAAATGTGGCGCGTGTGGCTGTCCGTGGTCGAGTAGGCCACCAGAATGTGGGGCATGGGAAGCGTGTTAGTGCTCATTTAATAATAGCTGCTTGCGCAATAGATACGGGGGCTAGAGGTCTATTTGGCTTAAATAATTTTGCTCAATGGTCGGCATGCAATTTGGCGTGGATGCGCCGGGTGGTCCACCAAACGGCCCACAGCACCAGCGGCACCAGTGCACCGGCGGCCATTTCCGGGTTCACCGGCACCCCGACGGCTTTCAGTGCCTTGCCGCCGTACAGCAGCAGGCTGATGACGTAGTAGGAGATGGCCGCAATCGACAACCCTTCAACCGTGCTTTGCAAGCGCAGTTGCAGCTCTTGTCCGCGCGTGAGCTTCTCTAATAGTTGCTGGTTTTGAACCTCGGTGGCAATGTCCACCCGCGTACGCAGCAGGGCGCTGGTGCGCGACACCCGTTCCGACAAGGAGGCCAGGCGTTGCCCCGTGGCCGCCACTGTCGCCATGGCGGGCGACAGACGCCGTTGCATGAACTCGCCGATGGTTTGCGTGCCCGAAATGGCTTTTTCGCGCAACTCCGAGATGCGCTGGCCGACCAGCGTGTCGTAGGCGCGGGTCGCTGAAAAACGGTAAACATGCTCGGCTGTGGCGCGCTCCACGCGGGCCGCCAATGACACCAGGGTGTCGAGCAAATCCTGGTCGCTCGCCGACTTGTTTTCTAGGCGCGCCGTGATGTCGGCCAAGGCACTCTCGGCCTCGGCCAGCATCGGTCCGAGAAGCTTGGCCACCGGCAGACCTCGCAACGCCATCAGGCGGTAGGTTTCCAGTTCCAGCAGTCGCTGCGAGATGCGCCCGGCGCGGGTTTCGGAGGTGCCCACAGGCGCAATCACCAGCATGCGCTCAAAGCCGTCGGCGCCAATGCGAAACTTGGTCAGCGCCCAGGAGTGGCCGGTTGGCTGGCTCGGGTTGCCCGGTGCGCTGGGCACAAAGCCCAGTTGCGAGGCCACCAGCGAGCCACCACCAAGCCAAGTCTGCGCTTGCCCCATCAAAGCCACCGGGTCCGTCAGGTCGCCGCTCACCATGGCCATCTGGATGGCGACCACGGTGCGCCCGGGAATGCTGCGCAACCAGTCGTGGGTGACCGCCAAGGTGCCCAGCAAATCCGGCTCGCTGGCGCCCAGTGCAGCGTTCTCCGGCAGCGGTTGCACAAGGGAATAACGCGTGAACTCGGTGTGGCGCTCCCATTTGACGGTGTAGCCGCCCAGCCGCAGGCGTAAAAAGCTGCTGTGAAGGTTGTCGAGTGGCAGGTCTTGTTGCCCGGGCAGGGCGCACAGGTGCGTCCATTCCTGCTCCCGGCTGATGCCTGCATTGAGCACCGCCACGTAGGTCACGAGGGCCGGTAGACGAATGCGGGCCGATGGACGCGCATGCACTTCGTTGTGTAGTGCGGAGCGCTGCGGATCGTCAGGCGGCAGCAGGCTTTGAGTCGCGGTGGTAGGTGCGGATAAATTCATAGCGGCTATTGTGCTTGCAAGTTGTACGTTCCTTGTCCCCGTCCTGACTCGTCAAAAACCAACACATTGTTTTGAGAGCGAGTCGAAGGCCATGCATTGCGCTCATTAAGTTTGATCTGGCGCAATTAATGAATATGCACGAGGGTTTACCCGCTCGAGGAAAGTATTAGGCGATATATATCATTGATTGCTTATTTAAAGAATTTATGCAAAAGGACTTCTCCATGCTCAAAATTTTCAGTGGCTTTATGGCGGGCCTGGTCTTGGTTGCCGTGTTGGTTTACAACCTTTTCGGTAATCTGATGTTCAAGGAAACACTCAGTCCGTTTGGTGTCGAAGAAACCGTGGCGCGCGTTCAGCAAAATATCCAGAAGGTTGGCAACGGTTGGGCCTTGGTGGGCCTGCGTGAGCCGGCCAAAGCAGTGCAGGCCGATGGTGGCAACGTGCTGCCGGTGATGCTGATCGAGGCTTGCAGCACCAAATACTCCGGCCCGATTCTCAAAAATGACGACGTCCGGTTCCTCTCGCTGCTGATCCCGTGCAAGGTGTCGGTCTATAAAAAGAACGATGGCAAGACTTACATCGGCACCATGAATGCCGGTCTGGTGGGTCGCATGTTTGGCACGGAGGTCGGTGAAATCATGAGCCATGTGTCGGCCGATCAGGCCAAGTTTTTGATCTTTGATGCGAGCAAACCGGCGCCCGCCATCGTCCGCCCTGCACCCCCCGGCGCCAGTGGCGGTGCCGGTGGTGCTCCGGCCGGTGGTTGTTAATTCGATCAAGGACCATCATGATCACAACAACCAAACCCACGCTGTCAGTGCTGCTCGCAGGCGCCCTGCTGGCAACCCTGAGCGTGTTCGCCGCGCCTGCGCCCACGCCGCTCGCATCGGCGCCTGTAGCGCAAGCGGGTCCGCCCGTAGCTGTCGCCTCGGCCCCCAAAGCCAACTTGCCATTGAAGAAAAAAAGCAAGTCCACGGCGGATCACAATAAATTCAAGGAACTCGACAAGCCGTTTAAAACGGTCTCGGACGTGACCACCGCCTGTTTGAGTTGCCACACCGAAGCGGCCAGCCAGGTGCAGCACACCAAGCACTGGACCTGGGAGTCAGCCGACCCCAAAACCGGCCAGATTCGCGGCAAGAAAAACATCATCAACAACTACTGCACCTCGCCTATCTCCAACGAGAAAGACTGCATGGCCTGCCACGCGGGTGCGGGTTGGGGCGATAGCAGTTTTGACTTCAAGGCCGAAAAAAATGTGGACTGCCTGGTCTGCCACGACAGCACCGGCACCTACCGCAAGCTGCCGGGCGACTCGGGTCATCCTATTTATGAGCGCAAGGAATTTCCGGCCGGTTTAGGCAAATTTGTGGAAGCGGTGGACCTGAAAAAAGTGGCGCAAAGCATCGCCATGCCGAGCCGCACCAACTGCGGTTCGTGCCACTTCTTCGGTGCCGGTGGCAACGGGGCCAAGCATGGCGATCTGGATACCTCGCTGCAACATCCCGGCAAATACCTCGATGTGCACATGGATGAGAAGGGCCTCAACTTCAGCTGTGCCGACTGCCATTCCACCTCTAGCCACGAGGTGTCAGGCAGCCGTTACAACGTGGCCGCCGCCGTGAAAGGCAAGGCGCACATTCGCGGTAAGTTGGACGAGTCGCCCGCGGCCTGCCAGTCGTGCCACAGCAACAAGCCGCACTCGGCCAACATGGACAAGCTCAACGACCACACCGACAAGATCGCCTGCCAGACCTGCCACATTCCGGAGTACGCCCGCAATGACATTGGCACCGAGATGAGCTGGGACTGGTCGCAGGCCACCGTCATGGGGCCCAACGGCAAACCCACCGCGCGCAAAGACAGCGCCGGACGCCGCGCCTTTGATTCCAAAAAAGGCGCCTGGGTCTGGGAGGCTTACGTCATCCCTGAATACCGCTGGTACAACGGCGTCTCCACCTACAAGGTCATCGGCGACAAGATCGACCCGACCAAAGTGGTGCAGATCAACGATGTGGGCGGCAGCCCCAATGCGCCTGACTCGCGCATTTGGCCCACCAAAGTGCACCGTGGCAAACAACCCTATGACACCGTCAACAACGTGCTCACGGTGCAGCACACCGCGGGAGAGGACGACACCGCCCTGTGGCACAACTACGACTGGGGCAAAGCCATCACCACCGGCATGAAAGCGGCGGGCCTGCCCTTCAGCGGCAAGTATGGTTTTGTCAGCACCGAGATGACCTGGCCCATCACCCACATGGTGGCGCCCAAGGGCGATGCGCTGACCTGCGCCCAGTGCCACAGCACGCACGGACGCTTGAAAGACATCCAGGGCGTTTACATGCCGTCCCGCGACAGCAACCCGTGGATTGACTGGCTGGGCTGGCTGGCGGTTGCTGCCGCCACCGCAGGCGTCACGCTTCATGCCCTGCTTCGCGTGTGGGCTCACAAACGTCATCTCAAGGAACAAAAAAATGCATAACGCCCCACCCATGACGCAGGAAGGCGCGAGCGCCCCTGGTCGCATTTATTTGTACAAACGGTATGAGCGGTTTTGGCACTGGTCGCAGGCGGTACTGGTCATGACCATGATGTTCAGCGGCTTTGAGGTGCATGGCACCTACCGCGTTCTGGGGTTCGAGGCGGCGGTGAACCTGCACACCTTGACGACGTGGCTGCTGCTGAGTCTGTGGGCCTTCACTATCTTCTGGCAGTTCACCACCGGCGAGTGGCGCCAGTACCTGCCCACGCTCAAAAGGGTCGATGCCATGGTGCGCTACTACGCTTGGGGCATCTTTCGCGATGCGCCCAATCCGTTCCACAAAACCTTGCAGCACAAGCACAACCCCTTGCAGCGCCTGGCCTATCTGGCGTTGCTGGCGATGGTGTCGCCGCTGATCTGGGGTTCGGGTTTGCTGTACCTGTTCCGCGGCTACTGGCCTCAAATGCACTTGGATAGCTGGCTGCAACTGGAGTGGGTGGCGTGGGCCCACACGGCGGGCGCCTTCATGATGCTGGTGTTTTTTATTGTGCACGTTTACCTGACCACCACGGGTCACACACCCACCGCCCACATCAAGGCCATGATCACGGGCTGGGAAGACGTGGACTGAGCGCAGCCTTCTATGCCGTCGGTATTTTGGAGACTGCTAGCAGCTTGTCTGGCAGTACTTTGTTGGGCTCAACCCGTTGGGGCTACGAGCCTCAGCGATGCCAGCGCGGTGCCGCACCTTGATACGGCCGGTCAGGACGGTTACCGGGATTTTCTTGAAGCTGGGGCGCACCGGGCTTTTGTGATTGCACCCGGCGGTTCCTGGGCCTGGAAGGCCGACAGCGACACGGCGCAGGACGCCCGCCGTGAGGCGCTTCAGGCCTGTCAGAACCGATCAGGGCAAACCTGCTGGCCTTATGCCGTTGACGACCGGGTTGAGTTTGATGCCCAAAAATGGCCAACTTTGTGGGGCCCCTATCTCAACCGGGCGCAAGCGGGCAAGGCCCGGCTGGGCAAGGAGCGGGGCGATCGATTCTTTGACCTCTCCTTCAAAAGTCCTGCGGGCAAGACCATGAAGGTGTCTGACCTGCGCGGAAAAGTGCTGGTGCTGCATTTCTGGGCGTCATGGTGCCCGCCTTGCCGGCGAGAGATGCCGGAACTGCAAAAATTGGCTCAAGCACTGGGCACCGCCTCGGGTATCCAATTGGTGCTGTTGCAGGTGCGTGAAAACTTTGCCACGTCGAGTCAATGGGCCCAACAACAGCACCTGAGCTTGCCGTTGTATGACGCCGGCATGTTGGACCGCAGCACCGATTACCTGGTGTTAGCCAACGGCAAGACGCTGCCGGATCGAATGCTGGCGAGCGCCTTTCCTACCACCTATATTTTGGACAAGCACGGCCTCGTGGTGTTTTCGCACGCCGGACCGATTGAAGGCTGGCTGCAATACGCCCCCTTTTTGCGTGACGTGGCGGCCAAGTCGGGCAAGTAACATGGCGGGGTGCTGCGCTAGCCAATAGGTCCGAGGAAAACCCCATTGTCGAAAACCAAGAACTGTTTAACCACCGCCTGGACTGCCCACGTGCCCGAGCTGCGCGGCTGGTTGCGCCGTCGCCTGGCCAACCCGGCCGAGGTGGACGACTTACTGCAAGATGTTTTTCTCAAGTCCCTGCGCCAGGGCGAGCGTTTCTGTGAGGTGCTCAACGCCCGGGCCTGGCTGTTTGAGGTGGCCCGCAACACGCTGGCAGATCACCTGCGCGTGGCCCGCCACACCGTGGAATTGCCCGAAGACCTGCCAGCAACGGTGGAGGAGCCCGACACGGTGGACACGCTCACCGCCTGCCTGCCGCGCGTGCTCAGTGAGTTGAGCGAGCGGGACCGCGAGGCCATCACGCTGTGTGATCTGCAAGGCATGGCGCAAGCTGACTTTGCGCTGGCCAAAGGCTTGACGCTGAGCGCCGCCAAGTCGCGTCTGCAGCGCGCTCGCCAGCGTTTGCGGGAGCGCATGACGCTGGGCTGCCAGGTGCAGTTGAATGAGGCTGGTCGCGTGCGTGACTTTGTGCCACGGTAGCGGAGTTATTTGCTATATTTTAAATAGCTGCTTGCGCAGGTGATACGGGGGCTATAGACCGATTTGGTATAAATTTTATGGGGCAATGCATCTTTTGCCCTTGGCCTTCGTCTTCATGAGCATGAATTCCCTCACCATAACTTTCAAACGCTGGCCGCTGCGTCAGCCGCTGGCCTTCCTGATCCTGGCCACCTTGGTCTGGTTTGGCTTGTACCAAGCGCTCAACCCCACCGCCGAGGCGCTGGTCGCCGCCCTGCCGGTGGACCGGGCCAGCCACTTGGGCGGCGCGTTGCAGTTTTTCTTGTACGACACGCCCAAGGTGCTGATGTTGCTCACCGGCGTGGTGTTTGTCATGGGCATGGTCAACAGCTACTTCACGCCCGAGCGCACCCGGGCACTGCTGGCCGGGCGCAGCGAGGGCGTGGCCAATGTGATGGCGGCGTCCTTGGGCATCGTGACCCCGTTTTGCTCCTGCTCGGCGGTGCCGCTGTTCATTGGTTTTGTGCAGGCCGGTGTGCCGCTGGGGGTGACATTTTCGTTTCTGATCTCGGCCCCGATGGTCAACGAGGTGGCGCTCACCCTGCTGTTTGGCATGTTTGGCTGGAAAGTTGCGCTGCTGTATTTGGGCCTGGGCCTGAGCGTGGCGATTGTGGCGGGCTGGATCATTGGTCGCCTGAAGATGGAGTCCTACCTGGAAGACTGGGTACGCGACATGCCCCGGATGTCGGCTGACTTTGAGGCCACCGGTATGACGCTGGGTGAGCGCCTGCAGGGCGGTTTCAACGCGGTAAGTGAGATCGTCGGCAAGGTCTGGCCCTACATCCTGGCCGGCATAGCGATTGGGGCCGGTATCCATGGCTACGTCCCTGAGGATTTCATGGCCAGCTTCATGGGCCGTGAGGCCTGGTGGTCGGTGCCGTTGGCGGTGCTGATCGGCGTGCCGATGTACACCAACGCTGCCGGTGTCATCCCGATCGTGCAGGCGCTGCTGGCCAAGGGCGCGGCGCTGGGCACGGTGCTGGCGTTCATGATGAGCGTCATTGCGCTCTCTTTGCCTGAGATGATCATCCTGCGCAAGGTGCTCAAGATCAGGCTGATTGCGACCTTTGTGGGTGTTGTGGCCACCGGCATTCTGCTGGTAGGCTATGTGTTCAATGCCGTGCTGTAGATGGCCAATTCGCCAAACCCGAGACGCAACATGAAACAGTTAAATTTTAGATGGATTTCTGCGGTCTTGACCCTGCTGCTGGCCTTGCCCGCCACGGCGGTAGAGGTCGTGTTCCAGCCAGTCGCAGAAGGCGTTTATGCCTACATCGGCGACCTTGAGGCCCGCAGCTATGACAACGAAGGCTTGAACGCCAACATCGGCTTGATCGTGACACCGGCCGGGGCCGTGTTGATCGACAGCGGAGCCACGTTTCAGACGGCGCACAAGCTGCATGAGGCGGTGAAAAAAGTCACCACACAGCCGCTCAAATGGGTCATCAACACCGGTGGGCAAGACCACCGCTGGCTGGGCAACGGCTACTTCAAGGCGCAAGGCATCGAGGTCATCGCCCACGCCAGTGCCGAGGCCGATATGCAAGCCCGCGCTGGCGACCACCTGGCCGCGCTGCAAGGCCTCCAAGAGCGGCTGATTGGGACCGTGCCGACCTTGCCAACGCGCTTTCTTCCGGACGCGGATACCCGGCTGGAATTGGGTGGCACCGTGATCGAACTCAAGTACCGGGGCGGTGGGCACACGCCGGGCGATATGCTGGTCTGGCTGCCGCAAAAGAAGCTGCTGTTTAGCGGCGATGTGGTGTATGTCGACCGCGTCTTGGGGCTGATTCCCGTGAGCAGCAGCAAAACCTGGTTGCAATCCTTTGCGCTGATTGACGAACT
>NZ_JBAWYV010000097.1:0-12130 GCF_037143375.1 Rhodoferax sp. | reverse complement strand
ACCGCCATGGCAACCAGGTGCAGCAAGAGTCGTTCAACTCCATCTACATGATGGCTGACTCGGGTGCCCGAGGTTCTGCCGCCCAGATTCGTCAGGTGGCAGGTATGCGGGGTCTGATGGCCAAGCCTGACGGTTCCATCATTGAGACACCTATTACCGCGAACTTCCGCGAAGGTCTTAACGTGTTGGAGTACTTCATCTCCACCCACGGCGCTCGTAAAGGTCTGGCTGATACCGCGTTGAAAACGGCTAACTCAGGTTACCTGACGCGTCGTCTGGTTGATGTGACGCAGGATCTGGTCGTCACCGAGCAAGACTGCGGCACGCATGCGGGTTACCTGATGCGCGCTATCGTCGAAGGTGGTGAAGTCATCGAATCCTTGCGCGACCGCATTTTGGGTCGTACTGCAGCCGAAGACATTCTTCATCCAGAAAACCGCGCCGTACTGTTCCCGGCTGGCGCCATGCTGGACGAAGACCTGATCGACGAACTCGAAGTGGCCGGTGTTGACGAAGTCAAAGTGCGTACCGCGCTGACTTGCGAAACCCGTTTTGGCATCTGTGCCAAGTGCTACGGTCGCGATCTGGGCCGTGGTGGCTTGGTCAACGGTGGCGAAGCCGTCGGTGTGATTGCTGCGCAATCCATTGGTGAGCCAGGCACCCAGTTGACGATGCGTACCTTCCACATCGGTGGTGCCGCATCGCGTGCTGCCATCGCCTCCAGCGTGGAAGCCAAGTCAAACGGCAACATCGGCTTTAACGCCACGATGCGCTATGTGACCAATGGCAAAAAAGAGCAGGTAGTTATTTCCCGCTCTGGCGAAATCGTGATCCATGATGAGCATGGTCGTGAGCGCGAACGCCACAAAGTGCCGTATGGCGCTGTGTTGGCTGTGAAAGCGGACCAGACTATCAAGTCAGGCACGATTCTGGCCAACTGGGACCCATTGACCCGCCCCATCATTACCGAGTTTGCGGGCAAGGCCCACTTTGAGAATGTTGAAGAAGGTCTGACGGTGGCCAAACAGGTCGACGAAGTGACCGGTTTGTCCACTATGGTGGTCATCGATCCAAAACGCCGCGGTTCAGCCAAGGTGATCCGTCCGCAAGTCAAGTTGATTGACGCGACCGGCAACGAGGTCAAGATCCCTGGTACTGACCACTCGGTGACGATCGGCTTCCCGATTGGTGCCTTGGTGCAGGTGCGTGACGGCCAGGATGTGGGCCCCGGCGAAGTGCTGGCGCGTATCCCGATCGAAGGTCAGAAAACACGTGACATTACCGGCGGTTTGCCGCGTGTTGCCGAATTGTTCGAGGCACGTTCGCCAAAAGACAAGGGTGTTCTGGCTGAAATGACCGGTACCGTATCGTTTGGTAAAGAGACCAAAGGCAAGATTCGTCTGCAGATCACGGACCCTGAAGGTTCCGTCTGGGAAGAGCTCGTTCCGAAGGAAAAGAGCATCATCGTGCACGAAGGCCAAGTGGTTAACAAGGGCGAAAGTGTTGTGGACGGCCCCGCCGATCCGCAAGACATCTTGCGTCTGCTCGGCTCGGAAGAGTTGGCTCGTTACATCGTGGACGAAGTGCAGGACGTGTACCGCTTGCAAGGCGTGAAGATCAACGACAAGCACATCGAAGTGATTGTTCGTCAGATGCTGCGCCGGGTGGTGGTTGAGAATGCTGGTGACTCCACCTACATCAACGGTGAGCAAGTGGAACGCTCCGAGATGCTCAATACCAACGATGCGTTGCGCGCTGCGGACAAAATCCCTGCACGTTTCACCAATTTGTTGCTGGGTATCACCAAAGCATCGCTGTCCACTGACAGTTTCATCAGCGCGGCTTCCTTCCAGGAAACAACCCGCGTTCTGACCGAAGCGGCCATCATGGGCAAGCGCGACGAATTGCGTGGTCTGAAGGAAAACGTCATCGTCGGCCGACTGATCCCAGCCGGTACCGGCATGGCGTACCACGAAGCCCGCGCTGTTCGCGAGAACATGGACGATGCCGAGCGTCGCGCCATCTCTGACGCAGAAGCCGCCGAACTGGCGGGTGATGCAGAAGCGACTGAAACGAGTGAAGGAACAGCAACCGAGTAACCCTCGACTGCTGCTAAAGTTATAGCGCCTCACGCCCTTTATACGGGGGCTTGAGGCGTTTTTAATTAAAACTTTAAATGAGTTGACATTGTCAATAGCGGGAGCATGAATGAGATGAGTGATTCCGTCGTGGTCTGGGTAAGTATTGCTGTGTTGATTTTTTGGTCGATGGGTGCTTACAACCGCCTGGTTCGTCTGCGGTCTCATGGCATTACGGCTTTCGCTGCCCTAGAGGGAATGCTGAATCAACATGTGTTGATCGTTAAAGCTAATGCCCCGCTAGCCGAAGAGCAGTTACCTGAACTCAAGGTTCCTTATAGCCATGACGAAGCGACGCACGCCTGGATAGGTCTGACTGCTGCAGCAGATCAGTTCAACGCTTCTTTGAAAGCGGCCCACGCCAAGCCACTTAATGGAGCGACCATGCTGGCTCTGAGAACTGCGCTTGAAACACTGAGTTTGTGCTGGTCCAGGCTACGAGACTTGCCGCCTGATTTGGCGGGCTCCGCTCTACCCGGTCCATTGCAGACGCAATGGGAAAATGTTGCTGTGCAGGCCGATGTGGCCCGAGCCGAGTTTAATAAACGGGTCGATATTTATAACGAGGCCATTCATCAGTTTCCGGCACTTCTGCTGGCCTGGGTGTTTGGTTTCAAGCCGGCGATGCCGGTATAGGGTTGAAGATGGACGTGAACGAACAAAAGATTCCCTTGTGGCGACAACTTCAGGAAGTGGCTTCCGTTTTGCAGTCAATTCGTTCCGGTGTGTCTGGAACGGCGGCCCTGGCCGAAGTTCCCGCCGATCTTCGCCCAGGCGTTCAGTCGTTGACCTTTCACGTGCTGCGCTCGCTAGGGCGGGCTGAATCGCTCAGGCAGCAACTCGCAAGCCGTTCACCACCACCACCCGCCGATGCCCTCCTGTGCACGGCACTGGCACTGGCGTGGCATGAAGAAGATGCGCCGTACGAAGTCTTTACCCTTGTCAATCAGGCGGTTGAGGCGGCCAAACGGAGTGCCGAGACCCAGGCGCAAGCCAGTTTTATCAATGCCTGCCTGCGTCGTTTCTTGCGCGAGCGTGAGGCTTTGGTGGCACACACCGAGAAAAACCCTGTGGCGGTATGGAATCATCCCAAGTGGTGGATTAGCCGCCTCCAAAAAGATTGGCCTACACGCTGGCAAGCCATCCTTGCCGCCAATAACCGCCACGCACCTATGACTTTACGGGTCAACATACGGCGTACAAACGTATCGAACTATCTGCAAACGCTGCAGGACACGGGGCTGAGTGCCACAGCAGCAGGAAACTGGGGCGTAACCTTGGTGCAACCCAAGCCAGTCAACGACTTGCCAGGTTTTTCTGACGGTGTGGTGTCGGTGCAGGATGCCTCGGCACAGTTGGCGGCACCGCTACTTCTGTCGGGCCTTACGTCGGCGATGCCGCTTAGGGTGCTTGATGCTTGCGCCGCCCCTGGAGGCAAGACGGCCCACCTTTTGGAGTTCGCAGATTGCCAGGTCAGCGCACTCGATGTGGACCCGATTCGGTGCGAAAAAATTCACCAAACCCTTCAGCGCTTGGGCCTGCAGGCGCAAGTGCTGGCGGCGGATGCAGGCAATCCTGCGGCTTGGTGGGATGGCCAGTTGTTTGACGCTGTTCTGCTGGACGCGCCTTGCTCCGCTTCAGGGATTGTCAGGCGGCACCCCGATGTGCGCTGGTTGCGTCGTGAGTCTGACATTGCTCAGTTGGGCGCGATTCAGGCTCGGCTTCTCAAGTCCTTGTGGCCCTTGGTCAAGCCCGGTGGCAGGCTTTTGTATTGCACCTGTTCGGTTTTCAGGGCCGAGGGCGAAGATCAGATTAAAACGTTTCTTAAGCACAACACCGAAGCCGCCTTGCTGCCTTCGCCGGGACATTTAATCCCCATAAATGGTGCCAGTGGCGACGCTACACCAGACAATCTAGCTTGTGACCACGATGGCTTTTATTACGCACTGCTTGAAAAGCGCACGGCTTGACCTGATCGGCCTGCTGGCCTGTGCCTGCCTGGTTTGGGGTGCGCCGGGTGCGGCGTTGGCTGATGCGCCTGCCACTGAAATTTCCCTCTTGAAGCTGGAACGAGCCGGTGACTCGGTGCTACTGACGGCCACCATTAAATTCGAATTGCCAACCGCTGTCGAAGAAGCGCTACTCAAAGGGGTGGCCCTTATTTTTGTCGCCGAAGCAGAGGTCATGCGCGAGCGGTGGTATTGGACGAATAAAAAGGTTGTGAGTGCTGAGCGTCACATGCGCTTGGCCTACCAGCCCCTGACACGTCGGTGGCGCTTGAACGTGGCCTCCGGTCTGATTACCAACGCCGGTTTGGGCATGGCGCTCAACCAAAATTTTGACGCCTTGCCCGACGCCTTGGCCGCCATACAGCGGCTGTCGCGCTGGAAAATAGCGGACACGTCCGAGATTGATCTTGAACAACGCCATCTTGTTGATTTTCGATTTCGCCTGGATGCATCGCAACTTCCGCGTCCTTTGCAAATTGGAACCTTGGGGCAGACTGACTGGGACATCTCTGCAACCATCCGTCGGCCACTGGCTCTGGAAGCTGCCAAGTGAAAGACGTCAGGCCTGCAACTGATTTGGCTGTTCGGTTTTCCCTGCGTAGTTCTCGAGCCTTGCGCTGGACCCTGGGAACCGGGCTGGCCACCATGGTGGCGGTGGGGCTTGTGTTGCTTTTTCTGCTGACCCAGGCCACCACCAACCGCGACATGTATGAGCGCAATTACGCACGTCTCTTCACGCTCAATATGGTGGTCGCTGGCTTGTTGCTGGTCGTTATTCTCTGGATTGCCTTTCGCTTGGCGAAGCGTCTGCGCCAAGGTAAGTTTGGCAGCCGCTTGCTGGTTAAGTTAGCCGCCATTTTTGCGCTGGCCGGGTTTGCACCGGGCGTACTCATCTACACGGTTTCCTACCAGTTCGTGTCGCGTTCGATTGAGAGTTGGTTTGACGTCAAGGTCGAAGGTGCACTGGAGGCGGGCTTGAACCTCGGACGCGTAACCCTCGAGACACTTTCAAGTGATTTGGCCACCAAGTCGCGCGCCTCCGCTGTGCAACTGGCCGATGCGCAGGATGCCAGTGCCGCTTTGCCTTTGGAGCGCGCCCGAGAACAGTTAGGGGCGAGCGACCTGATTTTGTGGAGTGCCTCAGGGCAATTGATTGCGGCGGCAGGGCAGTCCCGCTACCAACTCAACCCGGACAAACCCAGCCCACAGCAGTTTCGCAATGCGCGTGTACAACGGTCACTCACCTGGATAGAAGGGCTAGACGATGCCGTGCCCGGTGTGGCGGTCAACGCCCGAATCAAAGCCCTGGTTTTGGTCAGCAGCACCAGTTACGGATTGCTCAGCGAACCCCGGTTTTTATTGGTGACGCAAAACTTGCCACCCACGCTGGTGGCCAACGCGATGGCCGTGACAGAAGCCAACCGGGAATACCAGGAGCGAGCGCTGGCCCGCGATGGGCTGCGACGAATGTACATTGGTACCCTGACCCTCAGTTTGTTTTTGGCCGTGTTTGGCGCGGTCTTGCTGGCGGTTGTTTTGGGCAATCAGATTGCACGCCCTTTGCTATTGCTGGCCGACGGCGTGCGTCAAGTGGCTGCGGGCGACTTGACGCCGAAAGCTTCCTTGCAGGGACGTGACGAATTGGATGGATTGACCCGGTCGTTTTCAGACATGACGCAGCAGTTGGCCGATGCCAGGGCCTCTGTGGAGGCCAGTATGGAACAGGTCAATGCCGCACGGGCCAACCTGCAGACCATTCTTGACAACCTCACCGCAGGCGTCATGGTGCTGGATGCAAAAGGGGTCATCCTGTCGTCCAACCCAGGCGCCACGCGAATTTTGCGGGTGCCGCTGGCCGCCTGCGAGGGCCGTCGACTGGCCGACGTTGAAGGCATGCAAACCTTTGGCGAAAGCGTGCAGGCCCAGTTTGATTCGTTTTTAGGCGAGCAAGCAGAACACGGTTTGGACCACTGGCAGCAATCGTTTGAGTTGGGTAACTCGGCTGCGGCGCTCACGGGTCGGCAAGCCGATAATGCTATTATTTTAGTAGCTAGAGGCGCAGAGCTTCCGGGGGCTACAAGGCTATTGGTCTTTGATGATATTTCCGAAATTGTTTCCGCGCAACGCTCCCAGGCCTGGGGCGAGGTGGCTCGACGACTGGCGCATGAAATCAAAAACCCGTTGACGCCCATTCAGTTATCCGCTGAACGATTGGAGATGAAGTTAACCGGCAAGGTGGCACCCCCCGAACAGGCCTTGCTTACCAAGTCAGTCAAAACCATTGTGGACCAGGTCGACGCCATGAAGCGTCTGGTCAATGAGTTTCGGGACTACGCGCGTCTGCCTGCTGCCGAACTGAAGCCAATCGATTTAAATAATCTCGTGACTGAAGTGCTGCAGTTGTATGCCATCGAAACCGCACAGGTGCCGGTGCTGATGGAACTGGACCCCCGCAGCCCCAAGGTGTTGGGTGATGCCCAGCAACTCAGGCAGGTGCTGCATAACCTGCTCCAGAATGCTCAAGACGCCACGGAGTCCGCTGGATTTACCGATGCCCAGCACAGTGTGATTGTCAAAACCCAATGCAGTGAAACCAACGCAAGAGTGCGCCTGAGTGTGATTGACTGCGGCACGGGTTTTCCGGAGCACATACTCAAGAGGGCCTTTGAGCCCTACGTCACCACCAAAGTGCGGGGAACCGGTTTGGGATTAGCCGTGGTCAAGAAAATTGCCGACGAACACGGCACCCGCGTTGATATAGCCAACCGGGTTGATGGCGAAACCGTGACAGGCGCGCAAGTGTCGTTATCATTCGCCATCGCACGTGGCACACCGGCCTAGCCGGGCAACTCGCGCACATTCAAGGGACACGATAAATCATGGCAAACATACTGGTGGTTGACGATGAACTCGGCATCCGCGATCTCTTGTCGGAAATTTTGAACGACGAAGGACATAACGTTGAAGTGGCCGAAAACGCCGCTCAAGCCCGGGCTGCGCGCTTGCGAGATCGGCCTGATCTGGTGCTGCTCGACATCTGGATGCCCGACACCGATGGCGTGACGCTCCTCAAGGAGTGGTCCACGACCGGTGCACTGACCATGCCCGTCATCATGATGAGTGGACATGCCACCATTGATACTGCGGTGGAGGCCACAAAAATTGGTGCTTTGGCATTTTTGGAGAAACCCATCACCCTGCAAAAACTGCTTAAAGCCGTAGAACAAGGGTTGGCGCGCGGCGCACTGCGCAAGCCTGCTGCGCCGTTAATGGCTCAACCTGCATTTTTGGTCGCAGAGCCCGGTGCTGTCGTGGTGTCGTCCTCAGTGGTTGGAATAGAGACTGGACTTCAATCGCAGCAAAGTTTCATGCTCGATAAACCCTTGCGCGAGGCGCGGGACGAGTTTGAAAAAGCCTATTTTGAATTCCACCTTGCCAAGGAAAATGGATCCATGACACGGGTGGCAGAGAAAACTGGGCTGGAGCGAACACATCTTTACCGCAAACTGAAACAGTTAGGCGTTGATTTAACGCGAGGTAAACGCAGCGCGAACTGATGGATGAAAATCAGTATTTTGGTAGCTAAAAAGAAGCTGCTATAATTTGAGGCTTGGCCTGGTAGCTCAGTCGGTAGAGCAGAGGATTGAAAATCCTTGTGTCGGTGGTTCGATTCCGCCCCGGGCCACCAAGAAATCTTCTTACTAATCAACAGGTTAGCGAGAAAATGAAATAAGCGACCCCTTCAAAGGTCGCTTTTTTTTCGCCCTTCTGCCAAATCCCTGCCAAAAACGGGGCTTTGTCATTGGGCAGCGGGTGCGTTTCGGTGCGATCGACTGCGCTCGAACGGACGTTTTTCAGAAAAACGACGACTCAACGCTATACGCAACTCCACCTTATCGGAGTTGTTCATGTTTTTATTTTGGTCCTCGTATTTCAATGCCGGCCCAGCCGCCGGCCCCACCCCGGGTGCGGCGCCCAGTCGTCCCGCAGCCCCAGCGGCGCACCCTCAGTGCCGGGAGGTGTCCCATGGCTAAACCCTACAAAGAAGGCAGCCAATGGTCCTTTCGCCTGCGCATTAAAGGTGAAAATATTTACCGGCGCGGTTTTGCCAGCGAAGCGGCTGCGGGCAAAGAGCTGGGAAAACTCACCCACAGCCTGAAGTCGGAAGGCAAGCCGGCACTCTCGGGTCCTTGGCGCACCACGTTGGCGCAAGCGCTGCGCGACTATGCGCTGGAGCGCTTGCCCTCCTTGAAGGCCGCCAAGCAAGACGCGTGTCGTATCAACCGCTACCTGCGCTGCGCCGGCCTGCCCGAACTGAAACTGGTGTCGGCCCGCAGCGAGGAGGGCGCCTCAAGCGACAGCTTGTTGCTGTGGCGCATCCAGGACGTGCCCGTGCGCGTGGCTAGAAAAATCCCCGCCGGGCTGGCGGCGCACCGCAGCAAGCAGGCCCAGCGCACGCTGCTCAGTGACAAGCAGCGGCAAAAATTGGCGGCCACGCCAGTGGCTGACCTGCGCGCTTATGAAATTCAAAAACTGGTCGACCTGATGATTCAGGACGGCTACAGCGCCGCCACCATCAGTTTGGAGCGGGCCATGCTACGCCGCGTGTTGAACTACGCCAAGCAGGCCTGGTGCTGGATTGAGCCAGCGCGCAATCCGGCCGAGGGCATCAAGCTGCCCAAAATCGACAACGGGCGCGACCGCGTGCTCACCAACAAAGAGTGGGGTGTGCTGTGCGAAGCGCTCAAAACCTGCCACAACCCGTATGTGGCCCCGGCGTTGGCTTTGTTGCTGGAGACTGCCATGCGCAGCTCCGAAGCCCTGGTGGCGGCGACCTGGGGTGATTTTGATGGAGAGCGCTGCATCCTGCGGCTGCGAGAAGCCAAGGCCGGTTGGCGTGACGTGCCGCTCAACCCGGGGGCGATGGACGTCATTTTGCAGCTGCAGGCGATGGCGCAAGCCGCAGGGGCCGAGGCCTGGTTGCCCACAGCCCAGATTTTGCCGCTGAGTTATGAAGCGTTGAAGGCGGCCTGGAACCGCGTCTGCGAGCGCGCCGGCATCGAGGGCGTCAAGCTGCACGATTTCAGACACACCTGTGCGACCCGGTTTTCGTTGGAGCTGCATGGCAATTTGCCGGTCCTGCAGGTCATCACCGGTCACAAAACCATCTCGCAACTGCTGCGCTACATCAATATCAAAGCCGACGATGTCGTGCGCCAACTGCATGGGCGCCCGCTCGACCATGCCAGCGCGCCGGCGGGTTTGCGGGTGATACGGGTGGAAGGGGTCAGGCCGCTGGTTGGCGCGCCTTTTCCGCGGGCACAAGACCTACCGGCCAACGTCATTGCGTTGACCCCGCGCGCGCTCACAACGTAGTACGAGCGAAAAAAATAGCGCGAAGCACCGCCGCAACCAACTGCGACGGTCCTTCTCGCTATACATCAGTGGCCCAAGTCCCAGATAGGGGACTACCGGGCTGGCAGCACAAGGTAGAAAACATTATTCCAGACTGGAACACCATGAAGATCATTCCCGAAGTTTTGGATCTGATCGACGCATTAACAGACATCGCTGCCTCTTTTAAACCGCATGACAGCGAGACTGAAAAATGCAAAATCGTTCTTCCCAAAAGGGCCCCAGTGCTCAAACCCCCATCGCGGGCGCCGCAAGCGCCTGTTGTCAAAACCAACTCGTCACGAGTCCCAAAAAAGCGGGGATGGCCATGAGAGTGGCGGTCTACGCCCGCTACTCGACAGACGACCAAAAAGAGTCGTCGATTGAGGACCAGATTCACACGTGCCGTGAGACCGCGCGCCGCTTCGGCTTGGAGCTCACGCCGTCACTGATTTTTTCTGACAGTGCCATATCCGGCCAAGCCAAAAAGACGCTTAAACGCACCCAGTACCAGGCGATGCGCGCAGCGATTCGCAACGGCGAAGTCGATGTGCTGATTTGTGACCAGCAATGCCGCCTCGCCCGCAGTGCCAAAGAGTCACTCAATTTCTTTGACGAACTCAAGGACCACCGGGTGCGCCTGCTGACTGCGGACGGTCTGGACTCGGAGCACCCGACCTCACAGTTGCTGTTCGGCATCAAGTCGGTGTTTTCTGAGTTTTTTGTCGATGAGACTCGACACCGGGTTGGGCGCAGCATGCAAGGCGAATTTGACCGCGGCAGCATGATTACCGCGATACCCTATGGCTATGAAAAAGATGTGCTGCGCAGCAATGCCTCCGGGCATTGCTATTGGACGGTCTGTCAAGATGAGGCCACGGTGGTGCGCGAAATTTTTCTCAACCGCAAAAATGGCATGAGCCTGAATCAAATAGCGGCCATTCTCAACGGGCGCAGCGTCCCTACATCACGACAAAAAACGGACGAGACGCCGCTCTACTGGCGGGCCGCCGCGATATGGCGGTTACTCCAATGCGCTGTCTACAAAGGGGTCTACCAAGTCAATTTTGCGGAGACTAAAACCCATGCGCGGCGCGAGGCGCAGCGCATGATGAGCGAGTTTGCGCTGGTCAGTACGGCGGACTGGGATATCTGTCAAGCCATGGGCAAACGAAGTCCGGCGGCGGTAGAAGGTGTGTTGGTCAAGGGCGTCAAAGGACCGCGTGCCACGTATGGTGGTGGCAAACACCCGCTGGCGGGGGTGTTTCGGTGTGGCACCTGCGGTGTTAATTTGTCATGCCACCATTCACGCACCGATGCTGGCACGATGCACTGTATTCAGTGCGAGCACGCCACCAACGTCGGCTTGGTGGGGCGCCAACCCCTTTACGTCTCCATTAAAGGCCTGCGGGTGCTGCTGCGCTGGCTGTTAGACCATGTATTGTCGGTGGGCGTCGTCAAGCACTACCGCGCGCAGTTGCGCAAACGCTTGGCTGGCGGGCGCGAGGCGGAGTTGCAATCCGCGCAGCAGGACTTGGAGAAAGCGCAGCGCAGTCAAGCCCGGCTGGCGCGGCTCTTAAGGGACATTGATGTCGACGATGCGTTGCTGGAAGCGCAGTACAGCAAAACGCGCACCGATGTGCTGGAGCTGGGTGAGCGCAGTCGGCTGCTGGCGTTGGAGATGGCGGACATGAACGAGGCGGCGATTCGGCTGCAGCTGGGGGTTGATTTGTCAACGGTAGTGGATGCGTTTTTGAATGACAGCCAAGCTCCGGAGCGTACGCGTGCGTTGCTGAACCGGATTTTTCCAGCGCTGATATTGCGTGGCAAGACCGACCGTTTCACCGCGATTTTTGAAGTACATGTCAAACCGGGGGCCATTCTGGCTGAAGCGACGACCACGCCAGAACTGGTCAATGGCTGCGAAGTGCTGTGGGTGCGACTGATAACGTCTGGCAGCAAGTATCCAAGCTGGTCGGTGGAGGTCATGGAGGCCCCGGATTTAACTCAGCTCGCGCTCGCCGAAGAAGCGTAGAGCTGACCTGAGTTGACGCGCTCAAGGCCACTGGCCCAGGCTGCTTTGCCTGGGCCGGGGGCCTTTTTGCAAGGATCCAAAAAGCGGTCGCTGGCTGCGACTGTTCAACCCCAATTTACATCGAGAGGGTCCGCACATGAGATAAATTGGGGTTATAAGTTTTTGCCAGTTGAAAGGGGATAGAAGGCAACAGCGATCCCCGCCAAAAGCAAATTCTATGGATGCAACGCAAATGGAGCCCTAAAGCAGTCAAAAAAGCATCAGTTAGAATTTAAGGATAAAAATCAAAATAGATGTAATTTCGCTCTGTAGGGGGGCTAAAGCTTTAATTAAAAGCAAGTTAGTAAGCGTTTTCCATTGCGACATCACACTTTTATTCAGCAAATACACGTGGGCATCACGCCACTGTCGTCCACGGCGATGGCGGCTGGCTTGATGACGTCCCCCTTTCTGGCAGGCAGCGCCTTAATGTTTCCCCCAATTTACTGAATATCCATGTTGAATTCATTTTTAAAGTCCTTCTGTTTACGCGCGTTGCCCTCTGCGTTGGCCTT
>NZ_JBAWYV010000096.1:0-12131 GCF_037143375.1 Rhodoferax sp. | reverse complement strand
GCGAGCGCCTGAAATTGCAGCTGTTGAGCATGAAACGCATCCGCGTCGGCCGCGTTTCCATGACGCAACTGCAGCCCGGCCAGTGGCGATTCCTGCAGGCGCACGAGCGGTTTTAATCAGGCGCTGAAGAGTTGTTTGCGCGCGGCGTGGGTGATGGCGACCACGCACGGGTGCGTGATGCGTCGCTCAACCGACACGGCAAAAAACTCTTCCACCAGTTCAGGCGCACGCCCAATCATGGCCACGCCAAACTCGCGCGCGGTCTCGACTTCCAGCACCGTTGGCGCCATGAAAATGCCCCGCCCTTCCCGACCAAATGCCTTCATTAGCGCCGCGTCATCAAACTCGCCAATGACCCGGGGCTGAAGGTGGTGGCGCGTCAGCCAGGCTTCCAGCGGCTGACGAATGGACGCCGCTGCGCCAGGAACCAACAAAGGCATGCCATTCAAACACTGCGGAAAAGTGCCTTGCAACTGTGTGTGAAGTTCGGGCGCACAGAAAAAACTCATCGCGGTACTCCCCAGCGGATGGTTGAACGCCTTGACGCTGACGCGGCTCGGCATGGGCTCATCGGCCAGCACCAGGTCCAACCGGTGCAAGGCCAACTGCGCCAGCAAATCTGGAAACTTGCCCTCGCTGCAAATCAGCCGCACCGGCTCGGCCAGAGACAGCGCCGGCTCCAGCAGGCGGTAAACCACCGACTTGGCCACCGAATCTGCCACGCCCACCCGAAATTCGAGCACCTGAGGGCCACCACGCGACAAGCGCACCGCCGCTTCGAGTTCCGCCCCCAAGGTAAAGATCTGCTCGGCATAGCCCATGGCCAGACGCCCTTCCTCGGTCAACTCCAGTTGGCGCCCCCGTTTGCGAAACAACTTGCGGCCCAGCCAGTCTTCCAGCAGCTTGATCTGGCCCGACAAGGTTTGCGGCGTGGTGTGCAATTGCTCGCCCGCCCGCATGACGCCTCCGGCCTTGGCTGTGACCCAAAAGTAATGCAAATGTTTGAAATTCATAAAGATTTCTCCGTGATGAAAGCTTCTATTATTCGCATTTTTCGAAGTTTAATTGTTACAAAAACGAATTTACACGAAGTGATTTGAACTTTATAGTTGACTTCGATTCACACACCGTGAAACTGACAGGAGTAATTACCATGCGATTAAGTACCAAAGGCCGATTTGCCGTGACCGCCATGATTGACGTCGCCCTGCGCGAAAAACTTGGTCCTGTGCCGTTGTCTGACATTGCGGTGCGCCACAACATCTCGCTGTCTTATCTGGAGCAAATGTTCAGCAAATTGCGCCACGACGGTTTGGTGGAAAGCACCCGCGGGCCAGGTGGGGGCTACACGCTGGGCCACCGGGCCGACAGCATCACGGTGGCGGACATCATTGGTGCCGTAGATGGTCGGGCGAGTGCACAAGCTGACGAGTCGCTTCACAAGGACACCCCCGTGACGCAAGACCTGACTCAGGATTTGTGGGATGCCTTGAACTCAAAAATGGTGGATTACATGCAGTCCATCAGTCTGCGTAGCTTGGTGATGGAGCAACTGGCCAAAGGCGTTCGCGTGGAAGCCCCGGTGCCCGTCAACAAGGGCGTTTTCAAGAAACCAAAACCAATGGTGATGAAGACCACCACGCCGAACTCGGTGTTTGCGCTCGGCAAGTCCTTGCTGGCCAGGGGCTAGGGATCGTTTTTTACCGCAGCTTTACGGCGGGGTGTCGCGACCCCTCTGCTGTTCCCTGATAATTCGGTTTTCCGATGCCAAAAAAGTTGAATGCCGCCTTGTGCTGATTTGCTAATTAACAGCGCACAGGCTGCCACCACTTTTCGATCACCGCCTCCACCGTTTATTGGGATCTATTTATGTTTTTGCGCTCTCTCAAGTTATTCATTGCCGCGCTAATTGCCGTTTTATTGGCGGCCTGTGGCGGCGGGGGAAGCGCTGCCCCTGCACCGACCGGTCTGAAGGTCACACCCGGCGAAGGCTATGCCACCGTGACGTGGGACATGGTTCCGGGCGTCGATTACTGGTTGTTTTACGCGCCCACCAGCATTGCCCCGGCTGACAGTTCTGCCACTCAAAAGTGGATTGGTTTGTTGGGTGGCGGGTGGCCGATGAATGTTTCATCACCCTATGTCACGACCGTTGCTCTGGCAAACGGCATCTCCTATTCATTCACGGTCAATGGCAGAACCGATGGCGGTCCGGGCGGACCAGGTGCGACGGCAGTTACGACAACGCCACGGTTGGCGGGCGGCCTGTGGACGACGGGGACGGCGGTGGTGACGACCGCAACACCGCCAACATCTCCAGCGCTGCGCAGCGTTGCCTTCAGCACTTTTTATGTGGCCGCCGGTAACGGTGGGGCGGTATTCACCAGCCCTGATACGGTGACCTGGACGGCGCAGCCTTTAGCAGCAACAGCGGCGTCTGGTCAGAATCTAAACGGCGCGTCTTATTTTGGCAATTACAAGCTGGTCGGTGACGCTGGCATGGTACTGACCAGCCCCGATGCAGTGACGTGGACGGCGCAGACCTCCGCTGCAACGGCGTCAACTAAAAGCCCGAGTGTCATCCCCAGCGACCTGAAAGCAATCGCCAGCAACAACTCAAATTTGAATGTAGCAGTGGGCACGGGGGGCACCATCATCACCAGCTCTGACGGCATCACCTGGACCGCAGCGACCTCTGGCACGAACAATGATTTACTGGCGGTGACTTACAGCGCCTTCAATGTGGGAGCCAATACTGCGGGCACCTGGATTGCCGTCGGCAAGGGTGGCGTCATGGTGCAAAGCGCTGATGGGCTCATCTGGTCGACAGCCAACTCCGGCACGACGGCCGACCTGAGCGGTGTTGCCTACGGCGTATCGTCAGTCACAGCCGCTGGCGTCTTCGTCGAAGTCAGCACCGCTGGCACGGTGTTAAGCAGCGCAAATGGCACATCTTGGTCAACCCAGATATTGCCCGCCACAGTGACGGCCCTGAACGCTATCACCTACGGCACTCAGTTTGTGACCGTAGGCGCTGCTGGCAACATATTCACCAGCACCGATGGCGCAACCTGGACCTTGGCCCAAGCAACATCTTCCAGCGGCGTTGTCAGTGCGCTCAGTGGCTCTGACCTCTACGCCGTCGCTCGCGGCAGCCTGGCCTACGCGGCAGTTGGCGCCTCTGGCACCAACCTGCTGTCAAAATAAAAGTGTGAAGCCCACCGATAAGCCGGATTCTGTGCAACGGCCCTTCCTTGCGGTTGGGCCGAAGTGACTGTCATTAATCTTGGCTGTTAGTCACCCAACAGCTCGGTGCCACCTACCCGCCAACTCTGGGGGCCCCATCAACGTTGGCCTACTTGGTGTTGCTGCGCGTAGAGATTGCCCGTTTCACCCGAACTTAATCGGCTCGTCTCTGTTGCTCTAATCCTCACCTTATATGCCTTGCTTGCGCTTGGCACTTTCAGTGGACAGCCGTTAGCTGCTACGCTGCCCTATGCAGTCCGGACGTTCCTCCAGTGCCTGGTTTCCCAGATTGCACCAGCGACAGTCTGGCGGGCTTCACGGGGGTGATTATCAGGGCTGGAGAAACCATATACCGAAACTGGTCGATGAAGTAGTTGAAAATAACGCTTTTCGCCTCACAAGACCTAATTACCACTCACGGAGCCGCCATGAAAGCCGACAACATCCTGCAAACCATTGGTAACACGCCGCATGTACGCATCAACCGCCTGTTTGGGCCGGGCCATAACGTCTGGATCAAGTCCGAGCGCAGCAACCCCGGTGGCTCCATCAAGGACCGCATTGCACTGGCGATGGTCGAGGCGGCCGAAAAAAGTGGTGAGCTGCAGCCCGGCGCCACCATCATCGAGCCCACCTCCGGCAACACGGGTGTCGGCCTGGCCATGGTCGCGGCCGTCAAGGGCTACAAACTGATTCTGGTGATGCCCGACAGCATGTCGATCGAGCGTCGGCGCTTGATGCTGGCCTACGGCGCCTCGTTTGATCTGACCCCGCGCGAAAAAGGCATGAAAGGCGCTATTGCCCGTGCCTTTGAGTTGTCGCTGGAAACCCCTGGCTCCTGGGTGCCCCAGCAGTTTGACAACCCGGCCAATATTGACGCCCATGTGCGCACCACCGCGCTGGAAATCATCGCTGACTTCCCCAATGGCATTGACGCCCTCATCACCGGTGTGGGCACGGGCGGTCACCTCACGGGTTGCGCACAGGTGCTCAAAGCCAAATGGCCTGCCCTGAAGGTCTTTGCTGTGGAGCCTAGCGGCTCGCCCGTCATTTCGGGCGGCGCACCGGCACCGCACCCGATTCAAGGCATTGGCGCCGGTTTTATCCCGAAGAACCTGAATACCGCCCTGCTTGATGGCGTGATTCAGGTGGACGCTGAACCGGCCCGCGAGATGGCGCGCCGTTGCGCCCGCGAAGAAGGCATTCTGGTGGGCATCTCCTCCGGCGCCACGCTCGCCGCCATTGCCCAAAAACTTCCCGACCTACCCGCTGGCGCCACCGTGCTGGGCTTCAACTACGACACCGGCGAGCGCTATTTGTCGGTTGAAGGCTTTTTGCCTGCCTGATTCCGCCCCGTCATTGCGTGTGCAATGACGCCTCATTCCGTTAAACGGAATCACGCCACACTTGCTCGATAACTACGAGCCCTTGACGTTACTTTCATGATCCGCCTCACCGAACTCAAACTCCCGCTCGACCATGCCCTTGATGCCTTGCCGCAGCTGATCGCCAGAACCCTGGGCATTGCGGTGACCGACATCGCCCGGCACACCGTTTTTAAACACAGTTTTGACGCCCGCAAGGCGGCCTTGATTCAGGTTTACATCGTCGACGTTGAAGTAGCCCCCGCGCTGGAAGCGGCCTTGCTCACACAGTTTACCGGCCACCTCCACATCTTTGCCACACCGGACATGGCCTACCACCCGGTCGGCGTAGCCCCGGCGAATCTGTCGCTGCGCCCGGTGGTGGTGGGTTTTGGACCGTGTGGCATTTTTGCCGCGCTGGTGCTGGCGCAAATGGGTTTCAAACCCATCGTGCTGGAGCGCGGCAAGAAGGTGCGCGAACGCACGCAAGACACCTGGGGCCTGTGGCGCAAGCATGTGCTCAACCCCGAATCCAATGTGCAGTTTGGCGAAGGCGGTGCCGGCACCTTCAGCGATGGCAAGCTTTACAGCCAAATCAAGGACCCACGTTTTCTGGGTCGCAAGGTGATGAACGAGTTTGTCAAAGCCGGTGCGCCGCCCGAAATTCTGGTCGATGCCCACCCGCACATCGGCACGTTCAAGCTGGTCAAGGTGGTGGAGAACCTGCGCGAACAAATCATCGCGCTCGGTGGCGAGATTCGGTTTCAGCAGCGCGTGACCGATGTGCTGATTGAAGGCGCTTTGGATGAACGTCAGGTGCGCGGCCTGACCGTGCTGGACCAAGCCACCGGTCAATCCTACGAACTGGCCGCCGATCAGGTCATCCTGGCGCTGGGCCACAGTTCTCGCGACACCTGCACCATGCTGTACCAGCGCGGTGTGGCGATGGAGGCCAAACCGTTTTCAATTGGTTTTCGCATTGAGCACCCGCAAAGCGTGATTGACCGCGCCCGCTGGGGTCGCCATGCAGGTCACCCCTTGCTTGGCGCGGCCGACTACAAACTGGTGCACCACGCAAACAATGGCCGCTCGGTCTACAGCTTTTGCATGTGCCCCGGCGGCACGGTGGTGGCCGCCACCTCCGAGCCCGGCCGGGTGGTTACCAATGGCATGAGCCAATACTCGCGCAACGAGCGCAACGCCAACGCCGGCATTGTGGTCGGGATAGACCCGAGCGACTACCCGACGGATGAAGCGGCTTTTCATGCCACCTTGGGCGAACACGTTTCGCCCCAAACCGCGCCCGGCACCACGCACCATCCGCTGGCGGGTATCGTGCTGCAACGCCAACTGGAATCGAACGCCTATGTGATGGGCGGCTCCGACTACAACGCCCCGGGCCAACTGGTAGGCGACTTTATTAGCGGCAAGGATTCCACCCAACTTGGTGGCGTGGAGCCGTCCTACAAACCCGGCGTCACGCTGGGCAACTTGCACGCCGCGCTGCCGGGCTACGCCATTGCCGCCATGCGTGAAGCGCTGGCCGCTTTTGCCAGCAAGATCAAGGGCTTTGACATGCCGGATGCGGTGTTGACCGGGGTTGAAACCCGCACCTCGTCACCCTTGAAAATCCCGCGGGGTGACAATTTTCAGAGCACCAACACGCGGGGCTTGTACCCGGCAGGCGAAGGCGCCAGTTATGCGGGCGGCATTTTGTCTGCGGGCGTCGATGGCATCAAGGTCGCGGAAACGGTGGCGCGGAGTTTGCTGGGCTGAGTGGGCGCCGCATTTTTAAGCCAAATCAGTCTCTAGCCCCCGTGTTACCTGCGCAAGCAGCTATTCTTTTAATAGCGAAATTTAACGCATCTCGAAGGCTTCCTGGTGAAAGCGGGGATTCCAGCCCAGGGCTTGAATGCCTCTGCGCAGCGCACCCGCCAAACCAGCAGGACCGCAGAACCAGATTTCCGCGTTCTTAGAGACCGCCAACGACTCTGCCGTCAGGGTCGCGCCCTGACGTGCGCCGTGGATCTGCAGCCGGATGCCAGGCAATGCCGCACACAAGGCTTCCAGGCGCGGCACAAAGGCATCGTTGGCCTGATCCCGGGTGCAGTAATGCAGGTCGGCCGTGAGGTCTTTTTGCGGGGCGGACTGCAAAGACTCCAGCCAGGCCAGGAAGGGCGTGACCCCAATGCCACCGGCGATCCAGATCTGTTGCGCCCGGGGGTTGCAGCGGGCAATATCAAAGCGACCGTAAGGCCCTTCCACACGCACCTTTTGCCCCGCTTGCAGGGACTGGGCCAGACTCTTGGTGTAGTCGCCCAGCGCCTTGATCTGGAAGCTGATGGTCTTGTCGCCCTGGTCGGCACTGGCGATGGTGAAGGGATGTGCGCCCTCTTTGTCATTCAAGGTCACGAAGGCGAACTGTCCGGGGCGGTGTCCATGCCAACCTTGGTCCAGGCGACAGCGCACGGTGGTCACGTCTGCCGCAGGGTGCTCCACCGCGATGATTTCGCCCGTTGCTTCCCGTGACTTGCCGATGCTGTTAAGGAGTGAGCGGACCGCGCCATAGACGCCCACCCCGAGCAGCAGCGCCAGCAGTACGCCAGCGGGCTGCGCCCAATAAGCCGTTGGCGAAAGCATGGCCGTGTGAAAAGCCAGCATCAGGTAAAACACCGGCATGGCGCGGTGCAGGATGCGCCAGCTCCGGTAGGGAAATTTCTTCCAGAGCGTGATGACCAGCATCGCCAACACGGCGTAAATGGCCCATTCACCCATGTCTTTTCCCAGGTCACGCAAGACTTCAAGCAGTCCGACAAATTTTTCCTTGGGGAAACGGTTTTCACGGCCCAGCATTGATTTGAGAATGTCGCCCGACCACTCAATCAGCCAGTGCATCGCGGCAAAGGCCACCGCCAGAATGCCGGCCCATTTGTGGGTGCGGTAGATGCGGTCCATGCCCCCCAGGGGCGCCTCCAGCCAAACCGGCCGGGTGGCCAGCAACATCACCAGCGACATCATGGCAATGGAGAGCAAGCCGCTGAGGTAAAGCCCTTCCTGACGGGCGATCCACAGCGGATTTACACCCGCGGGCGCGACGGTGTTGATGACGTCCCAGCCCCACACAAAGGTGACCAAGGCGAACAGGCAGGCGAGTAGGGTTTTCATGGGAGTCGCTCGAATAAGTTAAACATGGCGCAATCAGGCCGGGGACAGGCGGGCAAGCTCACTTGCCAGCAGGCGTGGGGGTGATCGGTTTCGGAGGAAGATCGTCGCGGCAGCGGCGCTGGTTGCAGTCGGCCGAATTTTGTCGGCGCCCGTCAGTGCCGTCGGCCTGCGTGCCCTTGTAGCGTTCGCCTGTGATCTCGCCGGTTTGCGGATTGAGGTAAAGCTTGGTCCGCTCGCCATGGCGATCTGTAGCGCGCACTTCGTAGCCGCCACGTTCACGTTCAATTTTTTCAACATCGCGAAATCCTGCGGCGACCAGCTTGTCATGGATCTGCGGAATGGACAACCACGGGCGCTCACTCACCGGGCCGGAGCGGTTTTCAGCGGCCACCGCAGAAGTGCTGAGCGCGGTCGCGCCAGCGATGGCACAGCCCAGGGTAAGGGATGTCAAAAGTGTGGAGAGTTTCATGATGTAAACCTTGGTTGATTCGGGTTGTGGGTGCCACGCCTAACGGGGCGTTTCATTCCGTTTCCAGATCGATAGGAGATGAGGCGCGAAGCCGCAGACAGTGCTTTAGCACGGCAAGGCGAAGCAACGACATATCGTCTTGATCTGGTAACGGAATCATTCGTTGTAATAGCCAAGGTCAGCCGCGGTATGGCAGGCCATGCAGTTGGCCTTGCTGCGCACATCCTTGTGCTTCCATTCCCAGTCAGGCACTTTGCGATGCTCTTTGGTCCAGTTGGGCAATTCAGTGATGCGCAGGGGTGCATTTGTGGTTGACACGCCGCTCAACAGCTTGCCGCTGTAGCGAGCGCCACCGGTATCGGCCGCATTGGCGGTGAGGTAGGCGGTGATCTGTTTGGCGACGGTGGCGTCAATGCTGGCGTCATCGCCAAAATGATTTTTCAGGTCGCCCATCATGCGGGTCCAGGAACTGGCGGGCAGCATCGAAGGGGCAAATACCAGGTGGCAGCTTCCGCATTCTTCCTTGACCACCGGGTTGGTGACCGGCGCATAGTAGTTGCCACTGCCCGCCTGGACACGACCCAGCACCAGGGCCGAGAAACCTAGAACGAGCAGGCCGAGGGCGAGAGGACGGAAGGGAATATTCATGAGGGGCTCCTTGGTCTGTTGGTTGTTTATTGGCTGAGCATGAAGCTCAACCAGTCGCCTTTTTCTTTCGCGCTGCATTCGCGCCCCAGCACTTCGGTGCAGTTGCGTTTGAACCACTTCTCGACTTTGGCGGGATCGGTGTAACGCGTAGGGGTGGCGGACACCGCGACCGGGTCAATCGCCTTGCCTAACAAACTGCGCCCTGCTGCACGCGTATCGTTGCCGTGGCAGGTGGTGCAAGAAGGTGTGTCGGCCTTGCCGCTTGTAAAAATCTGGGTGTGCAGGGTCTTGCCCCGTGCGGCGGAGAAGCCGGCAAATGCCGGATCGGCTGCCTTGGCGGCACTGGCATAGGTGGTGAGCTGGTCCTCGCGTGGGCCGGCGATGCTGGCGCCGGACAAGGACAGGGCCAGGGTGGCGGCAAGCAGGGTGGTGATCAGATTTCTACGCATTGGGATTCCTCATTTGTGGGGGTATGAGGGGTACTATGCGCTGAGGTATCTGAATGGAAGGTGAATCCGCCGTTCATGTGGCGTTCATGTTCACGGCGCTATAACGTGTGCTTCTCAATGCCTGAAAACCGGGGTCTTTCGCCATGCAAAACAGATTCTCAAACCGGCTATGGCGCGTGCTGTGGCCGTTGCTGTGTGCCGTATTGCTCCTCGGCGGCAGCGGTCTGAGCCGGGCGGATGACGACCACGACCGCGCCCGCAAAGCGCTGGAGGCGGGTGAAATTTTGTCGCTGAGCACCATCCTTGAACGTGTTAATCGTGATTACCCCGGTCAGGTCTTCGATGTTGAACTGGAGCGTGATATTCAGAGTGGCGTTGAGCACTGGGTCTACAAGGTCAAGCTCTTGCGCACCGGGGGCTCACTGGTCAAACTCAAAGTAAATGCCCGCGATGGCACCCTGATCAGCAGCAAAGGCGAACAGAATGGCGACAAAGTACACCCAAAAAATCAACCCAAAGGGGACGGACGCTGATGCGCATACTGATTGTTGAAGACGAACCGACCTTGCTGGCCCAGTTGGCGGGCGGGGTTCGCGGCGCAGACTATGTCGTAGATGTCGCGGACAACGGCGTGGATGCCCACTACATGGGAGACACCGAGCCCTACGACGCCGTGATCCTCGACCTGGGTCTGCCCAGGATGGACGGCATCACAGTGCTGCGCAAATGGCGCGCCTCGGGGCGCAACATGCCGGTACTAATCCTCACCGCTCGGGATGGCTGGCATGAAAAAGTAGCCGGCATCGACGCCGGCGCCGACGACTACCTGACCAAACCCTTCCACATGGAAGAATTGCTGGCACGATTGCGCGGACTGATCCGACGCGCTGGCGGCCACGCCAGCGCTGAGATGGTGTGCGGTCCCTTGACACTGGATACCCGCAACAGCCGCGCCACGGTAGCCGGTCAGGCCCTCACCCTCACCAGTCACGAATACCGCGTGCTGGACTACCTGATGCACCACCGTGACGAAGTGGTTTCTCGCAGCGTGCTGGTCGAGCATATCTACGCACAAAACTTCGACCGGGACTCCAACACCGTCGAGGTCTTCATCGGCCGACTGCGCAAGAAGCTCCCCCCCGGATTGATCGAAACCGTGCGCGGTTTGGGTTACCGCCTGGTCGCACCCCCATGAAATGGTCGAGCCTGCGCCACTCGCTGCGCCTTCGCCTGTTGGCCGGCACCTTGTTTTGGATTGCGGCTTCAGTTCTGGTGGCTGGCTTGGGTCTGGGCAGCCTGTTTCGCCAGCATGTATCCGCCCAGTTTCACGCTGAACTGACGAGCCACCTTGATCAGCTAACGGCTCAGTTTGTGCTGGATGAGCAGGGACGACCACAACTCACACTGGCCTTGAGCGACCCCCGGTTGACCCGGCCCTATTCCGGCTACTACTGGCAGATCGACCGGGTTGGCGACGCGAAGGTCGGCGTTTCGGCCGCAGCTGGCTTATTGCGCTCACGGTCGCTTTGGGACCATGTGCTGGCAGCGCCCCCGGACACGATGGTCAACGCAGGCATTCATCCTCAGCGCGTCATGGGGCCCCAAGGCAAGATGCTCGGCATGGTGGATCGCACAGTCAGCATCAATGAAAATGCCAATGGTCAGACGCAAACCTTCCGCCTGATCACCGCTGCTGACGAGAGCTTCATGACCGAGCCCGTGGCCAAATTCAGCGGAATCCTATGGCTGGCCCTTGGGGTACTGGCGGCCGGACTGAGTGTGGCGGCGCTGGTGCAGGTCTTCATCGGCTTGGCGCCCTTGCGCACGTTGCGCACCGCGCTGGGCAAGGTACGCAGTGCCGAAACGCAGCGACTCGAAGGCACCTTTCCGCTTGAAATCAGGCCCTTGATTGAGGACTTCAACACCGTACTGACCCAAAACGCCGACATCGTAGCGCGGGCCCGCACCCACGCCGGTAATCTGGCCCATGCGCTGAAGACGCCATTGAGCGTACTGGCCAATGCGGCCCAGGAAAAGAATGCCGCGCCCTCTGAACTCGCCCGTTTGGTCATTGATCAGGTCGGTGTTGCACGCCAACAGGTGGACTACCACCTCGCTCGCGCACAGGCTGCCGCCACGAGTCGCATGCCCGGAGCCAAGACCCCCCTGCAACCCGTGGTCCAGGGATTGGCGCGCGCCATGCGACGCATTCATGCCGAACGAGCGGTAGAACTGGCCGTGCAGCCCTTTGACGACTCACTGAGTTTTAGGGGCGAAGCGCAGGACTTGCAGGAAATGCTCGGCAATCTGCTTGATAACGCCTACAAATGGGCGGCACGGAACGTGGAACTGCACGCGCTGCGCCAAGAGGCGACTTTAACCATCACGATTGACGACGACGGCCCCGGAGTGGCCGCCGAACAGCGCGATGCCGTCATGCGTCGGGGCGTTCGTGCAGATGAACAAGTGCCGGGGTCGGGACTGGGGCTGGCCATCGTGGACGATCTGGCACGCCTGTACGGCGGACAAGTAGAACTGGCTGATTCGCCATCGGGTGGCTTGCGGGTGGTGCTGACGCTGCCCGCCATTTAAGGCCAGCAGCGAAGCGCCTTTAAGCTGCGCGTTTGAACAGCGCCAGCAGCGATCCGGCCACCACAAAAAGACTGCCAAAGGTGCGGTTCATGGCGCGGATATGGGACGGCGATTTCAAAGCGCCCAACACCCGGGAGGCCAGTGCGGTGTAGCCCGCCATCACCACCAAGTCGGTAAAACCGAGGGTCGCAGCAATGA
>NZ_JBAWYV010000095.1:0-12292 GCF_037143375.1 Rhodoferax sp. | reverse complement strand
GCAAGCCGACCACCACGACAGGCGGGTTAATGGAAGTGTAGTTCAGTGACTTGCCGACTCATACGTTTCCATCACATTGATTTGCGAATGACTTGATGAACACGTACCGCCTCAAAAAGTGCAGCACCTATACATGGTTCTGTGATGTCAAGAAAACGACCGTTGTGCAACAACGCCAGTCAGCGCCCCAATGGGCTTAGTTGGATTGGCATCAGGGATTGCATCGACCGGTTGAATTCAAGGGTTAAAGCGGATATTGAAACCATTTGTAGACCATATGCAGCGTGATATTGATCAAACTTTTGTGGAAATCAAACATAACGGGGATTGTCGGTTATGCATATCGCGACAAAAACTATAAGGCTGCTAGGCACCAAGCGCGTTGCGTTTGATGATCGTGTTCACCTTGTCTTCCAGCGTTACCTTGGTGAACGGTTTAACGATGTAGCCAGCAGCCCCTTGTTGGGCAGCCAGCATAATGTCCTCTTTGCGGGCCTCGGCGGTCACCATAAGTACAGGAATGTGCTTGAGATTTTCGTCTTTCTTGATCTCGCTAAGCAGTTGAAAACCGTTCTTGTTGGGCATATTGATGTCGGACACAACAAAGTCAAACTTGGAATTACGGAGTTTATGGAGCGCAACGACGCCGTCCTCGGCCTCATCGCTATCGTCATATCCGCATTCTTTCAATAGATTTTTTACAATTCTTCGCATTGTCGAGAAGTCATCGACAACAAGGAAACGCAATCGGGATACAGACATATTGGGTTCTCTATTTGGTGCTCTATTAAGAGGCTGATTGGTTGCTTGACAGAGGTGCAGACCATACAGACTGCATCAACGTGTTAGAACTGAATGACCGGTGTGCCGAAGTGTTTTTAGTTTTTGCACCCATCGTCGCTGATTTGAAGAATATGACTCCCAGAACCATTCGACGTTTTCGCACTAGGGAACTTAGACTATCGAGCTCCTTCTCAATCTTTTCGTCGGGGGGTCCTAGTCGGGAGTCCACAGCTGCAGTCCACGTCAAAGCCTTGACGCACGTCTTTTTCATACGCAGTTTTCTTTCCAATTTGCAAAGAGATTCCTGCCATTGTTGAAACGAACCGTATTGCATCTCGATTTTGAATTTCACAACGACCTCAGCTAGAAATTCATAATGTTCAGAAAAAATCACATGCAATTTCTTCTCGAATGCAGACCTGACTTCGTGGTTCCAACCCCAACGCCTGCCATCGAGCACAGCGTTGACAAAATCCCTTGCAAGCGTGATTGCTGTGGAAGTGGTTGTGCCCAACTTAGATGCAGCCTGAGTGAGGGTTTTTTCATCTGCAATCAGGCTCATCAATTCGATATCATTTTCGCGGGTATTCAACTTTTTTTTCTTTGGTGGTTGATTCGCAAAATGCATTGATTTTTTTCCTTTCGAATTTACGCAATCATTGCGGCGAAATTTGTGGTTGTCGCCTCGTTCATCGGACCGAATTTGAATCCCATCTTGAAACCTCGTCCGTTCAACGTCGAATAGATGCAAACAGCCTGCATGGTGAACTCATGAAAGCGGCCTTTGCGATAAACCCTCCCTTGCAACTCGTAAATCTTGCCCCGTGCCATCTGAATATCCATTACGGCTGACAGGCCGAGCATGGATGCATCCAGCAATTTTCCAATCTGAGGAAATCCACCTGCTATACGTATGCTCACATCACCTTGAATTAGGACCCGTTCGACGCGGCTTTGATATCCAAACACAGTTGGCGTTGGTTCAATGACGTCTTCCGGGCGGTTTTCACTAGGGTTTCCAGTGGCAGCTTGACTGGGTGGCTGCATTTCAACGGTTGCGTTTTCCATGGTTTGATCCAATAAATATTTATTCCACTGTCAGCGAATTGAGCTGAAAGTTGTTGCTAGCGGGAACACTGTTTTGACAAAATTAGTACTTCCCTGCGGATACACCAGAATGAGCGGGGCATTAGACTGCGACTACGCGAGACTCTCTACATACTTAGCCTCTAGGTATCCAGTTACGTTTAGCTCGGTCCACATTGCGTGTGCTGAGAATGTGGTTGAGGTCAAAAACAGCAGGTCCATGGAAAGTGGCGCGGTCAGACGGGCAATCAGGTTAAAGATATTCATATTCGGTCTCAGTAGGACTCCCACTGCTCTTGTCCTGGTGTGACTGCCATGGCATGAGCGTTGGCGGGAGCTCTGTGCGGCACCACGCGACGCTCGCGTCCATGGTGTAAGCTAGGTTTGGCGATAGGCGACCGGACTGAGGCACGGGTCGTAACGGCCTTCACGGCAAGAACGTTGTTCCCTAAGTTGAACACAGCCACTGCCTGCACCATTTCTAGAGCCTGTTCATTAAGCGCGTTCGCACCGGCAGCGCTTTCTTCAACCAGGGCAGCATTTTGCTGGGTGAACTGGTCCATCTTTGATACAGCCTCGCCCACTTGGGCTACACCGACCGACTGCTCCTGACTGGCAGAACTGATCGCCCCCACAATATCGGCGACGCGACGAATGGAGGTAACCACCTCATTCATGGTTTCTCCAGCATGGTCTACCAGCGCCGTGCCGTGCTCTACGCGCTCAACACTAGCGTTAATCATCCGTTTTATTTCTTTGGCCGCATCTGCTGACCGTCCCGCAAGGGAGCGAACCTCGGATGCCACCACAGCAAATCCTCGACCCTGTTCACCGGCCCTTGCTGCCTCCACAGCCGCGTTCAGGGCCAGGATGTTAGTCTGGAAGGCAATGCTGTCGATCACACCAATAATGTCGCTGATCTTGCGTGATGATTCATTGATTTCTTTCATGGTGTCAACCACTTGGGCCACCACATCACCGCCGCGCACTGCCACGCTAGAAGCCTCCATGGAGAGCTTGTTGGCCATCTGCGCACATTCAGCGTTATGCCGCACTTGCGAACCCAATTGATACATGGAAGACGCCGTTTGCTGCAAGGCGCTGGCTTGGTTTTCAGTACGGTCAGACAAATCCATATTGCCTTGTGCGATCTCGGCGCTGGAGGTAGCCACGGCCTGCGAAACTTGGCGCACCGCTCCGACCACTTGTGCAAGACTTTCCTGCATTTTGGATAGCCCCTGTAACACTTTGGAAACCTCAGCATGCCCATTGACATCAATCACCTGTGCCAAGTCGCCATTGGCAACCGCATTAGTGATATCAAGCGCTTTGTTCAGGGAACGGTTGATACCCGAGATGAGACTCCATCCCGCAATGACGGAGAACCCCAAACCAAACACCACAAAAATGACCAAGAGTATGCGAGTATTCTCGTAACCCCGGCTCGCTTTAGCATACTCGTCCTTGGCCTGGGCTAACTCGATCTTTACCAACGCGTCTAGCCCTGCTCCCACCGGAAGGTACAAGGGGCTAATCCTTTCAAGAAAGATTTTTTGCGTCGCGTCAATGTCATTTAGCTTAAGCGCAGCGACGGCTGGCTTGATGCCGTTTTCAATGAACTCTGCGCGATCTTTATCAAACTGCTGTGAAGTGCGTTTCTCATCTGTCGTGAGTTCGGTCGCCACGAAGTCCTTCCACTGCTTATCGGCTGCTACCAAGATGGCGTCCAGATCGTCGATGCTCTTGCTGATTTGCTCAGGCGTGGGATCGAGCACGCTGTTGGCAATGTCAAGGCGACTGCGCAACGTAAGGCGGCTGATCTCCGCCAAATGACCAATGTGTGCGGTTTGCCCCTCATAAACGGAGCGCAGGGCCTCGATGGATGTCGCTGCCGCTTGCAGGCCCAGTACCCCTACAGCGACAAGCAGAAGCGACATTACTACAACCAGTACTTTCAGGCGCAGGGAGATTGACAGATTTTTCATAGGTCCTATTTAATAGGTAGACACGAAGTTTTCAAAGGTGGCGGTTCAAGAAATCCACTGCGCCATCCGGGCAGGAACGTCATTAATGTAAATATTGACACCCTCTTTTTTGGCTAGGTGTCGCGCCGTTGCAGCAGCACTCGACACCTCTGACGCACTCTTGTATGGGCCGTTATGGACATGGACAACGCCTGCGTATAGCGTGGTCATCGGGAAGAAACGTTTGGTCCCGTCCCTGTCTTCAGCCAATATGCCACCGGCTCGTATTGCGTCCTCATCGTGCAGTTTCACCACCGCCAGATTGAACTCATCAATGCCTTTACTCAGCCTTGCATGCCAATCTTCGCTTTGAAATACGAGCAAGAAGTCATCGCCGCCAACGTGCCCAACAAAGTCCAAGGCGTCGTCCAAATGCCGCAGCATCGTGGCGGCCACAAGCTTGATCACTTCATCACCTTGCCAAAAGCCATAGAAATCATTGAAGGGTTTGAAGTTCGCCAAGTCTGCGTATGCCACGACAAAGTTGCCTTTACGTTTCAGCAAGTGGTTGATATGGGTGGAAATTGGGATATTTCCGGGTAAAGAAGTCAATGGATTGGCATGCTTTGCAACTTCTAGGCGCGACTCCGAGACCAACTTCGCAAGATGCTCTCCCATCCCCATTCCGACATAGCGGCCATTCTTTGTGTAGATAAAGCCTTCAGACTGATAACGCTGGTCTTGGGAGGTCAGAATTCCAATCAAGTCCTGCACATCCTGATCCAGTTCAACCGTGCGCGGGTTTATGTTTGCGTGGCGCATACAAGACTTTTTGCCAAAGAGTTCATTGAAGTACGGTTTAGCACTTTGCGTGAGTAGTTCCTCGCGGGCGATGATTGCCACGGGGAACCCCCCCTCCACGACTGCGAGCGCGTGAAAGCCGGGGTTGTCTGCGAATATCTTAACTACCTCGGCATTGCTGTCTTCTCGTGTCAAAGACGGCGGAATGATAATCATCGATTCACGCAGGGTGATCTTCTGCGGGGCTGACGGCTGACATGGCAATTTTGAGATGGGCCTGCCCGAAAATATGGACAGAGCCTCTTCCTCGACCGCGTGCAGAGGCTTGGGTTGCGGCCTACCCAGGAAATAGCCTTGCCCGAGTTGTATGCCCAGGTCGCGCAGAACGCGCAGGTCCTGCGCATTTTCAATTCCTTCGGCAATCAGAGCGCATTCAAAGTTATCGGCCATCTGCATCAGTGCCTTGACGGTCTTGACCTTTGAGGCGTTTGTGGAAATGTCTTGGGTGAAGTATTTATCGATTTTCACGAAATCCGGTGCCAACTCGGACCACAACCGCAAACTTGAGCAACCGTCTCCAAAATCATCGAGTGCAAAGCGCAGACCGGCACTGTGAAGCATGCTCGCAATGGAAATGAAGTCAGGAATATCCAGGATATGTTCATATTCTGTGATTTCAAAGATCACCTCTTCGGGCGAAATGCCAAAGTGCTTGATAGATGATGTGATTGCGCCGACGGTTTTTCCACGATAGTTGTGGGTCAATGCGCTGCTTGAAACATTGATAAATATTTGTCCGCCATGCCGTTTGTCTGCCCAGTTTTCCAGCGCCTTTACTACACAAGCTATTTCAAATTCAACCAAAGAATCTTCACTCCTCGCGATCTTAAGCAAAGCATTTGGCGAGTAGTAGATACTGTCCTTGGGTCCTCTTACTAATGCTTCGTGGGCGAAGATGGAGCCGTTGAGCATGTTTACGATTGGCTGCCACACAATATCTAGGGAGTTATCATTTATGAGTCGCGCGATTACGCCAGTCGGGTCACATTGCCTGATGTCATACAGGTTACTTCCCGTTAATTTATTGCTGTACTGGCGCGCTAGATTTGTTACGAGGTGCATGAAAATACTCTCAATAATTGGAAAATAATTTCGCCAGTTAGAGTGCGCTAATTGACTGAAATTGAAGGACTAATGGTATGGCGACGGGAAGATGCAAACTTAAGCGACGCATCGCGCCGGTCAATCTCAGCAAGTTTTCCGGCCCTCTCATCAGCCGAGAGAACAGTATTTTTTTGGGTTTTTATGCGCGCTCCATACGAGTCGATGACGCGGAGTGTGAAAGTGCCTTGACATCTTTAGGAGCAAAAACAGCGAGCGAATTTATCTCCATCAGGTCAGCCTTTTCGTTTGCGCTAATACCATGTGCAGCTCGCTCGTCAAGCAGATTCGAACCAAAGCGAAACAGGGCGTAGCGACTGAATGACTGTTCAATATCGGCACCAGGAATCTTTAGGAAGCCCATGTCCCACATCAGAAACTCACGCCTCTCGATAACCTTGCATCCGATGTAGTTCAAGTTGTTATGGCGTTGATCACAGGCGATCCTGCTAAATGTGTTCTCCACAATCAATGAAGGGCCTTCGAGCACTTGAACTAGACGGCCATCGTCGTAGTAGATCATTCCGGTAATGGCATTTCGAACATTGTTGCGCTTGCTCACCAGCAAAATGTCGTTTAACAGGGCCTCGTTCTTGTCATTTAGGATGCTGGAATACATAAATTGAACAAGTTTCATGCTTGACATTCAATTGAAATATGGCTCAGCTGCATCTAGCTTGACATACCGTTCTTCGATGAACGATTTTTCGGTCAAATTGCGCTGAAATTCCATTTCCATGGATTCGATGCGCGCCAGCAGCGACCGTTCGCGTGCTGCCATCGCTTCGTTTTGAGTGCGCAGCTTTTCCATTTGAACTGACTCACAGGCACTGTCCCCAAAACTCTTGGCACTGAGCGCCTCACGCATGTCTTCGAGCTTGATGGCATTGGCCTCGGCAAGCTTCTCTGCCGCATGTGCCCGTCTTTGGGCCTCTTGTAGATGGCCGCTCAAGTCTTGCGCTCTTTGAGCCATCTCCTTAATGACTGCCGGGCTCGCACCTTGCACGTCAGTCATGCCACTTTGGATATCGTGACTGGAATTCGATGCAGCAGTTAGCTTAGCCTTTGTGCGACCGATTTCGTCCTTCAACTGAATGTTTTGGGTCAAGACATCTTTGAGCTTGTCGCGCATGCGCTGAGTCAGTTCCTCGTTTGCCTGTTTGGCCTGCAGCTGGTGTGCGAGCGCATCTCCCGCCAATGAGGCTTGAAGTTGATCACTAAGGCTGCGTACCTGAAGGGACAGTGCCATGTGGGCTTTTCCGATAGACGTCTCATGGAATTTGTTTTCGGACTGTGTTGGTTCTATCTGCGTCGCGAGCTGATTGCAGGCCCTGCGTAATTGGGCAGTAGCCTCAATGTTCTCGTCCAACACCTTCTGAGAGAACAACTCAGAGTGTTGAACCGATCCCAGTATCTTGAGCAGCAGCATTCCCGCACCGACCATAAAGGCGATGTTGCATAGAAACACGCATAGGCTTGCAGCATCGAGCCATGTCATGCGCTCAAAAGGAAGAAGGCCATTCTCCCTTCCCCGTAGCCTGGGATTGACAGCCGAAAGTCGGAGCGATGACTTACTTGGCTCACGATCTCTGCAAGCTTGGAAAATGTGTTCTTCACAACACTCGATTTCGCCAGCGACACATCACCCGCGTCATCGGGTGCAGTTATTGTCATGGTTTGTGCTATCGTGTTCAAGAACTCATGAGCCTTGGCCAGCATCAACTTGTCGGGTTCACCTTTGGCCATTGCTGCACGCACCTCTAGAGGGGTTTTTCTTGCAGCGCCGCCACCGACGATGCACACTGCATTGGCATCCATCACCCCGATACCGTAGACCCCTTTTCGGTCCGTTGCGGAATACAAACCCAGAAGGTTGTTTGGCGTCATCATCTCGGTCGATAACTTTTCCTTCGAAATGAGGCGAAAGGGAAGATTTCCAAACTTGGTCGTCAACGCTATTTGCATCTCGTCATAGGGGACAGGGTCGGCGCTTTGCTGGGAATCATCTTCTGAAGTCTGGCTCTGATCTTCTTTGAGTCCCGCGCGCTCCCCCACCGCAATCTGGCGCTCGTGCACAATGTCTCTCACAGTCGCATGAACTGTAGCTATAAGTTCGGCGTCATCAAAGGGTTTATGCAAAATGAAAGCTGCGCCATTGAGGTTGGCCTCATTGAGCATGGTGGGCGTACGCTCAGTAGTGACAAACCCGACGCGCACAGTCCTGCGACCTCGCTGGCGAATGATTTGCAGCATCTCCAGGCCGTTCACTTTTGGCATGTGCCAATCCGTGATGATCAGGTCAGGGGAATTTAGGTTTTCAAGTTCAATGCCTTGTTCACCATCAGCCGCCGTAAATATTTCAATGGGATCGTAACCACAGTGTCCAATTGCTCGTTTAATGATGGCCTGTATTGCGCGGCTGTCGTCCACGATCAGAATCTTGAGTGGCTTTGACAGTTGAATGATTGGGGTGTCCATGATTTAAGCCATACTTGGCGCCAAAAAGACGCCATAGATTAGTACGAACAGACGTTTGATCTTTAGGCCAGACATATATGTCAAGATAAGAACGCTGCCCTGTGATATTTGTTCAAATTCTGAAGCGCAAACCAGCGATGGAAGGCCAATTTTGATGTCGTTAGAAGCGCTGACTTGGGGGGTAATGCAGCCAGAGATTACATTGCAGACTTCAGCGCAGGCATCACGAAGATCGTCCTCGTTGACCTCGTCCTTAGTAAGACCGAACATGTGGCTTGCCACTATGGTTGCGTCTTCCCTCTGGATCAAGACACCGACTCCGGCAGTACGAGATTCCGCGTCGACCGTCAGGGGCATGAAAACGCTGAACTCGGCAAAAGTGGGATTTGCGGGATTCGATGTCCAGTCGATAAGGACATCGAACTCACCTGTTTCGCCACTCAGGAATTGCCATGCCTTCGACAGGCTCAGAGCAACTGCTTGAGAAGTTTCAAAATTCGCTATTCCACTCACAAGTCACCACAATCTGGTTGCTTATGCTGCAACGTGCACACGGTGCAACTGAACGTGGTTGTAATCTTCAACCAGATCCATGCCCAATTCTTCTAGTGCGTCGTCTTCCGGATCATGCGCCCAGAACACAGATATAGCTGAGCCAGCGACTCCGGCATCATTCAGAACGGAAATGATGGACTGCAAGCCTTTTGTAGAAGCGCTATTGACGTACTGCAGGTGCATGTGCGCTTCGAAATTATCTGGCATGGTAGTCGTCAGGTGTTTTTTCAATGCACTAACGATGGGTGTAAAGAAGGGCAGTGGATTTTCTGGGTAGCATTCCCCAGAGATGTGAAGTTTGTTGTCCATCATGGAGAAGACAACTTCGGGCGTTACTTGGGTACGTTCGGCACGGATAGCGTTCATGACAATTTCCTTTTATCGGGTTGGGTCGGTGGTGAAAAATTAGATGACGGCTTTGACCAGGAAGTAGGCGTACTTGCCATCGCCCACCGAGTCAGATGAAAAACTGTATTCAAGCGGTTGCTTGGAGTCACGTGCCACGGTGAGCCATCCCAGGCCTGCGCCTTTGCTTTCCTTGTTCATTTCTTCGTGTTCAGAGTTTTTCAACTGTTCTTTGTAGGCTTTCTTGATTTCTTCAAGGCTCATTGAGCGCACGGAGTCAAGCTTCTCGGTGATACGGGGAATCTGGGCTGTCTCGATTCGGTTGACACAGATGACCCAGTATTCGTCAGCGCCTCTGATTACGCTGATGGTGCCGCTGCCTGCCAGATTGGCGTGGGCAAGGTCGGGGGTTTCAGTTGCGTAATGGTGTATGTTCTGCGCCATTTCGACAAACGTCGAAAAGAGTTTTCGGGTGGCCGGGCCTGAGGCGCCAGACTCTTGCATGCGCGATTTCAGAGATTCAGCGGCGGCTGAAATGATCGGTCCGTTAAATTCGCCGGTGTGATAAAAGACGATGCCTGCGGTGCGGGCTTGCTTTTGGAAGATCTCAAAATTTGCAAGATTCATGATTTTTTATTCCTGGTGTACGGTGGGTAGAAATTCGGTTATTTGTTTCGGCCTGTCTTAATCGGACTTCGTACGAAACGCCAGCATGGTTACGTCGTCACGGCGCTTTTGATTGCCTTGCCATTCTCCGAAGGCTGAATCAAATGTGGGTATCAATTGCAAAGAGCTCATGTGCCGGTTGTCTGACAGAAACTGGATCAATCGCTTCTTTCCATGGGCAATTCGTCTGGATTCACCGATTTGATCGATGACACCATCGGTAGGAATCATCACCAAACAGTCCAGCCCAAGATCCACGGTTTGTGTAGGCCAAACGGTGGAGAGCATAGTATCTGCGTAACCGACAGGGTGCTTCTCGCCCTCCACGACAACAATTTCTGCTGCACCTTTTCGGCTCAGCAGCATTGACAACTTGGCTGAAGCAAAGCGCATGGAGGTCTGGTCATTGCTCAGCACGAACATCGCTGCGTCGAGGCCATCGTTGGAAGTTTTTTCGAATGACGCTGCTTCACTTGAGCCACGGTCGTCTTGACGTAAGACTCGTTTTACATAGGCATTGAGCTTGCCCAAAATCTCTCCGGGCATGATTCCTGATGCAGCGGCCTGTACGCACTGCTCAAGGAACGACATCACAATTAATGTCATGAAGGCGCCGGGCACTCCATGGCCCGTGCAATCAAATACACAGCCAAATACGCCGTCCTCAACTTTCCGAAAGAAATAGGCGTCACCACCAACAATATCGCGTGGCAACCACATCAGACCATAGTCACCAATATCGTTTTGCAGGACGTGGTCAGACTCGACCAGATGCGAGCGCTGGATCAGTGATGCGTAGTTGATCGATGCCATCAATTGGCGTGTTTTCTCGGCCTCGATCTCCGACATTGCCTTCATCAGATCGAACCCAGTACCCACGCCCTGATATTGGCCATCAATGGTCGTGATGAAACCGTCCGTCAATACCTTACCACCAGACTCCACGGCGGATTTCACCAAGACCTCAATCGGGGTTTTGCTGTCCACGATCAGAGGGGTCTTATCCATGAAGGCGATGCAAGTTTTTCGGCCATACAGTTCACGGGCATACGGCCTGGCATATTGCTCCATGAAGATATTGCGGTTGACCATACCTATGGGCTTGCCGTCCTCAGTCACGGCGATGGTGGCGACACCGCTCAATTCACTGAACTTGGTGCGCAATTCTTCACTGGTTGTATCCGGCGTGATAGCGTGCTGCGGGCGAGAGAGTTGCTCTGCTTTGGTGATCAGCGTTGTTGCGCCTTTGCTTTCATCTGCAGCACTCGCCGCAAGCGCTTCGTATAGGATTTCTACGTTTAGCATTTTTGCCTTTGTTTATAAAAAATCAATATATGAAATTTATAAAAAAAGTGTGTCATTGTCATGTCGTGCAACAAATTGCACGTTGAAACTACATTTTTTAGAAGCAAAAAAGGCAACAAAACTGTCATATCCGTGAAATATCTACTTACAAAAAGGCGTATAAAACATTTTTTTTAAAGTTCCTATGAATTAAGTGTTTAATATGAGAATAGGAAAAATTTCTAACATTTATTTATGATTTCTAAAAAACCAATGGCGTTATTCCCAACACCGGCCTCAATTCCTGAATTCAACCAAGAAATCGGTATGCTGACCACGCGTGAAGCTGCTCTATTAATGGGCGTGTCTTTGACAACTGTTCAGAAACTAGTTGACCGCGGAGACTTAGAGGCCTGGCTCACAAGTGGTGGGCACCGTAGAATCGCGCGTGCATCGATACAAAAAATGATGGGAACAGCAGCGCTTCTGCAGCAGCAAGGAAGCAAGGTGACGACGAGGGCTACGAAAGTTTTACTTGTTGAGGATGACCAAACACAAGTCAAATTCTTCCAAACCATTTTGACCAGGTGCAGCCACCCTATTGAGCTCATCGTGGCAAGCGATGCGTCCACTGCACTGATTCAATTGGAACGTGGTCGACCAGACTTGGTGGTGACGGATCTATTAATGAAACCATTTGACGGGTTTCACTTGATTGAAGTCATGCAGACCGACCCTGTGTACTATTCGTTGGACGCAGTTGTCTTGTCCTGCCTGACCAGAGAAGAGGCCGAGGTCCGTGGAAAAATTCCGGAATGGGTGACCTATTACCAAAAGCCAGTCATTCCCGATCGGATTCTGGGATACCTTGATTCCATGCGTACTCGAGTATTCAAACGAGACGCCTTGAACGTTGGCGTTGTTGCATAAATTGGAATTTTGTAAGGCGACCCGATCTAGGTCTTCTTTTTCCAGCCGTTTCGGCCGTGTTCATCAATGGCTGGGTTGTGCTCGTTACGCTGCGTGTCATGTGATAGAGCGCGCACCGCAGATTGGTGCGGTGAAATAATTACTTTGGCATCGGGCTGCTTGACCAGCACGACCTATGACACAGGCTCAAAACTGGTTGCGGGTTTCGATTGATAGAAGTCTGGGTTTTCGAAACAATC
>NZ_JBAWYV010000094.1:0-12404 GCF_037143375.1 Rhodoferax sp. | reverse complement strand
CCTGTCAGCCACCCACCCAGACCGCGCGACCAGTGCCGACTGCGCAAACTGCCATGCCAGCACCACCAGTTTCAGCACGACAGCGGTACCCCTGAATCACATTCCGTACTCGCTGGCGTCGAGCACGACCTGTGCGTCTTGCCACGTACCAGGTGCCAACGGCATTGATTACTCGAAGATGCCCAAGATATCGGACATTCATAAGAATGGACCGACGAGCACGAGCACCAACTGTGCGCAGTGCCACAGCAGTGCGAACGCGTTGAACTTCAACAAGATCAGCACGATGAGTCCGCCGATCGTGTCGGAGAAGAGCGTGACCAGTCACGTGGCGATGGGCGCGCTACAAGATTGTGTGAGCTGCCACGTTGGCGCGAGCACCAACATGGTCAGCGTTAGCAGCCTGTTGGCAACGGACACACCCGCGTTCAGCGGCTCTGCGTTTGATCACGGCACCACGATGACGACCGGTTGTGCGAGTTGCCACGGTGCGAACATGACGATCACCAACGTGCCAGGCCTGAAGACCTTCACCAACCTGGGAACGGCCAATGCGCTGCACGTGCCTAACCCAAGTGCGTTGGCATGCGAGACCTGCCACGTTGGCAGCGTTCCGTCAGGACAAGTGCCAGCGGCGGGTGCGAGCGGCAGCATGAAGACCTTCGCGGGCGGGCAGTTCAGCCACAGCGGCATCAAGAACAGCTGCGATAGCTGCCACGGAGCCAATCAGGGAAGCCTGTTCCTGAACACGCAAATTGTGGAAATTCCTGCGACCCACGTCCCCTCGAGCAGCACGGTCAACATGGCCAAATGCGAGACCTGCCACATGGGCAGCCTGACGAGTCTGGTGTTGGCGGGCGCCAAGGCGAGCCCGTTGACCGGGCCTGGCACCAAGTTCCAAAACCCGATCCCATTGGGCACCGTGATACACACCGGCGTGACCAGCGGATGTGACAGCTGCCACGAGCAGGGTGCTAACTGGATGGGCATGGGCCTGTATGCGAGAACGAGCACGATATCAAGCGCGACGGGCGCAAGCTATGTGGGCTTTCAGGCGCGACCCTATCCGAATGGAACGGGCTACTCCCTGTCAGCCACCCACCCAGACCGCGCGACCAGTGCCGACTGCGCAAACTGCCATTTCAGCACCACCAGTTTTATTGCAGAGGCCAAACCTCTTAACCATATTCCGACGGCCAATGTTTCATGTGCAGCCTGTCATACAGGCAGTGACTATTCTTTGATGCCAGCTAGTAAGATAACTGCAATTCACGCCAATGGGCCTGTACCTACGGCTTCAAACTGTGAGCAGTGCCACAGCGTGGCGAATGCAGCTTATTACGCACTACCTGTTGCTGCATTTACGATTAAGGCGCCGTCAGCTACTCACGTACCACTTAACGGAACTACTAAATGTGAAGTTTGTCACGTAGGAACAGGCACCAGCATTCCGAATGGCACGGTGGTCAATGGGTCGAATTTCTCGACAGCCCTTTACAGTCATAGTGGCATCACAAGTGGGTGTGCTGCCTGCCATGGATCTGCTGGCGCACAAGGGTTTAACGGAATTCCAGCGGCTAACCTTGTTTTTGTTAATCCAGTATCAACGACGCAGGGGCCCAATTCGCACATCCCAGCAAACGCGACAGCAACTTGCGAATCATGTCATTCGAGCGCATCATTGATCCCGGGTGGTTTACTTAGTGTGGCCACCGCTAAAGCTGGTCTTGGGGCTACATCATTTCGGTTGCCTGCACCTACAGGGGTGTCAATTCATGCCAATAGTGGGATGCCTTTGTGTGCAACTTGCCATGAAAAAGCATATCAATGGCTGGGTGTCAGTGCAACTTTTTACACAAGAACCTCCTCAATAGCAGCAGGGCCGAACTTTGTAGGATTTCAAACTCGTCCAACTGCAAGCACGACAACCTACGGCCTGATTGATTCTGGTCATGACAGTGGTTCACTGGCTTCAGGTGAATGTTCGCAGTGCCATAGCAGCACGACTGTATTTACTGCAATTGCTAAACCAACCGGGCATGTACCAACAACATTAACCACGTGTTCAACGTGTCATTTGATATCAGGTGACTACTCCTCTGCTGTTGGAAAGCTGGCCACATCAGCGACGATGCATACGGGATTCAGTACGACAAGCGGTTGTATTTCTTGCCACACAAAAGGTGCTGGGACTACAGTAGCGCCATTTGCAGGGTGTTTGACTCAAGCCATTTGCACTTCTCCACCATCCATGATTTACCAACCAACAGTCATGCCTTTGCTGAGTGGTGCGGCTGCTACGACACCTAGTACGTCTACCCACATACCTGTCGCAGGCGTTGCTTGCGAAGGCTGCCACGTGGCAAATAATTTCACAACATTCTTGCTGGCAACACCTAAGTCAGCAATGAACCATACTGTAGTTACAAAACAGACTTGCATGAGTTGTCATGAGTGGGCATACACATGGTACGGAGTTACTATTAAAGTGAGAGACTCGAAAACCCATCACGCTGGACAAGATTGCAATGCCAGTGGCTGCCACTCAACTACAACCTTCAAGAAGATGGCGCTAGGGCGACCCGTCATGCGTGAGGCGTTGCTAAACACGGAGCTAGGTCGCTTGCTTCCAAACCTGCAAATTACACAACCGACTCGCGGCACTCTAGGGACTACATACGACCATCAAGGCGTAGAGTCAGGTAAGTGCAAAACTTGTCACGATGGTCAGCGGGCCACGGGAATGAGAGCTCGTCATTTGATGGTGACTAACTCATGCGACGCCTGTCATAGAACAACGTCTTGGCTTCCTGCTCAGTTCAGTCACAATGGAATCTCACCAAATACCTGCCAGGTATGTCATAACGGTATGGGTGCGTCACCCAAGCCTGCGGGGCACTTCATAACGCCACGGTCTTGTGATAGCTGCCACAAGACCAATAATTGGCTACTGGCGAACTACTCTCACATGTCACCGTCTTACCGACCGCTGCCTGATAAGCTGTCATGCGTGAGTTGCCACATTTCGAATAGCGAAATTATTCCTAAGCAGATGCGAGCATTGAACCGGATTAAACCAAACCTTGTAGGGCCTTGAATTGCAACGCATTAAACTTTCTATGCTGGTACCAATCAAATCACCCACCTCAGTTCGTCATGGATGGATTGTGAGGCAGCTTATTTTTTGTGCAGGGCTGTATTTCGTATTCTTCTCTGGGTCCGCAACAGCCCAAACCGTTGAAAGCCTGGAATGGGTAGATATATCTGGCCATGCAGTTGCACGCATTACGTTCAATGCGAGTGTCAGGTTTTTGCGCCAATCACCATTAACATCGACGGACTTATCACAAGTAAGTTTTCAGATTGTTGCTGCAGATGAGCCTGTTTTAAATCAGTCCATTGAGGAAGGTAAACGACTCGCAGCAACTATAGGAAAAGTTGGTATTGTTCTGACGTACGCAGCATCCCCAAATCTGCGAACAAAATTGCTAACCTTGAAATTTACAGAAAAAGTTCATGCATCTGTGCGCCAAGGTCCTGGGGCCAGAGCCATAGACATTGATTTCGACGGGGAAAGCAACGATAAAGAAACGTTGACTGGTTCAAACCACATGCCCGCGATGGTTGAAACACCGAGTGACCGTCATTTCGCATTGGTACTGCAAACGTTTTCAGTGGATAAACAAGCGGATATGCCGCGTGTACCGGTTGAATTTCAGGATTACGCTGTATTCACACGTGTATTTGAACAAGACGGCGTTAAGTACTTTGCACTGGCAATTGGTTATTTCCAAACTGAAAAAGATGCTGAGAAAGTACGTCAAAAAGCATTAGATCGATTTCCATCAGCAAGCATTCTTCAGTTGGAAGCCCCGCCTGGTTTGTCGACTGTCGTAAACGTGAGTGACTCACCTTTGGTTCCTGCAGCAGGAGATACCAATACGGGTTCTATTCCTGCTGAGCCAGAAAGTACTTCGCAAGTTAATTCCAGCGCAGAAAATTTATTGATAAAAGGACGACAGGCATTGGCCGAACAGCGTTGGCAAGACGCTGTAGATGCTTTTAACCATGCTTTGTTGCTTCCACCCAATCCGTCATCGCAAGAAACGCAAGAATTGATCGGATCTGCTTGGATGGGTTTAAATCAACCCAATAAAGCACGCATTGAATATCAGCTATACCTCAAGTTGTACCCGCAAGGTGATGGTGCGAAACGTGTTGCACAGCTATTTGCAGCGCTGGGCGGGGGGCTGACGGCCGACGTCAAAACAGGTCTTAAAACTGAGGTGAAACCAGTCCAGCCCAGCTTTAGCTACACGGGCAGTATTTCCCAATATTACTATGGGGGGCAAACCAAGACAGACTCGCTGGTCAATATATCGGCAGGAATAGACCAAAATACTTTAAGTCGAACCAACCAGTCTGCGTTGGTGACCAGTGTTGATGTTTCAACTCGCTATAAAACAGAAAATGCTGATGTGAAACTGGTTTTGCGTGATACATATTCACATAATTTCATCACTTCGACCAATACACAAAGTGGTTTGAGTTCCATGTATGTTGATTACCGTCTCATCAATCCACAAGTTGACGTACGTTTGGGGCGACAGTCCGCAATAGGCGGCTCGATGTTTGGTTTATTTGATGGTGTGTCGTTGACGATGCCTATCGCAAGCAAATTAAAACTTAACGCCATGGCGGGTGTACCCGTGAATACCCTCGTATCTGCACCTTCGCAACGGTTAACAGGGGTGATGCTCGAAGCAGATAGTGTGTTTGAACATTGGGGTGGAAATATATCGCTGGTGGATCAAACCACCGAGGGAATTTCAGATCGGCGAGCCGTAGGTTTGGAATTGCGATATTTCGGAGAATCACTGTCGATGTATTCGCAAGTTGACTACGACATTAATTTTCGTGCACTTAATGCGTTGACGATGCAAGGTTCACTTCAGGGTCCGTATGACACGACATTGACGATGTTGTTGGATAACCGCAAGGCTCCTTCACTTCAATTGAGTAATGCCTTGATTAGTTCAGGATTTACTTCGTTAAAAACGCTATTGCAACTCAAGAGCCTAAATGAAGTGCAGGGCATGGCAGTGGGGACTGCGGCTCAAGCGCGTCAAGCGATGTTCAGTGTATCAAGAGCACTGTCGCCGAAGTGGCAAGGGTCAGTCGACTTCCGTGCGAGTGATGTGGGCGCTCTTCCAGCTGTAGGCACTTTTGAGGCGGTTCCTGCTACAGGCGCTCAAATGAATGTTTCATTCCAGTTGACGGGTTCTAACCTGTATTCAAAACGAGATATCAATGGATTTAACCTCAGTGTTCTCACTAGTGATACCTTGCGAGGTGTTCAATTCGCTTATAACAATTTGACAGGTTTCCTTGACAATAAAGCTAGCATAGAGCCTTCCATTCGAGTTTACACACAGACAGATAATACTGAGACCAAAGTGCTGCGGGTGTCTCCAGGACTGCGTATATCGTACAAAGTAACAGAGAAAGCAAGTGTACTTGGTGAGACTATTTTTGAACATTCCAAGACTGATGGTCCAACCAACCACGAAGACTCTTCCTCTGTTTTCTTTTATGTTGGTTACCGCTATGATTTCTATTGAAAATATTTCATTAGCAACTCGCCCCTATGAGACACAAGTTGTACCAAGCGTGAATCAGTATCGGCGTAGTGAGTCGTTCTTCGCTGAGCTCCCAAATGAGACCAATCATGAGAGAAGGAAATATCGTCAAGAGCAACCAAGGCGAACCCTGATGGAGAGCATGCAGCAAACTGAATATGAGTGCAGTCAAGAGATTGGGGAGCGAGAGATAACCGAGTCGATAGCAAATATGCTTGCTCAGCAGGGCATGAAGTCCTCTCCTAAAAATAGTTTCCTCAGCGATAGGCGCTATAACCAACAATGTAAAGAGACCGATGGTTTTGCAAGTGTTGCCACGCAATGCAATTCCAGTCTCAGTCGCCACCCAGGCACCGATGGGGCCGCAAACCAATGCCAAAACATAGAAAATAAATCTCCGACTTTGCATATGTTGAATGGTGTGAAACATGGTGTTCGCATGATAGCTGTGGCGTTTCTGCTCTTGCCCATAACGTCGGCGTTTGCCGTACTAGGAGAGCACGAGAATTCAATCAATGTTGACACTGTCCGTATGCATGCCAAGCGGACAGTGTCATCTTTACCTCTATATTCAATTTCAGATTTAACGTCTGTAGACGGATCAAGAATTCGTCAATTTGTGTCATCCGATGGCAATGTGTTTGCTGTGAGTTGGAACACCATGTACAAACCGGATTTTTCAAAATTATTAGGCAATTCCTTTCCAAGCTACGTAAATGCATCTCATGAAGCAGCGCTTCAACCCGGTATTCAGCGTCGATTAAGGCACGAGGGATTGGATGTAGTGGTTATGTCGACTTCCCATTTGAATGTGTTTTCAGGCTTTGCTTTTCGACGGTCCATGCTGCCCCGAGGATTAGGTCTGGAAAGCATTGGCATGGAGTAGCGCTTGTGTATTCAATAATCAAGCTTCTGATTGGATTGATAGTCGGCATTTTTGTGCTGGCAAGTTGTGGCGGTGGCGGTAGCTCAACAACACTCATTTGCAAAACTTCAGATTGCACCATCACCGTTGGAAAAACATTTGTCCAACAGGCCAATAACTTGGAAGTGGTCGTTGACGGTTGGGTACCTGCGGGTACTTTCACATCGCCACCCATAAATATACTTTTCGCATCAGTGACTGTCTGTGCTGTCGGCGCTCGGCCGACGGACCCTCAAGCAAAATGTACCAATATTGATCATGTTCAGGTCGATACCGGTTCTGTCGGTCTGCGGATACTTGCCAGTAAAGTCAGTTCTCTTGGCTTGACTCCCATATTGACGCCTAATGACCTTACTGTTCCGAATTTGGATCCTGTCTACGAATGCTATCCCTTCGTTGTAGGCGGTCTGTGGGGGCCAACTGCGGTAGCTGATGTTCGTTTGGGTGAACAATGGGCGCAAGCACTTCAAGTGCAGTTGATTCAGGATATCCCCTCGGCTGCAATACAGGCACCCACCAATTGTTCTGACGCTGCACAGTCTCATATTCTAAGTTCAGCTTCTCAACTTGGATCCAATGGAATCTTGGGAATCGGAAGCGTACCCGTGGACTGTGGGCTGACTTGCCAGAGTAATCTTTACCCGAATACGTATGTGGTGTATTACACCTGTCCTGCAGTAGCAACAAGTGTGTTGGATTGCCGTGCTGCTGCCGTAGATTTGCCGTTGCAAGTGCATAACCCGGTTGATAAACTCTCTCCAGACGCGAATGGGGTGGCTGATAACAACGGGGTGGTTTTAATACTGCCTCCGTTACCTGTCACAGGCGCAAACAAGGTTCTTGGTGAGCTTGTTTTCGGGATAGACACCAGAGCCAGTGACAGTAATTTGCGGACCATTAGTAATAAGCTTGATACATCTGCAAACAAGGCCTACCTTGGCGTGGATCCACATAACAGCAAGTCAAGTCATGGTTTAGCGTCATACTTGAATGTGACGACTCAATACGTTTCGGCTAACAGCAGTCAAATTATTTATAACAGTTATTTAGATACTGGAACCAATGCATTGTTTTTTACTGACGGTTCAATTCCACTCTGCACGCCAGCTTCTGTTTTGATATCCAGTTGGTATTGTCCAGATTCACTGTTAACTAAAAAAGCAATTATTTCTGATGGTGATGTTCCGGGAAATCATGCAGTTAATGTTGACTTTTTAGTGGGGAACGCCTCGAAAATTCCGGGTGCTATAAGTGCTTACAGCGGCATGGCAGGCGCGCCACCCTTATCTACCAAAGCAGCTTCATTTTCTTGGGGCTTACCTTTCTTTTATGGTCGCAGTGTGTATATGTCAATTTGGGATACTTCATCAACAAATTCCACATATTCGAGCGGACCTTGGTATTCATTTTGAAGATGGTTTTGTTTTTTTGTTCAGGCGGATCTATGAAATTAAAGAGCTATAAATTTTTTTATGACTTCAAAGCTCTGAGCACTATCTTGCATTTGCTGGTCTTGCTTGGTTGTATGCTGGTTTCGAGTCTGAGTTGGGCTCAGTCCCCATTAAGTTGGACTTCAATTGGACCCGCTGGTGGAAGTGTTACCAGTTTGTTGGCGGATCCTGCTGCTCCAACTTCGGCTCTTTATGCTGGTAGTGTTGCGAACGGTATATTTCACAGTAATAACGCGGGCGTGACCTGGAGTTCTGTGAATGGCGGATTGCCATCAGGCAGTCAAATTTATTCAATGGTTTCGTTGGGTAATTTAATTATTGTGGCAACAGATAGTGGTGTGTACGCATCCCCTGCAGGCCTTGTATCAAATTGGAAATTAGTCCCTGCTCCTACTGCTCCAGTGCCGATAAGTACCATTAAGCTGTTGGCAAGCGTGAATTCAATTCTTTACATGGCTGAGCCTGATAGTTCGAATGTGTATTGGATTAGCGTGGTGGGTTTAGATTCGGTAATTACGAATCCTATTTGGAATTCAGTAAGTCTTCCCGTGCTAACAATTGACCCGCTGCAAGCTCAACATGTGAGATCGCTTGGAATTTTGGGCAACGATATTGCAGTTGGTTCTGATAGTGTAATTTTTATTCCTGACCATAAATCTGGTTTCACTTGGGTTGATAGTGAGGCAGGTGCTGTCTCAGTCTCAGGCTTTAATTCAGAGCCAATCGCTGCAATAGTTTCTGCGTCATCTACTTTGGCGTTTGCTTGCACATTGCCTGGTAACGTTTTCCAAGCTGATACGACAGTAGTACCTTTGGCTTGGCAGCCCGCATCCAGTGGTTCACTCGGTTCATGTAATGGATTAACTGTTGCTCAAGTGAATTCGAGTGGACTAGCAGTGCTCGCGATCTCTACTAACACCGGTGCTTACATATCGACAGCGTTTGATAATGCAACACTTCCAACATCATTAACTTTGATTAAAAGCCCAGATTTTCCTATGACTGCAATGGTCAATGCAGCCATTCTGTTAAACCCTGCAGATCGGTCGAGTCTCTTGTGGGCGACAGATTTTGGGGTCAATAGCACTAATTCTGATAGCGCAAATATGTCTACAGTTTCCGTGCGTAATGGCCCAGTTACATTGGCGACTCCAAGTCAACGTTTGGATAACGTTAATGTAAAAGATGTTGCGATTCTAGGTTCGTCCATGTTTGCGATTGCCCAGTCTTTGTCCGACACCTATATGGATGTCATGGTCAGTAATGACAGCGGATTAAGTTGGTCCACGACAAACTTGAACCTTGTTCCGAATATAAAAAATATCAAAGTTTTGGCAGTTGATCCTGTTCGCAATATTTTGTTTGCTGGTACGGACATTGGCGTATTTTCCTATCAAAATAAAGCGTGGACTTTAATACTAGGTGCCTATGATGTGAATACATTGGCATTGGGTTCACAATATCTATATGTGGGTGGCGATGCGGGTCAAGGACAAGGGTTAACTGGTTTGCTCGCCTTGAATTTGACAGGCACTACTTCTGGGCTCCCAGTAGCTCTTCCACTTGATGTGGGCGTGCGGGCCTTGGTCGTTACGAGTGGATCTGTGTACGTTGCAGGTGTTATTAAAGATGCAGCCGGTACTTACGCCAATTATGTCTATCGGTCAGCTGACGTTGCAATATCTTCATATTCGTGGAACCAATTTGGAAATACAAATTCACAATTGCCGACTAATGCTGCACTTAGCCGTCTTGCGGTAGGTGCAGGAAAAGTTTTTGCAGCTGGTGATGGTTTCTTGTTTCAATGTGAAAGCGAAACAGCCAGTTGGGGTCCTGTGAGTGGGTTGCCCAAAACGTTGACGGGTGAGTTTGAAACGGTTTCTGCTTTAGTGAGTGATGGTGCAGTTCTTTATGTAGGAACGGTGCATGGATTACTGGCCCTTAATTTGAGCGACAGCATGCATAAAGATTTGGTACCAATCAGTGGAACAGGTGCTTCTGCAATGTCGTCACTTGCCGTCAATGGCCTACGGGTACTTGCTGGCCGTCTGTATGTAGCTACTGCAGCTGGAATTTCAACACCAACATCTGTAGCCGCTGTTAATGTCGGTGGCGCCAGTAGCGGCGGTGGTTGTTCAATGGCTATTGCTGGCGACCCCGATCCTCTGTTGTGGTTGTTGGTCGCATTGGCTGCGTTGCAAATTGCCTATGCCCGTAAACGTCGAGTTCGAAATGCAAAAGCTGTTGTAAGTTTGCAGCATCAGTCGGATAAAGGACATCTGTGAGCACAGCGGCATCAGTACCAAAGAGTAGCAAGCAACCGAATGCTCGCCGTGTGCCAGGTCTTTCCAAAGACCTGTTCGTATACGCTGTGCTTGTCTTGCTGGTGTGGGTCGCGCGTGAGATCAGCCTGCTCAAGTTATTCAAGGCGGGTGACGATGTGGGCTATTGGCTGGGCGTAGCGGGGGCCGTGCTGATGTTGATTCTTTTCATCTACCCCATACGCAAACATTTCAAGTTCACCAGCAAGTGGGGGTCCGTCAAAGGCTGGCTCGTTTTTCACATGTTGCTGGGTATAGGTGGCCCCATGTTGGTCCTGGTGCATTCGGGTTTTGAGTATGGTTCCTTGAACGCGGGTGTGGCGCTTTACAGCATGATCATCGTGGCCCTCAGTGGTGTTGTGGGGCGCTTTATTTATGCCCGTGTCAACCGTGGTTTGTATGGCGAAATTGTTAGTCAGCAAGATCTCAAGACGCGCGCTGGCTTGGAGCAGGAAAGTGCCCGCTCCCTTTTGAGTTTTGCGCCTGAAGTGGAGCGAACCCTGCTTGAGTTTGCCCAGCATGAGCGCGATGCCTTGCCGGGTTGGCGCACCCACTTGCGTCGGGTTTTTGTGATGCCTGTGTGGCAATGGTTGGTTTACTGGCGTTGTGTGCGCTTGTTGCGTGAGCCCTCGGCGCGTCTGGCAGAGAAGATGAAATGGGAAGCAGACAAGGTTGCTGATCGTCGTCGGTTGGCGCACAAGTTAACGCGTCGCTATCTCAATGCAGAAGTGCGTGTGGCCCAGTTCAGTGCCTATGAGTGGATGTTGTCGGCTTGGCACATTGCGCACATTCCCTTTGTTTATCTGCTGGTGGTCAGTACGTTTGTACACATTTTTGCTGTGCATGCGTACTAAGCGGTTCAAAAAATCAAGATGAAAGTTGGCGTGCAAAATTTAAGCTCACCTAGGTGCAATCGAGTATTTTGGCAATGGATTGCCATGTTGTGGCTTGTTCTTTGCGCTCCATTGGTTATGGCGCAAGGCATCGAATCGGTCATGGCACCAGGCAAGCTTTCCAAAGCGCACGCTAAGTATGAAGAAGAGTGCGCGCAGTGTCACGTGAAGTTTGATCGCAATGGACAAGACAAACGCTGCCTTGATTGCCACAAGGAAACTCGTGCTGATGTGTCAGCCCACACCGGTTATCACGGCAAAATGAAGCAGCAGACTTGCCGTGCTTGCCATACCGAACACAAGGGTGTGACTGCAAAGATTTTGACATTGGATAAAGACCAGTTTGACCACAAACTGACCGACTTCAAGCTAGGCGGCAAGCACCAAAAAGTGTCCTGCGAAAAGTGCCATGTGGCTGGCAAGCTTTATCGCGAAGCGGCTGGAACTTGCAATGGTTGCCACGCCAAAGATGACACCCATAAAGGCACACTGGGCAAATTGTGTGCGGACTGCCATACCGATGTGAACTGGAAAGAAGCCAAGTTTGACCACGATAAGACAAAATTTGAGTTAACAGGTAAGCACATAGACACCAAGTGCGTCGACTGCCATCGTAACAATGTCTATAAAGATACGCCACTGAATTGTTTTGCTTGTCACAAAAAAGATGATAGCCAAAAAGGACACAAGGGCTTGTATGGTGAAAAATGTGAAAGCTGCCATGGAACCAAAAACTGGAAAACGTCACTGTTTAACCACGATAAAGATACCAAGTACGCTTTAAACGGAAAGCATCGAACAACGAAATGCATCAGCTGCCATACCGTTAATCCGTATCGCACCAAGACCGCGGTGGATTGTTATTCATGCCATATCAAGGATGACAAACACAAAGACTCACTGGGACGCGACTGCGTAAATTGCCACACTGAAAAGTCATGGAAAGAAATCGCCCGTTTTAACCATGACAAAACCGATTTCCCGCTTTTAGGCAAGCACATCAAAACCGAGTGCAAAGCGTGTCATGAAGGGGTGATGTACAAGAACGCCAGTAAAGACTGTTTTGCTTGCCATAAAAAAGACGACAAGCACGTCGCCAATTTGGGTCAAAAGTGTGGTGATTGCCACAGTGCCAAGGACTGGAAAGTGCCCAAGTTTGACCATGACAAGTCGCG
>NZ_JBAWYV010000093.1:0-12761 GCF_037143375.1 Rhodoferax sp. | reverse complement strand
CCCTACTGCGGTAACGCCCAACTTTCGGCATGTTGGAAAGCCGTGTCAACTGGGGCCAATAACATTCAAAATGCAGACCCACTTGCAATGGCCCTCATCAGCGATGTTCAATGCCCGGTTTGGAGGATGTATTTTCGATAACGGTACTACCGGTTAGGGACTCGATTCGTCAACGACGAGCGCCCATTCACATCTCGCTCACACTCAACTGCTGATAAAAGGGGTCTGGCTCGAATCAGCGAATATTCAGGTATTACGGAGCCAACGCCACAGCTGTTCCCACCTGACTTTGCCGTTTAGCGAGCAAGTGGGCTTCGCCATCAGCGGCAAACGGAAATCAGTGTTGTGTATTAAATTGACCTCTAGCCCTCGTGCCTATTGCGCAAGCAGCTATTATTTATGTAGCAAGTCTTGCAGGCCAATGAGGCTGGTCGCTACGGACTCGTTGCTTCAATGGCCGCGCGGGTGGCCTGCGTTACGTCATCCAGAAAAATAAACTCCAGCTGCTCCCGGGCCTGTTGGGGCACGTCGTCCAGGTCTTTCTTGTTTCGCGCGGGGAGTAATATTTTTTTAATACCCGCCGCCAGCGCCGCCAGTACTTTTTCCTTGATGCCGCCGACCGGCAGCACCAGCCCACGCAGGCTGATTTCGCCGGTCATCGCGGTGTCATTGCGCACCGGGCGGCCCATAAAGAGGGACGTGAGCGCAATGAACATCGCCACCCCGGCGCTGGGACCATCCTTGGGAATGGCGCCTGCAGGAACATGAATGTGAACGTCCATTTTTTCGAAAACAGCGGGGTCGAGCTTCATCGTGGCGGCACTCGATTTCAACAGGGTCAGTGCGGCCTGCGCTGACTCTTTCATCACATCGCCAAGCTGGCCTGTCAGGATCAAACGGCCAGTGCCGGGCGTACGGCTGGCTTCGATGAATAGGATGTCGCCGCCCACCGGCGTCCACGCCAGTCCGGTGGCCACCCCGGGCATCCCGGTGCGCAGCGCTACCTCGCGCTCGAACTTGACCGGTCCCAGCACGTCGGTAAGGTCAGGCCCGTCCACACGAACCGTCTGCACCTCACCCTCGGCAATGCGAACGGCCGCCCGACGGCACACTGCACCGATTTTCCGCTCCAGGTTTCGGACCCCGGCCTCACGGGTGTAGTCGCGAATAATCGTGGATATCGCATCGTCGGTGATCGTCAGTTGCTCGGGTTTGAGGCCTGTTTCATCCAACTGGCGTGCGACAAGGTATTTACGCGCAATCTCCAGCTTTTCTTCCCGGGTGTAGCCCGCCAGATGCAGCACCTCCATGCGGTCGCGCAAGGGGCCGGCAATTGGGTCGAGCACGTTGGCCGTGGCAATGAACAGCACCTGTGACAAGTCGTAGGGCACCGCCAGGTAGTTGTCCCGGAATGTGTTGTTTTGGGCAGGGTCCAGCACCTCCAGCAGCGCCGAGGAGGGGTCGCCATGAATGCCGGTGCCGAGCTTGTCAATCTCGTCAAGCATCATGACGCAGCCGCGGGTGCCCGCCTTTTTCAGGGCTTGCAGAATGTTGCCGGGCAGGGCGCCAATGTAGGTGCGCCGGTGGCCCCGAATCTCAGCCTCGTCATGGACACCGCCCAGCGAGAGGCGCACAAACTTTCGACCCAAAGCTTTGGCGATGGACTGCCCCAGCGAGGTCTTGCCCACCCCCGGAGGCCCTACCAGGCAAAGAATAGGACCATGGCCACCAGGCTTGAGCTTGCGAACTGCCAGAAACTCCAGAATCCTTTTCTTGACTTGCTCCAGCCCGAAGTGGTCTTCGTCCAGCACGCGACGGGCCTGCGCAACGTCGATCAAATCAGGCTCAGGCGTTTTCCACGGTAACTCGACCAGCCAGTCAAGGTAGGTGCGCACCATCGAATACTCGGACGATCCGTCGGACATGCGTTCCAGCCGTTTGAGTTCCTTGTCGGCCTGCTTGGCCACTTCTTCTGGCATACCGGCTTCTGTAATGAGATTGCGCAACTCGGTGATTTCAGCCGCATTGCCGTTGGCGTCTTCGCCAAGTTCTTTCTGGATAGTTTTGGCCTGCTCGCGCAACAAAAATTCGCGTTCACGCTGACCCAGGTGGGCTTTGGTGCGGCGATCGATGTCGCGCGAAATATTCAATACACCGATGTGGTGCACCAGCATGTCGAGCACGCGGTCCAGACGGCGACGCAGGTCTAGTTCTTCGAGCATCTCCTGCTTTTCAGCGGGCTTGATGTCCATGTAGCCCGCCACCAGATCAGCCAGTGTGCTGGGTGAATCAATGCCCTTGACGGTCTGGACCATTTCCTCTGGCACTTGGGGCATGAGCTCCATGACCTCAATGGCACGCTCTTTCAGATGCAGGAAACGAGCCTCAATTTCCTTGTCGTGGTCGACCTTTGCATCCACGATACGTTCAATGGTGGCGACGGTAAACGGAAAACCTGTTTGATATCCGAGGACATGAAAGCGCTGCAGCCCCTGGCAAATAATGTGATGCATGCCATCTTGTGTGGTGACATAGCGCAGGATGGTAGCAATAGTTCCTACTGTAGCCAAATCGTCAGCAGTCGGCGTGTCTTCCTCAGGGTCATGCTGCATCAGTATGCCAATCGGGCGCTCATTTTTTACGGCGTATTGGGCCGCAGCCACGGAGCTCTCTCGTCCCACGGAAATAGGCACAATCATTCCGGGAAAAAGAACCATGTTACGAACGGGGATAACGATCAAGGCATCGGCTGGAATGTCTCCCATATCGTCGACTAATTTCTCAGGTTTCGGCAGTTCAGGCTGGTCCCTGGATGGGTTATCGGTCGTGTTCTCCAATACATTGACCTGTTTCATTTCAGTCGGTCCAGGGTGAGTTTCAGGCAGCCGTTTTCCAGCAACATATCGGACAATTGAAAACTCCCAAAGGGCAAACGAATGCGACGCTCAAAACGACCATAGGGAATTTCCATTCGAAGCACAGCCCCTGCGCCGAGGCTGGCACCAAAGGAGCGCTCACCGCGAACCACGATCGCCTGTTGCTCCAGGACGACCTCAAATCGCTCAGGTGTTACACCCGGCAAGGCAATCAGTAAACCCAGTTCCCGGTCATTCACATACATGTCTACCGGGGGCTCCCAGTTGGGAGATTCGCCGGGTTGGCCAAGCCAAAAAAACTGTCGCTGCATTCGGTCAGCACTTTGCAGGAACTCCACGGCCTCGGCCAGCATCCAGGCTCTTGTTGTTTCCGATTGGCGCATTGAATTACCCTTTTGGTGTAGCAGTTATCACTGGCTTCAAAGCGTAGTTTTTTAATCCGGAGACTGTTTGATAAATCTCAAAAAAATGCTGCTGCCATATCTTTCTAGCGGATCGGAGGCAGCGGTAGGGGTATGGGTTCTGCTGACCATGAGGGCGTTCGGTAACTGCTGGAACCATGGCCATACGCCGGGACGTAATTGCCTTTTGAGTACATGCATTGCTGGTAAGCAATGTCGTAACGGCGCTGTGCGCTCCAAGCGGTCTCACTGCTTTGGCTGACGCCAGTCGCGCTGCCAATGACGGTGCCCATGGCAGCCCCCGTCTCAACATTGCGGTGCCCCCCCGCGATGGCCCCTGCTATGGCGCCAATCGCTGCGCCGGTAACCGTGGAGGACAGCATCCGCTGTGCCGCTGCATCATTGCCAGGCTGTCCAATCGAATGAGCAGCCCAGCCTCTGCAGAGTTGATCCTCCTGCATGAAAACATCAAAGGGTTTGTTTTGTGTGGGCATGACCGCAACCGTAGGTCCGGTGGGCATTTCGGCACAACTGGATAAAAGCATGGCCACCATGCCTGGTGCAATGAAAAGCGCCCATCGAGTGTGCTGTTGGCACACATGGAAAAGACGTTGTACAGCGTTCATCTGGCGCTCCTTGTGGGTGGGGGAATCGGATTTATTGGCGTATTTTTTATCCTGCAGGTGCAGGTCCTGATTGTGAAATATCAATCATGGTGTACGACCTGCGTCATAGAGTGACGCATTCTTCCTACTTCTATCAAATTCAATCGATGCCTGGAGATTCATGAAATGCTTAATTCATTGAAACAGACCGGAAAAAATGTGGGCCGGGAACTCAGCCGCGCTTTGGAGTCGGTCTCGGAAGGCTGGCGCGAATTGCTGAGTCGCAGTAGCAACGCCCTGACTCAATTTACGAATCATAAAAATGACGACCATTCAAGTAGCAGCGAACTTGCTACGTTTCCCCGCTGGAGCCTGCTGGCCGGTGAATTGGAAGAGACCCGCAAGGATGTCTTGGTTCGGGTTGAGTTGCCCGGCATGAATAAGGAGGATTGCCAGATCAGCATCGTAGGCAATGTCTTGTATCTGAGTGGCGAGAAACACTTTGAACGTGAAACGCATGACAGCACCTACCACGTCATGGAGCGTGCCTATGGTGCTTTCGAGCGTGCCATTCCCTTGCCGAGTAATGTGTCCATCGACAAGGCAGAGGCTAGTTTCAAAAATGGCGTCCTGACGGTGCGTTTGCCTAAAGAAGGGGGCAACAAAACTCAATCAATCAAGGTGTCCTGAGTGATGTCCCTCAATTTGAGTTCATCTTCTTTCATGCACGCAGGGATGATTCCGGCGCGCCATACGTGTGATGGCGTGGATCATTCCCCCTCACTGGCCTGGGCTGGAGAGCCTGACCGCACTAAAACGTTTGTTTTGATCATGGAGGATCCCGATGCGCCTGACCCCAGAGCGCCCATCATGACGTGGGCGCACTGGCTACTTTACAACTTGCCAGGGTCCACCCATGACTTGCCGGCGGGGGTGGTGTCCTCCAACCTGCCGACGGGCACGCTTGAGGGTGTGAATGACTGGAAAAACACGGGGTATGGCGGACCCTGTCCACCCATTGGGAGGCATCGGTATTTTTTCAAGCTATATGCACTGGATGTCAGGCTACCTGACTTGAAAAAACCCAATAAACAAATGCTTGAGCAGGCGATGCAGGGGCATGTGTTGGCACAGGCTGAACTCATGGGCCTGTATCAGCGCCGGCTTTAGGGCATTTAGCGTTGTTCTGGACTGTCAGACAATGTTCCTTAGGGGTAGGAATTGGGCAAAAAGCAGACATTGAACGTGGGCTACTGGCTCTTGGCCTTGGTGATGCTGTTCTGGTTGCAGAACTTCTGGCAAGTAGCCAATCAGGCCGAGGTCGTTCCTTACAGTGAGTTCGAAAAAGCCTTGAGTGAGGGGCGACTTGCCGATGTCACCATCAATGACCTCACTTTGACGGGGCGACTAAAAACGGCAGAAGGTCAAAAGACCGTTCTGGTGGCAGCACGGGTAGAGCCTGCCTTGGTCGAGCGACTCGACAAATACAACACCCCCTACACACGGGTTGTTGAAAACACACTGTTCAAAACCCTGGCGTCGTGGATCGTGCCGACCCTTATATTTTTTGCGCTGTGGTTTTTCATGTTTCGAAGTTTTGCTGACAGACAAGGCAAGGGTGGTTTTCTCTCGATTGGAAAAAGTCGCGCCAAAATATATGTCCAAACCGACACGGGGGTTACGTTCGCCGACGTAGCAGGGGTTGATGAGGCCCGGCATGAGCTTGAAGAGGTAGTGGACTTTCTTAAACACCCGTTCGAATACGGCAGACTGGGGGCGCATATTCCCAAAGGTGTGCTGTTGGTTGGACCTCCAGGGACCGGCAAAACGTTGTTGGCCAAAGCCGTGGCAGGTGAGGCGGGCGTGCCTTTCTTTTCAATTTCTGGCAGTGAGTTTGTGGAAATGTTCGTGGGTATCGGGGCAGCCCGGGTACGTGACCTCTTTGAGCAAGCTCGCACCATGGCGCCTGCCATCATCTTCATTGATGAACTGGATGCACTAGGGCGGGCGCGGGGTGCCTTTCCCGGCTTGGGTGGGCATGATGAAAAAGAGCAAACCCTGAACCAGTTGCTCTCGGAAATGGATGGCTTTGATTCCTCGGTGGGCTTGATTATTTTGTCAGCGACCAACCGGCCAGAAATTCTGGACCCTGCCTTGCTGCGTGCAGGGCGTTTTGACCGTCAGGTGCTGGTGGATCGCCCGGACCGCCAAGGTCGCACCGTCATACTTCAGGTGCATGTACGCAAGGTCAAACTCGACGTCGCGCTCAGGTTGGAAGACGTGGCAGCCCTGACGCCGGGTTTCAGCGGTGCTGATCTCGCTAATCTTGTGAATGAAGCCACGCTGGTCGCCACCCGGCGCAAGGCCAATCAGGTGACGATGCCCGATTTCACGCAAGCGGTTGAACGCATCGTGGCTGGACTGGAGCGCAGGAGCCGGGTGCTGAACGCCAATGAGCGCGAAGCTGTGGCATTTCACGAGATGGGTCATGCGCTGGTCGCGCTGGCACTGAAGGGTTCTGACCCAGTGCACAAGGTGTCGATTATTCCGCGCGGCATTGGCGCCCTGGGCTACACCATCCAGCGCCCGACCGAAGACCGCTACTTGCAAACACGGCCCGATCTGGAGCAAAAAATTGCCGTTCTGTTGGGCGGTCGGGCGGCGGAAAAACTGGTGTTTGGCATGCTCTCAACGGGCGCCGCTGACGACTTGGTTAAAGCCACTGACATCGCGCGAGATATGGTGACCCGTTATGGCATGGACGAGGACCTGGGCTATGTGGCCTTTGATCCCCAGCGTCAGCAAATGCTGGATTTGCCGGAGGGCTTGATGCCTCGCAGTTCGATGATGTCGCCGCAAACGCAGCACCATATCGACGAGGCCATTCGGGGTATTGTGATGGCCGGATTTGATGAAGCCGCCCAAATTTTAAGCACCAACCGCTATGTGCTTGAACGCGGTGCACGCGCCCTGTTGGAGAAAGAAACGTTGGACGAAGCCGCCATTCGTATTCTGGCGAGTGATTTGAAATAAGCCAGGACGATCATGTCGTCTCAGACCCGAATCGGGTAGCGGGTTAATAGTCTGGGAGTTCCAGGGCGTGGTCCACACGCTTCTTTAACTCGGGGCCGGTGTAGTGGGTGAGGTCGTTGGCGATGCAACGCTTCAGTACTTTTTCTGCGGCTTGGTTAAGGCAAGGTTTGAGATCTTCCAGCATGGGACTAGGGGCAATCACTACCAGTTCTGAAAAATGGTTCTCATTGACCGCATCGTTGAGGTAGTTGGCCAGTTGTCGTGCAAAAAATCGGCCAGTTCGTGAATTGAATGATCAGAAGGGTGTCGCTCAAAGCAACGTGCACGATGGGCATCAGCGATCAATATCCAGGTCTTTTTCATAATCTCTGCTTTCTATTGAATGTCAAAACAAGGGGTTCATGCCGCCAGCCAGGTACGCAAGCCTTCCTTAATCATGCTGTGGGCCAGTACCGTGGCCGTGGTGGTGCCTTCGCACGCCATTTCACTGGTGCCGTGGCAAGCTCGCGAAGCAACTGAGCGCCCATATTCTCGAAGCGGTCATCGAGTTCGATGGCTTGGCCACAAGAACACCAGAATTCATAATTTGAGGTCAAGCAAAGTCACGTTCCTGAATTACGGTTCGACCGCGCGGGCCCAAAGTTACCTTGACGGCTTCCGCCAGTGCATCCACACCACGCTTGATTTTTTCACGGACTGCATCATGAAAAACATGTTGTTTGGGTTGCATGCGCCGTATTTTCCTGAATGAATAAATACTAGGAGACACCCGCCATAGCCAAGATGAGAATTCTCAAGTACAGCAATATTTCCGTTGTGACTAAGAACACTCAGCTATAGGTCTGCTTGAGCAGCCTAAGGCATTTTCAAGTTTGGCAAGCAATGTGTCAGTGCGCAAAGGTTTGATGATGTAACCCATGGCGCCAAGTGGCAAGGTATCCTGCAGTGTTGTGATTCTGGCGTCGGAGCTCATGAAAATGACCTTGGTATTGCGCACAGACGCGTCAGGGTGCTCGCGTATTTTTTGGACCAACTCCAACCCTCCCATGGGTTCCATGTGAATATCTGTCAGCACCAGATCAGGCTTGAAACTATTGAGTAAATGCAAGGCGCTGACACCGTCTGTGCATGTTTCAATAAGTTGAATTCCTAGGCGGCGTAGTGAATTTACAGCGTAAGTTCGCATGGTGACATCATCGTCAACAACCAGAATATGAGCATAGGAGATTTTCATTTCACAGATTTTTTGCGAAAGTGAAGACGGTTGTATTGATAAATCAGGGGTTCCGTTAGATATTCAGCGACAGCGAAGGAACATCTTGGCGTAAGTGATACTTTGCAGTGGGCAGAATTTCGGCTGCGAGCTGCGGCAGTGTGACAAATGTCGAGGCCTAAGTTCATCGTTCTATTGCATGACAGAACCACGTATTCGTTGTTGCTGAGTCTGCCTCTGCATGCAAGTTCTGGCAAAAAAAACCCAGCCGGGTGAAGGCTGGGTTAAACAACAGAGAGACACGCCGATGAAGAAAGCGCGGGGTCATGAAACCCAAACCAAAATATAACTTCCCTATGTAAGTTTCCCGTGAAGCGCCGGTAAAGAATCAGACACGTCTGTTGCCATCAAAATATTGGCCGGCTAGGCCATATATTTTTGAGTCCTCTTATGTTGATATTTCGACCTCGTCATATTGAAAGTTGGTTCGCGTAGCTGGTCTGGCATACCTGCTGACATCCGTAACCGTGTTTGACAATTATCAATTTGAAAAACTGCAGTCACCGACTCAATAGAGTGTTTGCCCCATTTTGGGTTGATAAATTTCAAGAATTTCAATATGGCCTCCAGCAAACAGACCGATGAAATCGTCGACGTTGATCTTGCCCGTGCAGCCAAAACTGTCAATGCCTTGCATGAACAATGTGAAGCCGCACGAAAGTCGACTATTGCCATAGAAATAGGACATCACTTGATGACCGCATCAAACCGCTAAATTTTTATTGTTTGCAGAAGAATTCTCTTCATTCAACTTCTGCATGGCATTCGACCATAAAGCCCAATCTAATTCGCCACCATCGCCCTCAAAAACTTCAGGAGCAGGCATTGTGCGCGGGAGTTTTCGTCGCTCCATCATTTCGACATCTTCAGCACTGATTTTCTGTTTTAGGTTTGGCGCAACCGGAGTTAATGTGACTGCTGCTGCGGGAGTGCTGCGCTTAAAAAAATTGGTGAACATATGGTTAAACAGTAATTGCTTTGGACTAGGTAGCGCTTGATAACCATCAAATCAAAATATTAGCTGTCGTTTAAACGTACCACTGGAGTACTGAATTGGATTTGTTGCTGTTGGGGCTGTATGTGTTGCACTGTCTGCATGACGGCTGCACGGCGCAAAAGAGAAAGGGTTTGCAACTATTTTCATAGCTGCAAACCCTTGCTGGTATTGGTGCCCGGGGCCGGAATCGAACCGGCACTCCTTTCGGAGGGGGATTTTGAGTCCCATAGCGAAATGGCATAACCATGCGGGTTGCAGCCAGATTATAGGCGCATGAAATTTTGGATTTTGGTGCACTTTCCTCCTCTGAATGTAAGCGCATGCGCCTATGATTTTTCTTGAATTAGATGGTGATTTTGGTCTGTTGACGTCTTTCGTTGAGTTACAAAATCTGCCAAAGTGGGTGTCCGGATACTGTAAGTAAAGTCCTTGTGTTGAGCTTTGAATCGTATTATTCGAGTGCAGCGATGGCTGCTTTTCGTGTTGCGACGACGCGAGCTAAACCTTGTGCATTCGCAAACGATTCGAATGAAATGAAGCGCTCTGACTGCGGCTTTCTTGTCATCATTTGTTGGATCGCTGAGTCACTCTTTACAAACTCTTTGATAAGTGAATCCAAGTCGTTGTGCTTTAGATAATATTCAACGCGAACAAGTTCTGCCGCAAGTTGCAATTTTTTGATTTGAGCAAACTTATTGCTGCAAACATGTTGATTTGCAGAGCCATTGCGGACTTCAATAAAATCGCCGAGTGGCGTGGCTTCCAAAATCATTGATCCGCGGTTGACTTTAATTTTTGATGTAGATTTCAGTTTCCAATATTGATTCCACTCAAGCTGCCCGACAAACCGGAAATAGCTATCAAAGTCAGCTAGTTCTATATTTTTTTGCATTTTTAACGAGCAATTTAATGGTCACCGGTTGAATAGAAAAATTCATCGCGCGATGTAATACCGGGTGTGATCTGCAATAAGCGTTTGCTGTTGTAACCTATTCTGGTGGCAGGAGCAGGCCTGGGTATTTTTTGACACGTAAACCTGACAACACATTGTCAGTCAGTTTCCATGCCACTCCTGGGATGAGAGTAATTAATTCTCTCCAAACTTTTGCGAATGCTTGTATCGCATCTTGATCATTAAATTGGACTCCTGCCGGCAGAAGCGGCGCAATGTCTTCTGTCAGACTGCGTCCGAGCTTTTCCAACATGCGCTGTTCCGCGATAGCCCGTGATATAGGTTTTCCCTCCAGTGCAAGATAGTGGTTAAAACACGCGATGAGCTCACCTTGGTTGAGGGCCAGTTGGTCTAATCCATGATGAAGGTCGAACAAATCACGATTTTTACGACGTTGAAGTAAAGCCCGCAGTTTCGTACCAAATAACTCTTCAGGTGCGAAAGAAACTATGTCTGATGACCCTTGATACCAATCATTTTCAACAACAAATGGATAGGCACGATAGCCCATCATGCTGCCATGCTCACGTGTGTTGATTTCCACTTTCAACTTGAGTGTGGATTGCACATCGATCTCAGGTGTGAATTTATAGACCAGATGAATGGAGTGACCTGCCTGATCAGTAGCACACTTTCCAAGCCAGGCTAATGCCTTGCGAATGGCATCTACAGTCGCACCGATGGGCTCTGCAACTGTTTGCACTAAATCGATGTCTTCCGAATATCGGAGCGGTTGCTTGAAAAGTAACTTATTAATGGCTGTACCACCGCGGAATGCCAGCTTACCTTTCAATGTCGGCGCATTAAAAATATCGCATAGAGCGCGGCTGATAATCAGGTCTTGCTCAACCTGTCGCGAGTCGGGCCAGGGTGTTTTGGCACTCCAGGCTTGGATAAAGGAGCTGGGAATCAAAAGTCTATCTCCACTGTTTCATTAATGTAAAGCTTCCACTTTGCGCTCTTCTCGCAGAGCTCACTATGCATGGCCATCAAAGGTTGCACAGTTGGATCCAGAAGGAGGGCGGTTTTTGCTTTTTTTGCATGGGGCTCCAGGGCTTCGGCTTGCCGTTGGTGGCCAGACAATTCAAGGAGATACCCCAGTCTGCGCACGGTGGCTGTATCAAAGAAGGCCGCTAACTTGCGCAGATGTCGAGGATTGGCCTTGCTTCCAATATCTTTTACGATCTGTGCGACCCCATTTATGCCGCCGGCGTTATGAAAATATCGAGTGCAGTCCAGCAGTGCTAGTTCACGTCCGGCGATCTTCGCATATCCGGTATCAGTTTTGAGTTGATCAACATATTGAGGCAGATTGGTCTGGGAGAAAGCCTCAGGGCTCTGGTAAATGAATTGAATGCGGTGTCGTCCGATCGCAATATCACGCTGCTGGCGTGGCGTCAATACTTGAAAAACCATGGCTGCTTGATGCGACGATCCATGGAAAGAAGCAGCTCTGAGGAGCGAGATGCGATAGTCGAAGCCTAAGTGTTGCATGAGCCCATTGATCCATCGTGCTGGATCAGGCGCGCCTGTAATAAGATCCTCAGGGCGCAAAATCAGATAAAAATCGCGGCGTGGATTTGCCAGTCGGTGTCTTTTAATGAGACGGGTAATTGTCGCGGTTAGAGTTTGTGGCTTCAACTCAACAGCAGATTGGACTTCTGCGCGAGAAAAATAGGAGCTACCTTTGGTCAATCGACCGTCAATGAATTGATCAATGCTTAGCATTCCCAAATCGTATTCTAAAACGGACAAAAATGCAATCTAATTGCATACGATTTGGGGTTTGTTCAAGCATTATTTAAAATCGCAGGCCTCACTCCTCTGCGCATTAGCGAACAGCAGTCAATTTCGTTGCCTTGGTCCGGTAGTGGGCCTTGGTAACACTGATGTTCGAGTGCTGGAGTAATTTTGAAGCAGCGTCCATGTCTGGGGCAAGGTCTGCCGCACGCTTACGTGAATCACGTAAATACATGGCTTTAATATTATCAGCCAGTTCCGGATTGGCAGCCGCTGCGTTAGCACGAGCCAAATCGTAGCGGTCTCTCAACATTGATTGGGAAACTTGGCGTCCGGTTGGAGTGGTCAGCAGCATGACTGAGTCCACATTGCCTCTCCGTTCAAGAAGCGCAGTCAGTACCAGAGATTCTGAAACCTCAAAGAATGACCATTTTCCAGTTTTTTTAGCTTTAAATCTAAGTTTTCCATTCAGTGGCATCCGACACGTTCTGGCATCTGTAAGGCGCATACCTGTTGCTGTTGCGATATCCATACAATCTCGGAGCACTTGGTCAGCTTCTGCATATACAGCATCGAAAAGTTCGTCCGTTACTTCAAATTCTCGTGCCCCCTCTTTGTTTTTCCAGTCCTTCACGTTGGTGGCTGGCCATACGAGTTGGGTCATACCCCATTTTATGGCCCATCCCCACAGGATTGATAAAACCGCAAGTTCACGATTCCCTTGAGTTTTTGCAGTGCGCAATTCAAGATATTGCATCAAAATTGGCAGGGTGATTTCGTGCCATGCCATCTGGCCAAAAGCACCTTCAACATTTTTCAACTGCTTCGCATAACGAATAGCGTTTATCTGTCGCCGCCGCGATGCCAGCCAAGTTCACCGGTGC
>NZ_JBAWYV010000092.1:0-12805 GCF_037143375.1 Rhodoferax sp. | reverse complement strand
CCCGCATGATTGCCACGCTTTACCGCAGTGGCTCGCGCATTCACCTGATCGCCCGGTTGGTGCAACAACTCAATGCGCGCCTGTTTGAGCGAGCCTGGGCATTGATTGCTCCGCCTGAGCTAGTAGCACGGAGTTGCCTGTTTGTGATGGGCAGCGAGGGCCGGGGTGAGCAACTGCTCAAAACCGACCAAGACAACGGGCTGATCCTTCAGGACGACTACACGCCCCCTGCCAATCTGGCAGAAATTTGCCAGGAATTTTCTCGGGCGCTGAGCGGTTTTGGCTACCCTGAATGTCCGGGCAACATCATGATCAGCAACCCCGAGTGGCGCAAAAGCGCCAGCGAGTTTGGACAGATGACGCGGCAGTGGCTGATCATGCCGGGTCCTGACAGCCTGATGAATCTGGCCATTTTCATGGACGCACACACCGTTTGCGGCGATGCACGACTGCTGGAAACCGTGGAGGCGGGCTTGATGGCGCTGGCCACCGGCAACGACGTCATGATGAGCCGGTTTGCCTCGGCCATTGACTCCTTTGGCAGCAGTGGAACCTGGTGGAATCGCCTGATGAGCAAGGGTGATGCCGATCAGCAGCTCAACCTTAAAAAAGAGGGCATTTTCCCGCTGGTGCATGGCGTGCGTGCGCTGGCGCTGGCCAACCGGATCACCGAGGTGAATACGGTTGGGCGCATCACGGCACTGGTCGCTGCGGGCAAACTGGACGCAGACATGGGCACCGACCTGACTGACAGCCTGCACTTTTTCATGGGGCTCAAGCTCAAAGCCGGCCTGACCGAGATCGACATGGACAAGCCCGTGACGGGTGACATCAATGTGGCGCGACTGAGCAGTCTGGACCGCGACTTGCTCAAAGACACGCTCAACGTGGTCAAGCGCTTTAAAGTCTTGCTGCGCCATCGCTTTCATCTGGAAGCTGTTGCGTGAATACCCCGCTTTCCTCCTTGAATTTGTGGCAAAAACTCAAGCGTGAGTGGTTGATCTACCACTTGGGCGATGCGTCTTTTCGTTTCATGTTTGACCCGGCACCTGCGAACGAATGGGTGGCGCTGGATTGTGAGACCACCGGCTTGAACACCCGCACTGACGAGATCATCTCCATAGGGGCGGTGCGCATTGTGGGCAACCGCATCATGACCAGTGAGCGGCTTGAGTTGCTGGTGCGCCCCGAGCGCGGGATCTCCCCTGAAAGCGTGCGTGTGCACCGACTGCGTGAACGCGATGTGGCGCAAGGGCTCCCCATTGACGAAGCCATGAAGCAGTTGATGCGCTTCATTGGCAGTCGGCCGTTGGTCGGGTATTTTTTGCAGTTTGACGTCTCCATGCTCAACCGTGCAATCTGGCCGATATTGGGTCAGGGCCTGCCGCAGCCCAAGATTGAAGTCTCATCTTTGTACTACGACTACAAATACAAGCAACTCGATCGCATTCGCCATCTCGACAATGACGACATCGATCTGCGCTTTGACACCATGATGCGTGACCTCGATTTACCACAGCGTGAGGCGCACGACGCCCTCAATGACGCGGTGATGGCGGCGCTGGCCTTTATCAAGTTGCGCCAATTGCGCATAGCTTGAAGGTTCAGGCGTCAGGCCTCCTGCACAAAGGCTTCAAAACTCTCAATTGGCAGTGGGCGGCTGAAAAAATGGCCCTGGTAGGCATGGCAGCCAAGGCGGGCCAAAAAGTCACGCTGGCTTTGGGTTTCCACTCCTTCGGCAATCACGCCCAGGCCCAGACTGTTCGCCAGCGCCACCACGGTTTGGGCAATGGCGGCATCATTGGGATCGCTCAGAATGTTGCGCACAAAAGACTGGTCAATCTTCAGTTGGTCCAGTGGCATGCTCTTTAAATATGACAGCGAGGAGTAGCCGGTTCCAAAATCATCAAGTGAAAAACACACGCCCTGCACCTTCAGTTCCTTCATTTTTCGGATGATCTCAGGGGCGTTTTCAACCAGGATGCTTTCGGTTAGCTCCAGTTTCAGGCGCGCGGGGTTGGCGCCTGTTTCCTTGAGTGTGGTGAGCACCAGGTCGACAAAATCAGCTTGCTTGAACTGGTGAGCGCTGACGTTGACTGACAGCGTCAAGTGCGCCATGTGGGCTTGATCGGCCCAGCGTGCCAACTGCGTGCAGGCGGTATTCAGTACCCAGAGTCCCAAAGGAAGAATCAAGCCCGTTTCTTCGGCCAGGGGAATAAAGTCGGCCGGTGCCACCATGCCGCGTTCAGGGTGTTGCCAGCGCAGCAATACTTCGGCGCCTGTCAACTGGGTTTTGTTAGCGACCTGGGCCTGGTAGTAAAGCAGGAACTGCTTCTCTTGCAGCGCTTTTCGCAAGTCTTCCTCCAGCATGGCGCGCTCGTTGACGGCCACTTCCATCGACGCATGGAAAAAGCAATAACTGTTGCGGCCAGCGTCCTTGGCTTTGTACATCGAGAGGTCAGCTTGCTTCATCAAGTCGTCAATGGACAATTGCTGGCCCTTGAACAAGGTGGCGCCAATGCTGGCCGTACTGTGATGCGCCACATGACCAATTTGGTAAATCTGGTTGAGCGTGTCGAGTATTTTTTCACTCAACTTGGCGATGTCGGTGGCAGCGCTTGCCTCGTTCGTGCTCAGCCGGGTGAGTACCACCACGAATTCATCACCCCCCATGCGCGCTACGGTGTCGCACGCGCGCACGCAAAGTTTCAAGCGCATGGCGACTTGCTTAAGGAGTAAATCACCGACTTCATGGCCACGCGTATCGTTGAGTTTTTTGAAGTTGTCGAGGTCAATAAACAGCAGAGCACAATACTTTTGCGTGCGGACGCTGGTGGTCATGGCTTGGGCCAGCCGATCGATCAGCAAACGGCGGTTCGGCAACTCGGTCAAAGGGTCGTAAAAGGCCAGGTTTCGAATTTCGTTTTCGCTGGCTTTGCGTTCTGTGATGTCGGCAAAGGAGGCGACAAAGTGGGTTGCCACTCCAGCTCGGTCCTTGACCGCAGTGATGGAGAGCCATTCGGGAAACACTTCCCCACTCTTGTGCTTGTTCCAGATTTCACCCCGCCACGAGCCGTTGCGTTTGAGGCTTTCGCCCATGGCCTCGTAAAAAGCGGCATTGTGGTAGCCGGAGTTGAATATATTGGGGGTCTGGCCCACGGCTTCTTCCCGGGTATAGCCGGTAATCTCCGTAAAGGCCATGTTGACCCGAAGTATGATTTTTTGGCTGTCAGTGACGAAGATTCCCTCTTGTGACTCAAAGGCAGTAGCGGCAATGCTGAGTCCGATTTCGGCTAACTTAAGGTCGCTGATATCGGTGTGCGTAATAACGACGCCGCTGTGGTCTTTCGGCCCGAACGGCAGGCAAGTCATCCGAAACCAGCGCTTTTCCTGCGGGGAGTCGCAAGGATACTCAAGACTGAAACTGAGCAGACGCCCCGCGATCACGGACCTGATGCCCAGGCTGGCCTCCAATTCGTCTTCTGCGGGAGCGTCGGGGATGGCGCCGCACACCCCAAAATAGTTGGTGCCGACATCGGTGCAGGGCGCCTGCACGCCGGGCTCAAGTCCATTCACAATCGCAAATTTTCGCCAGGCAGCGTTAACAGCCAAAATTATGCCGTTGTGGTCAAGAACCGCAATTTCAGCCGCCACAGCGTCCAGAATGGCATGCTCGGTGACGGCTGGCGTCAACGTCAAACCCGTACAGGTGTTACTCATGATTGAGAGGGAATGGTTACTCGGCAAATATGAAAATGCTGCATCGGACCCGTCACCTGGATTGGGTTCTTTCTATCAGCATGCTGGCGTCATCAATGGCCCGCGTGAGCTTGTCGGGATCTGAGTAAAACTGCATGTCCTTCAAGCTGAGCGACAACTCCAGCATGGCGTCTCGCATGGCATGCAAGTCGGCGACAAGGTCCTCCATGGAGGTGGATGTAGTGCGGGTGGGTGTGGTGTTAAGCATGTTCATACTTCCCAGGCCAACATCGGCCGTTTAGTGCGTTGAGTATTTGGGCGCTGAGACTGGTCGTAGGGCTGACCCTCGAGTTTGGAGATGGACACGGTCTGTATCCGGTCCTGTGTTTGGACATTCCGGTTGGAGGCTGCAAGCTTTGGCTCATCCTGAGACAGCGCGCCTAACATGCACAAGGTCAATACCTTGCTGATGGAGGCGATGTTTTCTTCTGCTTCGGCACTGTTGGCGCTGATCTCTGCGATCAGACCAACGCCGACAAGAAATAGCAAGAGCGAACCGATTGATAGAACGAGCCGCGCAGATATTTTGAATTTATTCATGGAAGCTCTGTTTCGTGAGTGTGTTGTTGCACAGTTTCAAGCAGGGCTTCAAACTCGATGGATTTGTCAAAAAACCAGTCGGCGCCTGCGGCAAGGCATTTTTGGCGGTTGTAGTCGTTGGCATCGTTGGTGAGGACTGCGATCAGCATCGCTGGGGCCAACTTCTTCAGTAAAGGAATGATCCGGAGGGCATTGCCGTCTGGCAAATGAAGGTCCAGAATTACCATCGTGGGTGATTCGTGCGACACAACCTGAAGCGTCTGGCCCAAGGTGTCGGTCGTCTTGATGGACCCCACGCCCGGCATGCCCTCGAATAATCCCATTAAGCCGTCACGGATCAAGTCCGAATCTTCAACAATAAGCAGTTTCATTAACATGAACTGATCATGGTCGATCCGGGTGTTTCGCACTATCGGGCGATTCTGGTTCTGGGGTCAGATTCAACGGGGAAGGGGTAGGAATTGCCCTACTCGTGCAGTTGCCTATAAAAAGAGAAATATGGCTTCCTGCTGAGCGGGTTTCGTTTCGATGCGTCCAAAGCCCCAAGTGCGTCTGCGCTGCGCCCCAAAGAAATAGAAAAATCCGAGCTATTGAGAGATGGCGGGATGGACGGTCACGTCCGTGTCGAAAGTGATATCAGTTGATGTTTCTCATCGAGTTTGAAGATGCTGACAACCTGTTCGAGATGACCGGCTTGATCTTGCAGTGATTGCGCTGCCGCAGCAGCCTGCTCGACGAGTGCAGAATTTTGCTGGGTCGCACTGTTCATGTCGGTGATGGCGTCATTGATCAATTCAATGCCTGAAGTCTGTTCAGCGCTGGCTGAGGAAATTTCCCCCATGATGTCGGTGACGTGGCGAATGCTGTCCACAATTTCAGTCATGGTTTTGCCCGCCTGATGAACCAGTCTGCTCCCTGCGCTGACCTTGCCGACCGAATCTCCAATCAGTACCTTAATCTCTTTTGCGGCCTCCGCTGACCGTCCAGCGAGATTTCTAACCTCTGAAGCAACAACGGCAAAACCCCGTCCTTGTTCGCCAGCTCGAGCGGCTTCAACGGCTGCGTTCAAGGCCAGGATGTTTGTTTGAAAAGCAATGCCATCAATCACACTAATGATGTCTACAATTTTTTCTGCTGACATGTGGATTGAATCCATATTTTTTACGACTTGTCTCACCACCTCACCCCCCTTGATGGCGATTTCCGAGGCTGATCGGGCGAGTTGGCTGGCCTTTCTGGCGTTATCGGCGTTCTGGGTGACTGCGTGGGTGAGTTCGTGCATGGAGGATGCAGTTTTCTCAAGTGTGCTTGCTTGCGATTCAGTACGTTCGGACAGGTCCAGATTGCCTTGGGCAATCTCACTCGATGCGGTAAAGATGGACTCGGTGCCTTCTCGTACCTGGCTAACGATATGTACCAAGCTTTCATTCATGTCTTTTAGGGCTTGCTGTAGGGCGCCCATTTCGTTGTTGGCATTCACCATGATTTGTTGTGTCAGGTCGCCGTCTGCAATATCTCGCGCCACTTCGATGCCACGTTCCAGAGGCCGAGTGATGACTTTGCGAATGAATGGGTAGATCAACATCAACACAGGAATGCAAGTGATGAGGGCTGCCAAAATAGACTTAAAACGCTGGTCAGCCAGGTTGGCATTGACCTGGTCGAGTGACACTTTCATACTGATAACACCAAGAACTGTTTCTTCTGCAACTTGGTGACAGAGCGTGCAATCCTTGCCAAGATAATTCTTGGATGCCAGCGCTGGGCGAACCGTGCGCAGATACTCGCCCTTGCTGTCGCTTTCAACCTGAATAATTTCCTTGCCGCTTGAAAGCACTTGTTTTTCAAGCTCATCCGGGTTGCTGTCGTCTTTGGCGGTGCCAGCGCCAAAAGCCTTGATGACGCTATCTCCCCGCAGGACGCGGACATCCCGAATCGTTCCAAATTGTTTGATCTGATCAAGAAACACATCTCTTTGCGCCACGGTTCCGGTGACCATCATGCCCGTGAGTCCCGCCATGGTGGCGTTGTGCATGTTGAGCGAGAAATCGCCCGCTTGTTTGAGGGCTGCATCTCTGTAAACAGCGCCTTGCCAAACTATCACGCCCGACCAAACAACTAGAAGTGCCGCGCCAATAGTTGCGAGGAGTTGGACCCATATTTTCATTTTTGATTCCTGTCCGCTAGCACTTGCACCGTACTGTTGTGACTCGGTATCGTGTCTGAATCTTCAACAATAAGCAGTTTCATTAACATGAACGGATCATTGTTGGCCCGAGGGTTTCGCGCTATCGGGCGATTCTGGTTCTGGGGTCAGATTCGGCGGGAACGGGGTAGGAATTGCCCTACTGTTGGGCCAAAAACCTTTGTAGGATTAACCCAATAGGTCGTGCTGCATGGCGTAGCGCATCAGGTCAGCCAGGTTGGCAAGGTTCATTTTTTCCAACATTCTTACTTTATGTGTGCTGACGGTCTTGTTGCTGATGACCAGTTCGGTCGCAATCTCGTTGACGCTCTTGCCTCTGGTCAGCAGGCGAAAAATAGCCATCTCGCGCTCAGATAGCAAGCAGTGCGGCGGCCGTGTAGCCGTTGAGGTGGCGTCAAACACCATTTTTTCGGCCATGTCGGGCGAGATGTAGCGGCCATGGGCGTCCACCTTGCGAATCGCCTCCAGCAAAATATCAGGCTCGCAGTCCTTGGTGATGTAGCCGTTGGCGCCAGCCTTTAGGACGCTCGCTGCTACTTGCGGCTCGTTGTGCATGCTAAGTACGAGGATGGGCAAATTGGGCTGGTGTGCTTTGACGCGCGAAATAAGATCCGCTCCATTGATTCCGGGCATGTACAGGTCAAGCAGCAAAAGATCAAGGGGCGTCTGTTGCACAAGCGCCAAGACGTCACTGCCATTCGCGGCCTCACCCACCACTTTGAAGTCCGGCACCAGTGCAAATATCTGTCGCAAGCCGCTGCGAACAATGGCGTGGTCATCGGCGATGACGATTCGGATCATGCTGCGCCTTGTGGAGTGATGGGGGTCATGGGAATGGATAAGTCAATCACGGTTCCCTGGCCTGGCGTGCTGCAAACTTCCACACGTCCGCCCAGGGCGATCGCCCTTTCTCGCATGCCGAGCAGACCGAATGATTTTCTTTGAGCCGCGGCCTTCAGGTCAAAGCCGCAACCGTTGTCGCGGACTTGCAAACGCAATTGATTGTCATGGCGGCTGAGGTTGATGTCGACTTGGCTGGCTTGGGCGTAACGGCTGATGTTGGTCAGCGATTCCTGCACGATGCGAAACACCACAATGCCCCGGGCTTCGTCGAAATCAATGTTTTCTGCCGGCAAATGGAGTTGGCATGCCAACCCAGTGTTCTTTGTAAATTCGACTGACAACCATTCAATGGCTGGAATCAAGCCCAGGTCCAACGCGGGTGGTCGCAGATTCACCGCTAAATTCCGAACACCCTGAATGGCGCGGTCAACCAGATCCTTCATCCCCTTGACTTCATCGAGAAGCTCGGGAACCACAGCGCCGAAGCGCATGCCCAAGAGTGAAAATTTCATACGCAAAGCCGTCATCACTTGTCCCAGTTCGTCATGCACTTCCCGTGCAATGTGTTTTCTTTCACCCTCCCGCGCTGCCTCGTTTTGGGCAGCCAGTTCGCGCAAGCGCTGGCGAGATACGCCCAGTTCCATTTCGGCCTTGTGGGCGGTGATCAAGTCTTCAGCCTGCTTTTGTTCAGTGATGTCCGAGAATGCCCAGATCGTCTCCGTACTCAGCGGGTCGAGCATGCTGCCGCCAATTTTGAACCATCCCATTGAGCCGTCCTTGCGGCGAAACTGGATTTCCGTTCGGTAGATATCCCCGCTGAGCAAGACTGGGTCGGCCATCTCGGCGAAGCTGTTGTACGAAAGATCGTCCTGGTAAAAGAGTCGGGAGGATTGGTCGATTAGCACGGACTGGGTGTAGCCCATCATCTCGGAAAAAGCTTCGTTGAACCAGATTATTTTGCGTTTTCTGGTTTTGACAATGCCAACGATTCGGCTGCCCAAAATGGCGTTTTGTTCGCGCAGGAGGCGTTCAATCTGCTTTTCGCTATTGATGCGTTGTGTGATGTCGTGCACCGCTGAAAACAAAACCGTATCGGTTTCCATCGGAATGGGGGTTGAGTGAACCTCCACTGTTCTGATTTCACCGCTGGCCAGACGGTGATCGAACACAAAGTAGTTGCGCTGCTCAAGTAATGCCCGTTTAATTTCTTGAAGAATGCATTCAGGCGAAAGTCTATTGATCTCCGAGATGTTCATGCTGGACAGTTGAGCCAGAGAGTAGCCATAAAATTCTGCCGCTGCGGCATTGGCGTCAAGGATGGCACCGGTGGTGGGCGCAATCATCATCATGACCGAAGAATTTTTTTCGAACAAATTTCGAAATCGAGTTGCGCTTTTTTGCAGCTCGACTTCCATTTTTTTACGCCGGGTAATGTCCGTGTGCGTGATAACCGCTGCCCGTTGCGTTGACTCCTGGAGGGGCGTTGTTCGCATGCTGAACCAGCGTTCTTCCTGTGGCGAATGGCACGGGTATTCCTGGTTGAAACTGGTCAGTCGTCCATCCAGCACCGCCCTGATGCCGTTGAAAGATTCGAGTCCGCATTCTTTGCTGCCATCAGGGCTTTCTGGGTGACAGGCAGATAAATAGTTGGCACCTACCTCTGTGCCACTTAACGCCTCTTCGTGTGAAGCACTGTTTACCTGGGCAAATCGACGCCATGCCTGATTAACCGCCAGGATGATGCCGTTGCGGTCGATGACGACGATTTCAGCCGCCATTGAATCCAGTATGGCTTGTTTGAAAATTTCACTTGTTTGAAGCTCGTACTGGGCTTGTTTGCGCAAGCTGATGTCACTGATGGCCAGGTGTAGTATTTTTTTACCCTCGTCGTCTGGCGCAGCACTGGCGGCGAGACTGACCCAGAATACTTCGCCGTTATTTTTGACCAGCCGTAACTCGCAGGAACCCGGTTGCCCTGATTTGAAAATCTCCCGGTGCATTTGGTAAAAAATATCCTGATCTGCTGGCAAAATAAACCGCGTGAGGGATTGGGATAACAACTCGCTGCGCGTCACGCCCAGCATGGCGCTGGCATAAAGATTGGTTTGCAAGATATGCCCCTGCTCACTGAGGGTGCAGTAGCTCACCGGTGCCAGTTCATAGAGGTTGATGTAACGCGTCCGTGTGATCTCCAGTTCTGCCTGTATGCGCCGCAACTCTTCGTTTTGCATCTCCAGTTCAATCTGGTAGGTGCGCAGTTCATGCAGTTTTAAATGCATGTCTTGAGGCGAAAGAATCTCCTCAGTGGGCTGCATTTTTATGGATTTTGAGTTGGCCGTCATGCTGCTTTCGTGGCATCAAGCCGATGCACTTAGGGAAGCATAGTCCCAATCGGTTAGTTTGAATGGAGTTATTTAATCAGCAGCGATAAAACCGAATCGCATTCCGACCCGATTCTTTGGCTTGGTACATGGCCAGATCGGCCCATTTGAGGATGTCGCTTTGGCTGCTTGTGTCACTGACAAAAACCACCACGCCGATGCTGGCGGTGCATCGGTGCTCCACTGTGACGTCGGCCATCCCTTGGTGTTGAATGGTCAGCCGATAAGGTTCGGCCATGGCAATTCGTATCTTTTCGGCGATGAGTTCGGCTTGCTCAATGGACGCTTCCTGATGTGTGTCCAGTTCATTGATCAGGACCACGAATTCATCACCTCCCAAACGTCCAACAGTGTCCATCTCACGAACACAATTTTTCAGGCGGGCCGCGACTTCAATCAGCAGTAAATCGCCAAAGTCATGCCCGTGGATGTCGTTGATGGGTTTGAAGTTGTCGAGGTCAAGAAACATCAGTGCGCTGTGGCAGGCACTGCGCTTGCTCATTGCCATGGTCTGGCTCAGGCGGTCGTTGATCAGGCGGCGATTGGGCAGTTTGGTCAAGGGGTCATAAAACGCCAATTGCCGCATATGCTCTTCCATTTTCTTGCGGTCTGTGATGTCCTGAATGGTGCCGCGAAGATAAAGCAGATTTCCCCGGTCATCCGTTTCGAGTCGACCGAATCCGTGCACCCATCGCTCGGTTTGATCGCCCTGGCGGATGATCCGGTATTCCTTGTGGATGGATTTCCCCTGGCCAAGGATCTTGTCTTGTAAATCCGCGGCCATCATGGCGCGGTCTGCCGGGTGGATCAACGCCACCCATCCCGCCAGTGAGCGCTCATAGGTTGGATCAATGCCAAAGACGGTGTCAAACACATCCGAGCTTTTCCAGGAGCCGCTTCGCACATCCAGCACATAGCTGCCCAAGCCCGCCATGCTCTGTGACTCCTTGAGAAAACGCTTTGTTTCGCGAAGCACTTCTTCGCGGTAGGCCAAGGTTTCGAGCAGGTGGTTAAACCCTTTGATCAGGTCGCCAATTTCATCTTGCTTGGCAAGCGGCAAAGCTTGCAAGGGATGGTCCTTTTCAGACACCCCCGCCAGTTTTTTTGCCACATCCATCATGGGCGAAAGTTGAAGCCTGAGCATCCACCAAACCAGAAGGCCCGCAAGCAGGGTGAGTATGAGCGTGGCGTTAAGCATGCGTTGCTGCATGTCCAGAATGGGGGTAAAGGCTTCAGCAGTGGGCAGGGTGGCTGCTGCGTACCAACCCGCGACCGAAATACTCTTGGCAGAGGCCAGTACTTCGAGTCCTTGAGGGTTTGTGAAAATGTCGGAGCCTTCAAAGCCCTTCACAAAACGGTCCAGTTGCGGGTTAACGCCGGGTAGCGGCAGCACTTCCATGACGCGGCTTTTGTCGGTGGCGGTAACGATCAACCGGTACTGCGGTGCCACGATAAGGTAGCCGCCCGTTTTGCCGTAGCGGCCCTGGGTCATGGTGTCAAGAAAATTGGGTCCGCCCAGGTTAATCAGTCCCGTAATGGCGCCAATGACCTTGCCTTGAGGGTCAAAAACAGGCACAGACATCGCAACAATGGGTGCATGCGTTACTTTGCCAATCACCGGACGCCCGATAGTTGAGAGACCTGAGTTCAGTGCGGCGACCATGTAGTCGCGGTCTTTGTAGTTAACGCCCACAAACCCTGCTGCCCGTGGAAGTTCAGCCACGGCGGTGCCATCTTGGCGCGTAACAAAAATTCCATCGCCAAAAGGCGCCTGAAGTAACAGTCGTTCTGCCAGATAGGCTTGAAGGCTTGAGGGTTGCCCCAGCATCGCAGGGGTAATGTCTTTGGCAACTTTTTCAAGGGTTTGCAGTCGATTCGCCATTTCAACATTGATGTTGTCCGCCAACAGGGCGATGGTTGAAAACTGCTGCTCGCTTAACAGGCGCTGCATGTCATTGCGCAGTTCCCGGCTGGCATAGAGAGAAAGAGACCAGAGGCTCGCGAGAAAAATAACCAGAGTGAACAGAGTCACTCTTGTTTTTAGTGAACGCCAGTGAAAGAAGTTTGCTTTCAAGTTTTTTTCTCGGACATTACTCTGCGAGTAATCGATTTAAAACGACTTTAGCACTTCTGGGGTTGGGTGCTCGCTGCCAAGTTGCCCCTTTGTGTGCGTCTGTTTCAGGCATAAAAAAACCGGGCACTGGGCCCGGTTGATTTTTCAAGCCGCGCGGGCGATAAACCCGCGTGCTTTGTGGTGCTTAGTGGCCAGAGGCGCCGGAAGCTCCGTAGCCCGTTTCCGAACGCACTTTTTGCGCAGGGTAAGCGGCACGTTCTTTGGCTGCATTCGGGCTGCGGTCCAGCATCGAGAACAACCAGATGCCCACAAAACCAATGGTCATGGAGAACAAGGCTGGCGAAGAGTACGGGAACCAGGCGGAACCTTTAGGGTTGCCCAATGTAGCTTCCCAAACCGATGGGGACACCACTGTCAGGCCAACGGAGGAGATCAGACCCATGAAGCCGCCGATAACAGCGCCCTTGGTGGTGCAATCTTTCCAGAGCACAGACATGAACAACACGGGGAAGTTAGCCGATGCAGCAATCGCGAAGGCCAGTGACACCATGAAGGCAATGTTTTGTTTCTCGAACATGATGCCCAGAGTTACCGCCACAACGCCAAGGACGAGGGTGGTAATACGTGACACTTTGAGTTCGGAGTCGCTGTCAGCCTGGCCTTTTTTGATCACGGTAGCGTAGATGTCGTGAGACACAGCAGAAGCGCCTGACAAGGTCAAGCCAGCCACAACCGCCAGAATCGTTGCAAATGCCACTGCGGAGATGAAGCCGAAGAACACATTGCCGCCAACCGCTTTAGCCACCAGCACAGCAGCCATATTGGCCGATCCGCCGCCGCCCTTGATGATGCCCTTGGCTGTGTCAGCCATTTCAGGGTTGGTCAACACCATGGTGATAGCGCCAAAACCGATGATGAAAATCAGGATGTAGAAGTAGCCAATCCAAGTGGTTGCCCACAGCACGGATTTACGCGCTTGCTTGGCATCAGGCACTGTAAAGA
>NZ_JBAWYV010000091.1:0-13027 GCF_037143375.1 Rhodoferax sp. | reverse complement strand
CGAAGTTGATCACGTTGCTGGCGTTGTAGATCAGGGTGAAACCCAGCGCCGCCAGCGCGTAGGTCGCTCCGACCGTCAGGCCGGAGAATAAAAATTGCAGGAATTGGGCCAGCATCAGGCCCCCAAGACGGTTGTGGCGAAAGCCGTGTCGCTGATCGGCGGTATGGGCATTTTTGTCTCCAAATCGTTAAGTTGAGGTTTTAAGACCATTTTTTTCATATGTATAGATTCTGAAATACAGAATTCATTCTGTCAATAAGAAATTTTGAAAAAAAACGCAACCCGATTTTTGATCGTGGTTGCGTGGTGAAACAGGGCGGTTATGAGAGTCCCGTGGCGCCCAGTCTTTCCGAGAGTTGACGGGCCGCACGTTTGAGTTCTATGAGGACCGGGCTGTTGACATCCATGTCGATCGATCCTTCCACCCCGACCACCGACAAGGCCATCGTGATTTCATTTTTGAAATTAAAAACAGGGGCGGCAGCGGCTTCGACGCCTTTGAATGTGTAATGGCTGGTGACCGGTGCCACACCATCGGCACGCACTTTGGCAAGCATGGCATCGACATCACTTTTGGTTTTCAGCCCTGGGGTGTCTTTGTGTTTGAGTTCGCTGGCAATCAGCGGATCGATCAATGTCTTGGGCAACCAGGCAGAAAATACCCGCCCTGCGGCAGATGTCAGCAACTTGAGGGAGGTGCCCGTCATCACGTTAACCGTGATCGCCCGTCGTGGACGCTCCCAACGCACGATGACCGGTCCGGTTTCGCTCCAGACGGCCAGCGCGATCGTTTCATTGATGGCATCACGCAATTCAGAAATAGCCGTTAGCCCCAGGCGCACCCGGTCAATCCGGTCAAGTGCGACCAAACCCATGTTCAATGCAAAGGGTCCTAATGTGTAGCGGGAGGTTTGCAAGTCCTGTTCGACCACGCCCGAGCGAATCAGACTAACCAGGTAGCGATGCACCTTGGAGGCAGGCATATCGGTAGCCAGCGCAATGTCCTTGAGCATCATGTAGCGCTGCCCAGTGACCATGGTGCGCACAATGTTCATGCCGATTTCAAGGGACTGAACGCCGTGTTTTCCGTCTGTTTCTTCGATCATCATGAGCCCTGAATTACCTTGAGGTTGATGTATTTCATTTCATAGAATCACTGTCGCCACTTACCGGAGTTCACCATGATTTCATTACGCGTTTATGCCATCAACGGCATTGTTCCCGTTGTTGACCCCACCGCATTCGTTCATCCCAGTGCCGTCCTGATTGGCGATGTGATTGTCGGCCCTGACTGCTATGTGGGGCCGTGTGCGAGTTTACGCGGTGATTTTGGCCGCATCATCCTTGAGCGGGGCTCTAATCTTCAGGATACCTGTGTGATGCATGGTTTTCCTGGTACTGACACCGTGGTTGAAGAGAACGGTCACGTCGGGCATGGTGCGGTTTTGCACGGTTGTCGTGTGGGTCAAAATGCGCTGGTCGGCATGAACGCGGTCATCATGGACAACGCCGTGATTGGTGAATCTGCCATCGTGGCGGCCTGCGCTTTTGTCAAAGCCGGTGCCGTGATTCCCGCCGGCAGTCTGGTGGCTGGCATGCCTGCCAAAGTGATTCGCCAACTCAGTGAAGAAGAAATCGCCTGGAAGCGTGATGGCACGCGAACCTACCAGGAATTGACGCGGCGAAGTCTCGCCACCATGACCGAGACCGTCCCTCTGACAGCGGTGGAAGCGAATCGCAAACGTATTGACCTGCCCGAAGTCATCCCCTTGGTGGAGCTTAAAAAACGCAGCCAGTCCAGTTAAACCAGATCGGTCAGCGGATCAAGGCTTTGGAAGCGCGCCTTCAAAAAAGGCATGGCTTGCGTTGTCTGTCCAGTGGAGAGCACAAGGTGTTGGTCGAGGTGGCGTTCAGAGGCTGCCAACACGCGTCGATAGAGTTCCATGCAGACGATTCGCGCCTGTTGACCAGGCCAGTCTGCTGGCAGTAAAACTTCCGGCAACTCTGGATCACGCAATAGCAAGCGACGGTAGTCGTGAATCAGCAGGGTGCGCAATAAAAAAGCACTTTCGTCGTCAATGTTCAAAGACTGGGTCTGGCGAAACGAGTCCAGAACAGGTTGGTAGATCGCCACAAATTCCGCGTAGTCCTTGTCGAGTTGACTCAGATTCCAGGCGCGCTTGACCATCTCATGGAGGCTAGCTGAAAGTCCTAAATGAAGATCTGCCGCCATCAAGGGCATCAGATGCCCCAGCAGGTCAATATTGCCTTCGGTCATCAGGGCATCAAAAGCCAGACTGAGGTCTGCGCTGGGGTGAACATAGCAATCAGAATTCAAGGCGCCAAATCCTTGCCAAAAAAGGGCGCGGCGCAGTCGCTCTTTTTGTTTGGGCTCCAGTTCGCCGATCGTCATGATCATTCGCCATCGTCGATCCCAGAGCGGTGCATTGGCAGCATAAACGTGGCGTGAAGCTTCCTCAATACGGCGCTGTCCGTTGGCCGTCAGTCGGTAATCGGCGCGCCGGCCGTGCGCTTCAGCGCAGAGCCATGACTCCTTGGTCAGACGGAAGACTGATGTGCGGATCAGTCGTTCGTTCAATTGCAAGGGGGCCAGTAAGCCCATCAAGCTGCCTAGCCAAATGCGGCCGCCACGGGGAAAAACGGCATCACTGAAAACAGAAATGATCAGGGAGTTTGCGTTGACGCGGCTCTGTTGCCGGAAATTTTCAAGACGCTGTTGGATGGGCGGGTTCACGGTAGTGGCCAAAATTTGAGTGCGTAGAACCCGCATGGTAGTGCATTTAAAACTGAATTGATGTTCATTTCAGGGGGTGTTGATGTCACAGTGACCGTTGTTTTCATTGGAGAGCCACGTTTTTTCAGGTTGAAATTAATAGATACAAATAAATAATTTTATAAATTAAATTTGTATCTCTTATTGAATTAAGAAACACATTCTGAAAGTAAATGTCAAAAATAATTTATTTTTTATTGAAAAATTTGTTGTTAGATCGTTGTTTTATATGTATTTTTTTAAAAAACAAGGAATCTATTCCGTACTTCGTAAGGGATTTTTAACGTTTTTTTTTGATACTTTTATTGACATGAGCGTATTTCGTTGTTAACGTTGCTTCAAATTGCAGGCTTCAGCACGTTGCTCAACGTCACCCACAAAACCCTATCCAAGGAATTCCAGATGTCCCATCCACTTTTTGAAAAGCACCGGCCAACCCTTGACAGCGCGCTCCATGCGATTCAGACCCGGGGTTATTGGGCAGCCTTTAACGAGATGCCCAGCCCCAAAACCTATGGCGAAACGGCTGCCGAAGATGGCAAGCGCGCTTTTGAAGCGCATGTGGGTCAAAAATTTGAGATTGACCAGCCAGGCCAGACCGGCTGGATGGGCGGTGAGCAGTCACCCTATGGTGTTGAACTGAATGTGCAGTACCCCGTCTGCGAGGTGCAAGCCTTGATCGAGGCGGGTCAAAAAGCGATGTCCGGTTGGCAGGCCGCAGGTTGCGAAGGCCGCACCGGTATCTGTATCGAAATGCTGGACCGCTTGAACAAACAGAGCTTCGAGCTGGCACACGCCGTCATGACCACCACCGGCCAAGGCTGGATGATGGCGTTTCAGGCGGGCTCTCCGCATGCCCAGGATCGGGGTCTTGAGGCCGTGACTTACGCCTACCGCGAACAAAGTTTTGTGCCGCATGAGACCACCTGGGAAAAGCCACAGGGCAAGAACCCGGCGCTGGTGATGAAAAAACACTTTGAGGTGGTCGGTCGGGGCGTCGGTGTGGTGGTGGGTTGCGGTACTTTCCCCACCTGGAATACCTACCCTGGCCTGTTTGCTGCATTGGCCACCGGCAACGCCGTGATCGTCAAACCCCATGGCAACGCCATTTTGCCGGCCGCCATCACGGTTCGCACGATCCGTGCGGTGCTGGTTGAAAACGGCATCCATCCTGATCTGGTGACCTTGTGTGTTGCTGCTCAACGCGAAACGACGCAGCAGCTGGTGACGCACAAAGACGTCAAGTCGGTGGACTTTACGGGCGGCAATGTGTTTGGTCAGTGGCTCATCGACCACTGCCGTCAGGCGCAGGTGTATGCCGAGTTGGCGGGCGTGAACAACATCGTGATTGATTCCACGGATGCCTACAAACCCATGCTGCGTAACCTCGCGTTCACGCTGGCCCTGTATTCCGGCCAGATGTGCACCACTTCACAGGCTTTGTTTGTTCCTGCGGGCGGCATTGAAACCGAAGACGGACACAAATCCTACGATGAAGTGTGTGCCGATCTTGCCCGCACAATCGAAGGCACGCTGGCCAAACCCGAAGTGGCCTTGGCCGTCTTAGGTGCGGTGCAGTCGGCCGACACCATGAAGCGTATTGATGAAGCCAACAGTGGTTCTCTGGGCCGTGTGATTCTGGCTTCCAAAAAGCTCGACAACCCTGAGTTTCCGCTGGCTGAAGTCCGCACACCGGTGCTATTGGCGTGCGATGCGGCCGACGAGAAATCCTATATGGAAGAGCGTTTTGGCCCGATTACGTTTGTCGTCAAAGTGGCCGACACCGCCGCTGCCATTGCCTTGTCAGAGCGCATCGTCAGCACCCACGGTGCCTTGACCACCGGTATTTACTCCACCAGCCCCGCCGTGATTGAGGCCATGACCGCCGCTACCTGGCGCTCCAAAGTGGCCCTGTCCATCAACCTGACCGGTGGTGTGTACGTCAATCAGTCTTCAGCCTTCTCTGATTACCACGGCACAGGCGGCAACCCGGCGGCCAATGCCTCCTACTCGGATTCGGCTTTTGTGGCCAATCGCTTCCGCGTGATTCAACGTCGCTACCACGTTTAAGGCCTGACCATGAATTTCGAGAACATTCTCTTTGAGGTGCAGGGCAGCATTGCACGACTCACGCTCAACCGTCCGGACAAGATGAACAGCTTCAACGCGGCCATGCATGCCGAGTTGCGCGTGGCGCTGGACCACGTTCAGAGCAACAAAACCATCCGCGTGCTGGTGCTCACCGGTGCGGGTCGCGGCTTTTGTGCCGGGCAGGATTTGTCCGACCCCCAGGTGCAGTTTGTGCCCGGTGAAACACCGCCCGATATGGGCACCGTGGTGGAAGACAACTACAAACCTTTGATCTTGCGTTTGCAAAACCTGCGCGTGCCGACGATTGCTGCCGTCAACGGCGTGGCGGCGGGTGCCGGGTCCAGTCTGGCACTGGCTTGCGATCTGGTCATTGCCTGCAAATCGGCCTCGTTTTTGCAAGCCTTCTCCAAGGTCGGGCTCATTCCCGATACCGGGGGCACCTGGTTTTTGCCACAACGCGTGGGCATGGCACGCGCCATGGGGTTAGCGTTGCTGGCTGGCAAGTTGTCGGCAGAGAAGGCGGCCGAATGGGGTTTGATTTGGGCCGCCGTTGAGGATGCCGAATTTGCAGACGCCGTGAACGCCTTGGCCACCCAACTCTCCACCGCGCCCACCAAAGCGCTGGTGCGTACCCGTCAAGCCATGCATGCCGCTCCTGGCCACACACTGGAGCAGCAGTTGTCGATGGAAGCCGGCATGATGCGCGAACTCGGCTGGAGTGCCGACTTCACTGAAGGCGTGGCGGCCTTCGTCGGTAAACGCGCACCCCAATTTACCGGGCAATAAGCACATGAGCCTCTCGCTTTCCAAACAGTCGGTCATCGCGGTGGTCGGTGCTGGTGCCATGGGTGCCGGCATTGCGCAAGTCGCTGCGGCGGCCGGTCACCGGGTCAAGTTGCTGGACACCCGGGCACAAGCCGCTGAGCAGGCTATTGCCGGAGTGCGTGCCCAGTTCAGCAAGATGGCAGCCAAAGGCAAGATGACTTCTGAGGCGGCTACAGAGGCCGGTGAGCGCCTGATCGCGGTCACGGAGTTGACCGATCTGGCCGATGCCAGCCTGGTGATTGAAGCCATTGTTGAAAATCTGGCAGCCAAGCAAAAGCTCTACAGCGACCTGGAAGCCATCGTGGGTGTTGATTGTATTTTTGGCACCAACACCTCCTCCATTTCTGTCACGGCGATGGGCGCTGCGCTCAAGCATCCCGGTCGCTTGGCGGGTTTGCATTTTTTCAATCCAGCCCCTTTGATGGCGCTGGTCGAAGTGGTGTCGGGACTGGCCACCGAGGAGAGCGTGGCGCAAACCCTGTTTGCCACCGCCACCGCCTGGGGCAAGACCGCCGTGCATGCCAAATCGACGCCCGGTTTTATTGTGAACCGTGTGGCGCGACCGTATTACGCCGAAGCCATGCGGGTGTTGGCCGAGGGCGGCGCTGACACGGCTACCTTTGATGCCTGCTGCCGCGAAGCCGGTGGCTTTCGCATGGGGCCGTTTGAGTTGATGGACATGATCGGCCATGACGTTAACTTTTCGGTGACGCGTTCGGTCTGGAATGCGTTTTTTAATGACCCGCGTTTTCTGCCTTCGCTGGTTCAGCAAGAACTGGTCGATGCGGGTTATTTGGGCAAAAAAACCGGTCGTGGTTTTTACGACTACAGCGCTGATGCGGTTCGCCCCGCACCCGCGACCGAGTCTGCCAAAGCCACGCCCACGCACATCGTGGTCTATGGTGAATCCATCGTGGCCAAGGCCTTGGCGGCTCGCCTGCAAGCTAATAAAGTAGCTTTTACCCAGTCGCCAGCGAAGGGTGATTTGTTGGCGCAAGCCGGTGATGCGTGGGTCTATGTCACCGATGGCCGCACCGCGACGCGCCGGGCTTTTGAGTCGGGCACTGCCAACACCGTGCTGATTGATCTGGCACTGGACTACAACACCGCGACCCGGTTGGCGCTCAGTGTGGCTGAGGCCTGTGACGACGCCGCTGCCGCTCAGGCGATTGGCTTGCTGCAATCCGCTGGTTTCGCTGTTTCGCGGTTCAATGATGTACCGGGCTTGGCGGTGATGCGCACCGTGGCCATGTTGGCCAATGAGGCGGCAGATGCGGTTAACCAAGGGGTTTGCAATGCCCAAGGTGCCGATGCCGCCATGCGGCTCGGCGTGAACTACCCCTGCGGGCCACTGGCCTGGGCCGATGTGGTGGGCCTGCACAACATCAGCCTGGTGCTTAACCACCTCAGTCAAACCTACGGTGAAGACCGCTACCGTCTCTCGCCCCTGATTCAACACAAAGTTTATTCAAAGAAGAATTTCCATGACTGAAAAGCACGCTGACCCCCAGGCCTTGGCCGAAGAAGTTGCCGCCACGATGTGGTCGCGTGACCGCGCCACCAATGCGCTGAATATGCAGATTCTCAAAATCAAACCGGGCTACGCACTGCTGTCGATGCCGGTGCGTTCGGACCTGGTCAATGGCCACCATATTTGCCATGGCGGCTACATCTTTACGCTGGCCGACAGCGCCTTTGCCTACTCGTGCAATAGCTACAACCAGAACACGGTGGCATCGGGTTGCAGCATTGATTTTCTGGCGCCGGCCCACGAACACGACATTCTTGAAGCCGAGGCGGTCGAGCGTTCGCTCTCGGGTCGCACCGGTGTGTATGACGTCACCGTGCGCATCCAGGGTGGCAAAACCATTGCCCTGTTCCGGGGCAAAAGCTACCGCATCAAAGGCGAAGTGATCGATGGACTGAAGCAAGTCAACAACGCCTGATCAATACATTAAAACGAGGAGACACCCATGACCGCCAAAAAACCTATGCCCGGTGATCTTGAGCACATCGAGACCGCCAGCCGCGACGAGATCGCCGCCCTGCAACTCGAACGCTTGAAGTGGACCTTGAAGCACGCCTACGACAACGTACCGCACTACAAAAAGAAATTCGACGACCAAGGCGTGCACCCGGATGACCTGAAAACGCTGGCAGATCTCGCCAAGTTTCCGTTCACCACCAAGATCGACCTGCGTGACAACTACCCGTTTGGCCTGTTTGCCGTGCCGCGCACGAAAGTTGCCCGCGTTCACGCTTCATCGGGTACCACCGGCAAACCGATCGTGGTCGGTTACACCCTCAAAGACATCGACAACTGGGCCAATCTGGTGGCACGCTCGATCCGCGCCGCTGGTGGCCGGGCGGGGGACACCTGCCACATTGCCTACGGTTACGGCTTGTTCACCGGCGGCATGGGGGCCCACTACGGTGCGGAGCGTCTGGGTTGCATGGTGGTGCCTATGTCGGGTGGCCAGACGGAGAAACAGGTGCAGTTGATTCAGGACTTTCAGCCCGAAATCATCATGGTGACGCCCTCCTACTCGCTGGTGATTGCCGAAGAGTTTGAGCGCCAGGGCATCAAGCCCGAAGATATTTCCCTCAAGATCGGCATCTTTGGCGCTGAGCCCTGGGGCCACGGCATGCGCGACGAGATCGAGCGCAAGCTGGGCATTGACGCCATTGACATCTACGGCTTGACCGAAGTGATGGGGCCTGGTGTGGCGTGCGAGTGCATCGAATCCAAAGACGGCCCGGTCATTTGGGAAGACCATTTCTACCCCGAAATAATCAACCCGGACACCGGCGAAGTGGTGGCCGATGGCGAGGAGGGCGAATTGGTGTTCACCTCGCTGTCCAAAGAAGCCATGCCGGTGATTCGCTACCGCACCCGGGATCTGACCCGCTTGTTGCCACCGACCTCGCGCAGTTTCCGTCGCATGGACCGCATCACCGGGCGCACCGATGACATGCTGATCGTGCGCGGCGTCAATGTGTTCCCGAGCGTGATTGAAGAACAAATTCTGCGAGACAAGCGCCTGGCGGGCAACTACCAGATTCTGCTCACCCGTGACGGCCACCTGGACAACGTCGAAGTGCGTTGTGAACTGCAGCGCGAGTTTTCCGGCCACCTGTCGCCGGCCGAGATTCAGGCGATCAGCAAGGAAATGCAGCACCACATCAAAACCATCGCCGGTATTTCCACCAAGGTGACGGTGCTGGCGCACGAGGCCATTCCGCGCACTTTGACCGGCAAGGCCCGTCGGGTGATTGATGAGCGGCCCAAGCAGGTTTAAGGGCTTTTGATAGGTTTATAAGCATTTTAGACCTCTAGCCCTTATGCAGTATGCGTGAGCAGCTATCTTTTTAATATCAAGTAGGCGTGGATTTATCACGGGTTCTATGACTGAAGCTTTTATCTGCGATGCCATTCGCACCCCCATTGGCCGCTACGGCGGCGCTCTGGCCAGCGTGCGCCCTGACGACCTCGGTGCCGTGCCGCTCAAGGCACTGATGGAGCGCAACCCTCAGGTTGACTGGAAACAGGTGGACGACATCATCTACGGCTGTGCCAACCAGGCTGGAGAAGACAACCGCAATGTGGCGCGCATGTCCGGCTTACTGGCCGGTTTGCCGATTGACGTGCCGGGCACCACCCTCAACCGCCTGTGCGGCTCGGGCATGGACGCGGTCGGACTGGCGGCCCGATCGATTAAATCGGGCGAGACCGAACTGATGATTGCCGGTGGCGTCGAGAGCATGTCGCGTGCGCCCTTCGTCATGGGCAAGGCCGAAAGCGCTTACTCGCGCAACGCCGCCATTTTTGATACCACCATCGGCTGGCGTTTCGTTAACCCGCAGATGAAGAAGTTGTACGAGGTCCATTCGATGCCGCAAACGGCCGACAACGTGGCGCAAGACTTCGGTATCTCACGCGCTGACCAGGACGCCTTTGCCGTGCGTTCGCAGCAGCGCTGGGCGGCAGCCCATGCCGCCGGTCGGTTCATTGCTGAAATCGTGCCGGTGCTGATTCCGTGCAAAAAGGGCGAGCCCCTCGTCGTCGACACCGATGAACATCCGCGCCCTGAAACCACGCTGGAGATGCTGGCCAAGCTCAAAGGGGTGAATGGCCCCGACCTGTCGGTAACGGCGGGCAATGCCTCCGGTGTCAATGACGGCGCCTGTGCGCTGCTACTGGCTTCCGAGTCGGCGGCCCGGTTGCACAGCCTCACGCCGCGTGCCCGTGTGGTGGCGATGGCGACGGCCGGTGTGGCGCCTCGCATCATGGGTTTTGGCCCGGCGCCAGCGGTGCGCAAAGTACTGGCCAAGGCCGGTTTGACGCTGGCCCAGATGGACGTGATTGAACTCAACGAAGCCTTTGCGGCACAAGGACTCGCTGTTTTACGCGACCTCGGTCTGGCAGACGACGAGGCGCGGGTGAATCCGAACGGCGGTGCGATTGCCCTGGGGCATCCGCTGGGCATGAGCGGTGCGCGTCTGGTGACGGCCGCGATGTACGAACTGGAACGGCGTGGCGGGCGTTATGCGCTTTGCACGATGTGTATCGGTGTGGGTCAAGGCATTGCAATGATTATTGAACGTATTTAATTTTTATAACAGGAGACAAAACCATGAAATTCAAACTGAAAAAACTCGCCCTCGCTGCCACTCTGGTCATGGGGGCCATCAGCGCCTTCGCGGCCGACCCGATCAAGATTGGCTCCGTGTTGTCGGTCACCGGCCCGGCCGCTTTTCTGGGCGACCCGGAACTGAAAACCTTGCAGATGTATGTGGACGAGCTCAACAAAAAAGGCGGCGTCATTGGTCGCCAACTGCAACTCGTTCATTACGACGACGGCAGTGACGCCAACAAGGCCAACGGCTTTGCCAAGCGCCTGATCGACGACGACAAGGTTGATATTCTGGTCGGCGGCACCACCACCGGCTCCACCATGTCGATGGTGCCGCTGGTTGAAAAAGCCAACATTCCCTTCATCTCGCTGGCAGGCGCTGTTGTGATTGTGGAACCAGTGAAGAAGTGGGTCTTCAAGACGCCACACACCGACCGCATGGCCGCTGAAAAAGTGTTCGAAGACATGAAAAAGCGTGGCTTGACCAAAGTGGCCTTGTTGTCTGAGACCAGTGGTTTTGGCAACTCGGGCAAGAAAGAAACCGAAGGCGTTGCCGCCAAGTACGGCATCACCCTGGTGGCCAATGAAACCTACGGCCCCAAAGACACCGACTCCAGCCCACAGCTGACCAAAATCAAGAACACAGCGGGTGTGCAAGCGCTGTTTGTGTTTGGTCTCGGCCAAGGCCCCGCCATCGTCACCAAGAACTACAAGCAGCTGGGCATGACCTTGCCGCTGTACCACGCCCACGGTGTCGCGTCTGAAGAATTCATCAAGCTCGCCGGCCCTGCTGCTGAAGGCGTTCGCCTGCCAGCTGCCGCCTTGTTGATTGCTGACAAGCTGGCCGCCTCTGACCCGCAGAAAGCGGTGACCATGGCTTACACCAAGGCATTCACCGAAAAATGGAAAACAGATGTGTCCACCTTTGGCGGCCATGCTTACGACGGGCTAATGATTGCGGTTGATGCCATCAAGCGCGCCAACAGCACTGATAAATCCAAGGTGCGCGATGCGATTGAAGCCACCAAGGGTTTCATTGGCACCGGCGGCAAAGTCAATATGTCAGCCACGGACCATTTGGGTCTTGATCTCACAGCGTTCAACATGCTGGAAATCAAGAACAACGACTGGACGATGGCCAAGTAATTGCCTCCTATGTTTGAAACCCTGGAAATTGAACGCAACGGCCGGGTTGCCACGATCTGGATGAATCGGCCGGAGGTGTTTAACGCCTTCAACGAGCAGCTGATTGCCGATCTGGGTCAGGCCTGCGCCGAGCTGGACGTGGACGCATCGGTACGCGTGGTGGTACTGGCGGGCCGGGGGCGGCATTTTTCAGCCGGAGCCGATCTGAAGTGGATGCAGCGCGCCTCGGCGCATGGCGAGGCTGAAAACCTGAACGATGCCCGCCGTTTTGCCCGCATGTTGCGGGCGCTGTCGGAAATGTCCAAGCCCACCATCGCCCGCATTCAAGGGGCGGCGCTGGGCGGGGGCACCGGTTTGGCGGCTGCCTGTGACATGGCGGTGGCCACAAGCGATGCAGTGTTCTCCACCTCGGAGGTTAAGTTCGGCATTATTCCGGCGGTTATCAGCCCTTACGTGCTGCGTGCCATTGGGCCGCGCCAGTCGCTGCGCTACTTTCAGACGGCTGAGCGGATTTCTGCCGAGAAGGCCCTGGCCATCGGACTGATCAACGAAGTGACGCCCCTTGAGGCGCTGGATGCCACGCTGGCGAAGCTGGTGGAGGCGCTGATTGGTGGCGCACCGCAGGCGCAAAAAGCGGCCAAGCAACTGATCACGGCCGTCAGCGGTCGCCCGATTGACGACGCGGTGCTCGAAGAAACCGCCCAACGAATTGCCCGGCAACGGGCCACCGATGAAGCCAAAAATGGCATTGCTTCTTTCCTTGAGAAGCGCACGCCAGCCTGGCTTATTTAACTAAAAATTTACCCATTCACAGGAGACAAGACACTATGTACACACAGTCTTTTAATGTGCCGGACAGCCCCGGTCTGAAGTCGGTGCCCGTGGCCCCGACGGCTGAAAACCCTGAATTTCAGGCCCGTTTTGATGCCAAGGTGGACGCCGACGGCAAGATCGAACCACAAGACTGGATGCCCGAGGCCTACCGCAAGACGCTGGTGCGCCAGATCAGTCAGCACGCCCACAGCGAAATCGTGGGCATGCTGCCCGAAGGCAACTGGATCAGCCGGGCGCCAAGTCTCAAGCGCAAGGCGATTCTGATTGCCAAGGTGCAGGACGAAGGCGGCCACGGCCTCTACCTTTACAGTGCGGCCGAAACGCTGGGCACCAGCCGGGACCAGATGCTTGAAGGTCTGCACAGCGGCAAAGCCAAGTACAGCTCGATCTTCAACTACCCCACGCTCAATTGGGCCGATGTCGGTGTGGTCGGCTGGCTGGTAGATGGCGCTGCGATCAGCAACCAGATCCCGCTGTGCCGCTGCTCGTATGGCCCGTATGCCCGCGCCATGATCCGCGTTTGCAAGGAAGAGTCTTTTCACCAGCGCCAGGGCTATGAAGCCCTGCTGGTGATGATGAAGGGTACCGCTGAGCAAAAAGCCATGGTGCAGGACGCAGTCAACCGCTTCTGGTGGAAGTGCCTGGCCATGTTCGGCCCGCCCGACGCCGACAGCCCGCACAGCGTGCAAGCCATGCGCTGGGG
>NZ_JBAWYV010000090.1:0-13451 GCF_037143375.1 Rhodoferax sp. | reverse complement strand
ATGCCGGGCTACAAAGTCACGATGCTGCCCGACGACGTGGTGCAAACCTACACGCTGATGGAGGGTCGCGACTGCCCGGCGGTGTCTTTGTATGTGACGCTGGACGAAGCCACGCTGACCATCACCGGCACCGAGACCAAGCTGGAGCGCGTGCACATCGGCGCCAATTTGCGCCACGACCAGCTCGATGCCATCGTCACCACCGAGTGGCTGGAAAACCCTGAGTTTTTACACCAAATCGACCCGCAGCCCTTGCTGCATAAGCGTGAGCAGCTATCATTTTTGCACCGCCTCGCCAAAGACCTGAAAGCCAAGCGCGAAGTGGTGCGCGGCAAGCCGGAGAACTTCAACCGGCCTGATTACAACTTCAAGCTGGTCGGCAACGACGGCGCCGAGCCGCAGGGCACCGAGCAAGTGCAGATCAGCATCCGGATGCGCGGTGCGCCGCTGGACCTGATCGTGTCCGAGGCCATGATTTTGGCCAACAGCACCTGGGGCAGCTGGATGGCGGAGCTGGGCGTGCCCGGTATTTACCGCAGCCAGGCGTCGATGTTGCCGGGCGTCAAGGTGCGCATGGGCACGCGCGCTTTGCCCCATGCTGGGCTGGGCGTTAAGAGCTACGCCTGGAGTAGCTCGCCGCTGCGCCGCTACACCGATCTGGTCAACCAATGGCAAATCATTGCCTGCGCGCGCCACGGTAAAACCGCCGCGCTGGTGGCGCCGTTCAAGCCCAAAGATGCCGACCTGTTCTCGATCATCTCCAGCTTTGATAGCGCTTACTTCGCTTACAACGATTACCAGCGGGCGATTGAGCGATTCTGGACGCTCAAGTTTGTGCAGCAAAACGGCATCACCGAGCTCACCGCCACCGTCTTCAAGGACAACATGGTGCGCGCCGACGACCTGCCGCTGGTGCTGCCGGTGATGGGTGCGGCCGGTTTGCCACGCAACGCCCGCGTGCTGGTGCGTCTGGGTGAGATTGACGAGGTCACGCTCGACATCCATGGCACCGTCATTGAGCGACTTGACGCCGTCACTGAGGCCGAGAGTGGCGCCGACGAAGCTGGTGATGACGATGAAGAAGCCACCGCCGGCCCGATTGCGATTGCGGTGGACATGAGCGAAACTCCCGACGAAACCCCATCCGTCATTCAGGAAACAACGACACCGTGAACCTGCGCTCTTTCAGCGTTCTTCAGCTGGCACTCGGCGCCTCCATCGCCGTGCATGCCGTGCTGTTGACGGTGCGTTTTGTAGACCCGCAGGCTTTCAACCGCGTGTTTGAAGACACGCCGCTGGAAGTGATTCTGGTCAATGCCCGCACCACCGAGCGACCTGAAAAAGCCCAAGCCATTGCCCAGGCCTCGATGGCCGGTGGCGGCGATGCAGAGGCCGGCCGAGCCACCAGCCCACTGCCACCGTCACTGCGGGCGGTCACGGGTGACGACGCCGAGCAGGAAGCGCAGCGCAAACTGCAAAACTTGCAAGAGCAGCAAAACCTGATGCTGGCGATGGTCAAAAACAAACTGGCTGCCCTGCCCCCGCCTGATCCCAAGCAGGCCAGCACTTCGCCCGACGAGCAGGATCGCGAAGAAAAGCGCCGCCAATTGATCAAGCTGCTGGCCGAGATTGAGCGGCGCATCAACCAGGAAAATGCCCGGCCCAAGAAACGCTACATCAGTCCGGCTACCCGCGAAGAGGTGTATGCAATCTACTACGACCACATGCGCCGAGCGGTGGAAGACAAAGGCACCGAGAACTTCCCCGAAGTCGGCGGCAAAAAACTCTATGGCACGCTGACCATGGGCGTCACCATCAACCATGACGGGCGCATCCTCAAGACTGAAATTGTCGAGAGCTCGGGCAGCCGCACGCTTGACCGCCGGGCCGACGCCATTGTGCGAAGTGCCGCGCCGTTTGGCCGCTTCAACGAGGCCATGCACCAAAAGGCTGACCAGATCTGGGTGGTGTCGCGCTTCAAGTTCACCCGCGACGAAACCTTAGAGACCAAACTCACTACCAAGTAACCATGACGATTGATCTTTATTGCGTGATGGGCCACCCGATTGAACACAGCAAATCGCCGTGGATTCATGCACGTTTTGCCGAACTGACGGGGCAGACCCTGCGCTATGGCAAGCGCTTGATTGCGCTGGACGGCTTTGTGCCCGCCGTGCAGGCGTTCGTGGCCGAAGGCGGCCAAGGCTGCAACATCACCGTGCCCTTCAAGTTTGAAGCGGCCGCCCTGGCCACCCACACCAGCGAGCGCGCCTTGCTGGCGCAAGCCTCCAACGTGCTGACCTTCAAAGACGGCGCCATTCTGGCCGACAACACCGACGGCGCCGGTCTGGTGGGCGACATCCAGCGCAACGCCGGGGTCGACTTGCGCGGTCGCCGGGTGCTACTGATCGGCGCAGGCGGTGCTGCTGCCGGTGTGCTGGGGCCGCTGCTGCTGGCACAACCGGCCCATATCACCGTGACCAACCGCACGCTGGCCAAGGCCAGCACGCTGGTGGCGCGTCATGCCACATTGGCTTTGCTACAAAAAACTGAGCTACTCGCGCAGGATCTACGGGGGCTGGAGGGCGATTTTGATGTCATCATCAATGCCACGGCCAGCAGCTTGAATGGGGGCGGTGTGCCGGTTGCGGCCAGCACCCTGAAACCCGGCGCACTGGCCTACGACATGATGTACGGTCCCGCTGCCGAGGGCTTCCTGAACTGGGCGCGCGAACACGGTGCCGTGGCCCGCGACGGTTTGGGCATGCTGGTGGAGCAGGCCGCTGAGTCATTTTTGATCTGGCGCGGTGTGCGCCCACCCTCGCAACAGGTCTTGACCGAGTTGCGGGCAGCCATCGGCTAAGGCCATGAAACCATTCAAACGCTGGTTGGGTTTGGCCGTGGCCGCAGTGCTGGCACTGCAACTGTTTTTTATTGTTCGCATTGCCAGCATGGCGGTGGTGGCACCGCAGTCCACCGCCTTTGAACGCTCCGAAGCCTGGCGAATTTTGAACGAAAAAGGCAAATTACCTTGGCGCCAGCAGTGGGTGGCTTACCCGCAGATTTCGGACAATCTCAAGCGCGCCGTGATCGCCTCTGAAGACGATGGCTTCGCTTACCACGACGGCGTGGACTGGGACGCGTTGGAGAAAGCCTGGCAAAAAAATGCCAAGGCCGAAGCACAAGTCGCCAAGCTCGCGCCGTCCAAAAAATCAGGCACCGCTGTGGCAAAACCAGCACGCGCGCCCAAGGTGGTGGGCGGCTCCACCATCACGCAGCAATTGGCTAAAAACCTGTTTTTATCGGGCGAGCGCACGCTGTTGCGCAAAGGCCAGGAGTTTGTTTTGACGATGTTGCTGGAGGCCTTGCTGAGCAAGGAACGCATCCTGGAGATTTACCTCAACAGCGTGGAGTGGGGTGAGGGCGTGTTTGGCGCCGAGGCCGCCGCGCAACATTACTTTCGCAAACCCGCCTCGCGCCTCACCGCCTATGAGGCGGCCCGCTTGGCGGTGATGCTGCCGCGCCCCAAGTATTTCGAGAAGCTGTCCAATTCCAGCTACCTGTCCGAGCGCGCTGGCGTGATTGCCGGGCGTCTGGTGAATGCCGAGCTGCCTTGAGCAAGCCATTGCGAGACTGACTTTAAGCCTAATAAGGCTGTAACCCAAGTGTAATAAGCGCAAGAAGCTATTAAATACATAGCAAAACATAAGGGTTCATCATGAAAAATAAAACAGAAGCAGCCGCAGAACCCGCAAACCACATTGCGGTATTCCAAGAAACCACCATTCGCCGGGTCTGGCATAACGAGGAGTGGTGGTTTGCCATTGTTGACGTGATTGGCGTTCTGACCGATTCGGTGCAGCCAGAAGGTTATGTCAAAGATCTGCGCCGTCGCGACCCGGAGCTGGCCAAAGGGTGGGGGCAAATTGCCACCCCCCTTCGGGTTGAGACGGCGGGCGGTGCGCAGCGGGTGAATTGCGCCAACACCGAAGGCCTGTTCCGCATCATCCAGTCCATCCCGTCGCCCAAGGCCGAACCCTTCAAACGCTGGCTGGCCCAGGTGGGTTACGAGCGGGTGAAGGAAATCGAAAACCCCGAGCTGGCCAGCGCCCGCGCCCGCGAGTTGTACCAAGCCAAGGGCTACCCGCAGGCGTGGATCGAGAAACGGTTGCGCTCCATCTCCGTGCGCGGGGAGCTGACCGACGAATGGAAAGCGCGCGGCGTGGCCGAGGGCAAAGAGTATTCGATATTGACCGCCGAAATCGCCCGCGCCACCTTTGGCGTGAGGATTAAAACCCTCAGCCTGACCGACTTTCGCGCTTTTCCCGGCTACGCCGGCCTGCCTGTTCAGCAAACATAATCAGCTCTCAATTTAATAGCACATGAGAATATTAGGCATTGACCCCGGTCTGCGCACCACTGGTTTTGGCGTGATTGATGTGGACGGATCCGAACTCAGCTACGTGGCGAGCGGCACCATCAACACCACCAAATTCATTGAACGCGGCCAACTCCCGGCTCGTCTGAAAATTTTGTTTGATGGCATCCGCGAAGTAGTGGAGCGCTACGAGCCGGACTCGGCCTCGGTGGAGATCGTGTTTGTCAACGTCAACCCGCAGTCCACCTTGCTGCTGGGCCAGGCCCGTGGTGCTTGCATCACGGCACTGGTGTTCACTGACTTGCCGGTGGCCGAGTACACCGCGCTCCAAATGAAACAAGCCGTGGTCGGCTATGGCCGCGCCGACAAAACCCAGGTGCAGGAAATGGTGCGCCGCCTGCTCACCCTGCCCGGCCTGCCCGGACCGGATGCGGCCGACGCGCTGGGCCTCGCTATTACCCACGCCCATGCCGCCAAGGCCATGGCCCGCCTGGCTCAAGCGGATGGCGCGCTGGGGGCTGGCAGCGGAAAATACAAAGCCGGGCGCAGCCGCTGAACAGCAGGCTTGGCGAGGCCTGATCTGCCCATTGCACCGCGCCCTGTTCAAGGCCAGAATACAGGCGTCATAGGTTCATTTTTTGCTTTTTCTCAAGCTGATCGCCTACACACCGGGGTCAAATCTAGTTTTTAGAGAATTTTTTGTTCATCGACTGGGCGAGCATGAATATCAAACAAAGTGAGTTGGACGGGGTGCTTTCCCGCTACGGCCACAAGCCACAGGGCTTGGTTCAGATCCTGCGAGAAACGCAGCAATTAACGGGCTGGTTGCCGCGAGAGTTACTGGGCCAGATTGCGGACGCGTTGGGCCTGACGCTGGCCCATGTGCAAGGCGTGGCAGGTTTCTACCGCTTCTTTCATACCCACCCGGCAGGCACTTACCGCGTGCTGTTCAGCGACAACATCACCGACCGCATGCTCGGCAGCGAGGCGCTACTACAAGACCTGTGCCAACGGCTACAGATTCAACCCAATCAGATGCGCGCTGATGGCCGCGTCAGCGTCGCCACCACCTCCTGTACCGGGCTTTGCGAACAAGGTCCGGCTGCGCTCATCAACCACAAGCATGTGGTCACCCGCCTGACACCGCCGCGGATAGCGCAAATGGCGGCTCTGATTGAGCAACAAGTGCCGCCCGACCAATGGCCGCCAGTATGGTCGCAGGTAGATGATTCGATCCGTTTGGCTGACGTCAAACTGGGCCACCAACCCGCACCCGGCCAGGGCATTGCGGCGGCCATAGCACGCGGACCGCAGGCCATGCTCGAGGACCTCAAGCGCTCCAAGTTACGTGGACGCGGCGGGGCCGGGTACGCCACCGCGACCAAATGGCAACTCTGCCGCAACGCCCCGGGCCACACGCATTACGTGGTGTGCAATGCTGACGAGGGCGAGCCCGGCACCTTCAAGGACCGCGTGCTGCTCACCAGCTATGCCGACTCCGTGCTGGAGGGCATGACCATCGGCGCCTACGTGGTGGGCGCCCAGCGCGGGCTGATTTACCTGCGCGGCGAGTACAGCTACTTGCTGGAAAACCTGCACGCCGTGCTGCAACGGCGCCGTGAGCAAGGGCTGCTGGGCGCGTCCATTCTGGGCAAGGCCGGTTTTGACTTTGACATCGACATCCATGTCGGCGCCGGGGCGTATGTCTGCGGCGAAGAGTCGGCACTGATCGAATCACTGGAAGGCAAACGCGGCACCCCCCGCATCCGCCCGCCGTTTCCGGTGGAGCGGGGCTATCTGGGGCAACCGACCACGGTCAACAACGTGGAGACCTTCAGCGCCGTCACCCACATCGCGGTCAACGGCGGCGCCTGGTGGGCGAGCATTGGCACCGCGCAATCAACCGGCACCAAGATCCACTCGGTGTCTGGTGATTGCGAACGCCCCGGCTTGTACGAGTACCCGTTTGGCACCCGCATCGGGCGCATTCTGGAAGACTGCGGTGCCCGGGACACCCAGGCGGTGCAGGTGGGCGGGCCTTCTGGTGTGTGCCTGTCGGCGTTTGAGTTCACGCGCCGTATTGGGTTCGAGGATGTGCCCACCGCAGGCGCCTTCATGGTGTTCGACCGGTCGCGCGACATGTTTGAGGTGGCGCGCAACTTTGCCCAGTTTTTTGCCCATGAGAGTTGCGGTTTTTGCACACCGTGCCGGGTCGGCACCGAACTGGTGGTGCGCCGCCTCGACAAACTCAGCCAGGGCTACGGTTCCAGCGATGACCTGCAAGTGCTGTTCCAACTCGACAAGCTGATGCACGGCACCACCCATTGCGGCCTGGGCGCGGCGGCCTGCAACCCACTGCGCGACACCATCGCCAAGTTTCGCCCGGCCTACGAGCGGCATTTGAAGTCCTTGCACTTTGTGCCCGGTTTTGACATGGATGCTGAAGTCTCGCAAGCGCGTCTGGCGACCGGACGTGACGACAGCCAGGCCCACATGGAGAATTTATTGTGAGCAAGACCCGCATCGACGCCCTGAGCCCGGGCACTTTTTTACTGGACGGCCAGGAAGTTGAATTTGGCCCCGGCGACACCGTGCTGCAAGCCGCCACCAGCGCCGGGCACTACATCCCGCACCTGTGCTGGCATCCGGATTTTTCAGCCAATGGCTCGTGCCGTCTGTGCACCGTCAAGGTTAACGGGCGCAGTGGCGCAGCGTGCACCGTGCAGGCCGCCTCGGGCCAGAACATTGAAAGCAACACCGACGAACTGAACGCCCAGCGCAAAACCGTGCTGCAAATGCTGTTCATCGAGGGCAACCATTTTTGCCCATCGTGCGAGAAAAGTGGCAAATGCCTGCTGCAAGCCACGGCCTATGAAATGGGCATGGAGGGGCCGCATTTCGAAGAGTTTTACCCCAACCGTCGGGTCGATGCCAGCCACCCCGATCTGCTGCTCGACCTCAACCGCTGCATTTTGTGCAGCCTGTGCGTGCGCGCCAGCGCCGAGGTTGATGGCAAAAACGTCTTTGCCATTGACGGCCACGGCATTCAGACGCACCTGGTGGTCAACAGCCCCAGCGGAAAACTGGCCGACAGCGCCCTCAAACCCAACGACACGGCCGCCAACATCTGTCCGGTCGGTGCTATTTTGCACAAGCGCATTGGCTTTGCCACCCCCTACGGGCAGCGCCGCTTTGACATCTCACCGATCTCACAGCAGGTTGAGGAAGACGCACCATGACGACTCAAACCAACACTATGACGCCCCTGCACGCCCCGCGCAAGCTCAAACTGGCGACGGTCTCACTCGCGGGTTGTTTTGGCTGCCACATGTCTTTTCTGGACATCGATGAGCGCCTGTTGCAACTGCTGGAGCTGGTTGAATTCGACCGCTCCCCGCTGACGGACATCAAGACCGTGGGCCGTTGTGATATTGGCCTGATCGAAGGCGGTCTGTGCAACACCGAGAACGTGCAGGTGCTGCGCGAGTTCCGAGCTCAGTGCAAGACGCTGGTGGCGGTGGGCGCTTGCGCCATCAACGGCGGCTTGCCGGCGCAGCGTAACAACCTGGACCTGGGCGTGATACTGCACAGCGCCTACGCCGAACGGAACGGCCTGAGCAAGGGCAGCGCCATCCCCAACGACCCCGAACTGCCCATGATGCTCAACCAGGTGCACCCGATTCACGAGGTCGTGCATGTGGACTACTTTCTACCCGGCTGCCCGCCCTCGGCCGATGCCTTCTGGACCTTTTTGAACGATCTCATGGCCGGGCGCACACCGCACCTCGGCCATGGCTTGATGCACTACGACTAAGCATGAACACCTCACTTGAAACCGCCTCCCCCGCCGCCGTCACGCAAGGCTTGCGCCGTGTGGCCATTGACCCGGTCTCACGGGTCGAAGGCCATGGCAAGGTCACCATCCTGCTCGACGCCAACAACCACGTACAACAGGTGCGCCTGCACATCGTCGAGTTCCGGGGCTTTGAGAAATTCATCGAAGGCCGCCCCTACTGGGAAGTGCCAGTGATGGTGCAGCGCCTGTGCGGCATCTGCCCGGTGTCACACCACCTGGCAGCCTCCAAGGCGATGGACCTGATCGTGGGCGCATCACCCGTCACCGCGTCAGCCGACAAGATTCGCCGCCTGATGCACTACGGGCAAATGCTGCAATCGCACGCCCTGCACTTCTTTCATCTCTCGTCGCCCGACCTGTTGTTTGGCTTTGACTCGGATGTCAACCGACGCAACATCGTGGGCGTGGTGCAGGCACACCCCGAGATCGCCACCAAGGGCGTGATGCTGCGCAAGTTTGGGCAGGAGGTGATTCGGGTCACCGCTGGCAAGCGGGTGCACGGCACGGGCTCGGTGCCCGGCGGCATGAACAAGCACGTGAGCGCCGAAGACCGCGCCCTGCTACAACGCGATGTGGCGCAAATGACCGTCTGGGCATTAGAGGCCGTCAACATTGCCAAGCAACTGCACGCGCAGAACCCGGCGCTTTACAACAGCTTCGGCAGCTTTCGCTCCAACATGCTCTCGCTGGTGCGGGCCGATGGCGCAATGGATTTGTACGACGGCGTGCTCCGGGCGCGTGACGACAAGGGTCAAATCATCGTGGACGGCGCCAATGACCAAAACTACCTTGACCTGATTGAGGAGTCGGTCAAGCCCTGGACCTACATGAAGTTTCCCTTCCTCAAAAGTCTGGGGCCTGATCTGGGCTGGTACCGGGTCGGACCACTGGCGAGGATGCAAAACTGCGACTTCATCCCCAGCCCGCTGGCCGAAGCCGAGCGCCGCGAATTCATTGCCTGGGGCCAGGGCGAGCCGATCCAGGCCACGCTGGCCTACCACTGGGCCCGCATGATCGAGATGCTGCACAGCATCGAAGTCATCAAGGAGTTACTCGACGACCCGGCTATTTTGTCGGGCGATTTGATGGCCAGCGGCCCGCGACGACGCAGCGGTGTCGGCGTGATCGAGGCGCCCCGTGGCACCCTGATTCACCACTACGAAGTGGGCGACGACGACCTCGTGACGATGTGCAACCTGATCGTCTCCACCACCCACAACAACCAGGCCATGAACGAAGCCGTGCGCTCGGTGGCACGCGAGTACCTGGATGGGAACGAGTTGACTGAAGGCCTGCTTAACCACATTGAAGTCGCCATCCGGGCTTACGACCCTTGCCTGTCCTGCGCCACCCATGCGCTCGGCCAAATGCCGCTGGATGTGGCGCTGGTCGGGGCTGACGGCACGTTGATTGACCGGGTCATCAAGTCCCAAAGCGGCCAACTGCAGCGCGACCTGGCATCAGCCATCGGCCTGCCCGCATGACGATTGACCGCCCTGCGGTGGCACCGGTGCTGGTGTTTGGCTGGGGCAACCTGAGCCGGGGCGACGATGCCTTGGGACCCCTGTGCCTTGAGCACTTGCGCGACGCGCTGGCCGCTGATTCCCAAGTTGAATGTCTTGACGATTACCAGTTGCAAATTGAACATGCGCTGGACTTGGTAGGACGCCAGCGCGTTCTGTTCATTGATGCCAGCCTGACGTGCCAAACTCCGTTTGAAGTAACCCTGTTAGAGGCGGCACAAGATGCCAGTTTCACCACGCACGCCATGTCACCCCAAGCGGTAATGCAGGTGTTTTGCACGATGCGGGGAGAGTCGCCACCGCCTTGCACGCTGCTGGCGATTCGCGGTGAACGTTTTGAATTGGGAGAGCCGCCAAGCGCCGACGCTTTGGCGAATCTGGCAGCGGCTCAAAAGTGGGCTCTCGACTGGCTGAGAGCACCGCAAGTGCAGCGAACGCCCGACTGTGTGGTCTAAGCAATCCGCTCCAGAATCAGTACGGCAAAAAACCCGAATCCCGCGATCAGTGCCCACTTGAGGGTGCGCAGCCCGTACTCACGGTAGCGCGGTTGACCGGTCGCCACATAGAACGTAAACGACACCACCGCGCCCAGCAGCATCAGGAGAATGAGCCAGCGAAAGAGCAGCATGGTTTACCAGGCGCGCGCCAGTTGCGCAAAATTCTTGGGTGCGAGTTTTTCGTCCGAGAAAGTCACCACGTCCCAGGCATCCGGGTGGTTCAGCAACTCCCGCAGCAGCAGGTTATTCATGGCATGGCCGGAGCGCCGGGCGCTGTAGCTGGCCAGAAACGGTTTGCCGATCAGGTAGAGGTCGCCCATGGCGTCGAGGATTTTGTGCTTCACAAACTCGTCGTCGTAGCGCAGGCCCTCGGCATTCAAAATTTTGTAATCGTCCATCACGATCGCGTTGTCCAGCCCGCCACCCAGAGCGAGGCCGTTGGCGCGCATCATTTCCACATCTTTGGTAAAACCAAAAGTGCGGGCGCGGGCAATGTCTTTGGAATAGGAGTCCACACTCATGTCAAAAACCACGCGCTGGCCGGTGGCGTCCACCGCCGGGTGGTCAAAGTCAATCTCGAAACTGAGCTTGTAGCCGTGGAACGGCTCCAGGCGCGCCCACTTCGTGTTGGCGCCTTCGCCCTCACGCACTTCGACCGGTTTGAGCAAGCGAATAAAGCGCCGGGGCGCATTTTGCAACTCGATGCCGGCGGTTTGCAGCAGAAAAACAAACGACGCCGCCGAGCCATCCAAAATGGGCACCTCTTCGGCGGTGATGTCCACATAGAGGTTGTCGACCCCCAAACCGGCACAGGCCGACATCAAATGCTCCACCGTGAACACTTTCGCGCCCCCGGCAGAGATGGTCGACGCCAGCCGCGTGTCGGTCACCGCCAAAGCCGAGATCGGAATTTCCACCGGCTCGGGCAAGTCAACCCGCCGGAACACGATTCCGGTATCAGGCTGCGCCGGGCGCAGCGTGATCTCGACGCGCTGGCCGCTATGCAGCCCCACGCCCACGGCGCGGGTCAGGGATTTGAGGGTTCGTTGTTTAAGCACCTAATCAGCTTGTTTGCGCAAAAACGCGGGGATCTCAAAATCATCCATGCCGCCCGATGCCAGTGCATCAACCTTGGCTGCCGCTTGGGTACGGTCACGGGTGCGCCAGACGCTCGGCGTGGACATCGAACCATAGTCCGGTTGCGACAGACCCACGGGAGCCATGCCACTGGAGGCCATCGAACCGCTCACGGGTGTGTTCAGGGTCGGCACATGGAAAGGCACGTTGTCGGTACCGGTGCGCAGCACTTGCAGCGGCGGTGCCGTGCGGCGTGCGCCCATGCGGCTCAGGCCCGTAGCGACCACAGTGACGCGAATCTGGTCACCCAGCTCATCGTCGTAGGCGGTGCCGTAGATGACATGCGCATCAGGCGACGCGTAGGCACGAATGGTGTTCATGGCCAGCTTGGACTCGGACAACTTCAGGGAGCCCTTGGCGGCGGTGATCAACACCAGCACGCCCTTGGCACCCGAGAGGTCAATGCCTTCGAGCAGCGGACACGCCACCGCTTGTTCGGCGGCGATGCGGGCGCGGTCCGGGCCAGCGGCCACCGCAGTGCCCATCATGGCTTTACCAGGCTCACCCATGACGGTGCGCACGTCTTCAAAGTCGACGTTGACATGGCCAGGCACGTTGATGATTTCGGCAATACCGCCGACAGCGTTTTTCAACACATCGTTGGCGTGGGCAAACGCCTGGTCCTGGGTGACGTCGTCGCCCAGCACGTCAAGCAGTTTTTCGTTCAACACGACGATTAACGAGTCGACATTCGCTTCCAGTTCGGCCAGGCCGCTGTCGGCATTGGTCATGCGGCGACCGCCTTCAAACTCGAACGGTTTGGTGACCACGCCCACGGTCAGAATGCCCATCTCACGCGCCACGCGGGCGATCACAGGTGCCGCACCGGTGCCGGTACCGCCACCCATGCCGGCCGTGATGAACAACATGTGCGCGCCTTCGATGGCGGCGCGGATGTCATCAACCGCCAGTTCAGCGGCTTCGCGGCCTTTGTCGGGCTTGCTACCAGCGCCCAGGCCCGTGATGCCGAGCTGGATGGTTTTGTGTGCATCGCTGCTGCTCAAGGCTTGGGCATCGGTATTGGCGCAGATGAATTCCACCCCTTGCACGCCGCAGCCAATCATGTGGCCGACAGCATTGCCACCGCCACCGCCAACGCCGATCACCTTGATCTGGGTGCCTTGGTTAAAGGCTTCTTCATCAATCATTTCAATAGGCATTTTTCTCTCCTTGGGGGTTCAATTATTTAACAATTTCAAAAATTCAATAAGCTTCAATTTGTGATGCCAGGCTTAGGTGGATCGACCCACCGCCAGCGCACAGGGGGGCTGGCACGGGCCAGCCAGGTTCTGGTTTTCATGGCTAGAAGTTCCCCACAAACCAGTCTTTGACCTGGCCGAACGCGGTCTTCATCGACCCATTTTTTTGTGCCACCTTGAAGCCGCGCAGGCGCGCCATGCGGGCTTCTTCCAGCAGGCCCATGACGGTGGCGGCGCGTGACTGGGCCACCATGTCGGACAAGGCGCCGCTGTAGCGCGGAATACCCCGGCGCACCGGCTTCAGGAAAATATCTTCACCCAACTCCACCATGCCCGGCATGATGCAACTGCCACCGGTCAGCACGATGCCGCTGGAGAGCATTTCTTCAAAGCCTGACTCGCGCATCACCTGGTGCACCAGCGAGAAAATTTCTTCAACCCGCGGCTCAATCACACCGGCCAGCGCCTGGCGGCTCAGCATGCGCGGGCCGCGGTCACCCAGACCGGGCACTTCGACCTGCGACTCGGGGTCGGCCAGCATTTGCTTGGCAAAACCGTTCTCGACCTTGATGTCTTCGGCGTCCTTGGTGGGGGTGCGCAAAGCCATGGCGATGTCGCTGGTGATCAGGTCACCGGCGATCGGGATCACGGCCGTGTGGCGAATGGCGCCGTTGGTGAAGATTGCCACGTCGGTGGTACCGGCACCAATGTCGACCAGCGCCACACCGAGTTCACGCTCGTCCTGCGTCAGCACCGACAGGCTGCTGGCCAGCGGGTTGAGCATCAGTTGGTCCACTTCCAGACCGCAGCGGCGCACGCATTTGATGATGTTCTCGGCCGCGCTTTGGGCGCCGGTCACGA